>NZ_JBQENS010000037.1:0-66714 GCF_052044465.1 Pseudomonas sp. 22490 | reverse complement strand
CAATGTCATCAACCTAAGCTGCAGCCCTGCCCAAGGCAAGCCCCCCGAAGCAGCCAGCCGCCATGGCCGTCGGGCGATGACCAGGCCTCTGCCGCTCAATCAGGCGGTCTAGCTGGGCTGGCGGTGATGTGATCATCGTCTGTTCCGGCTGTCTAGGCGAGATTTCTCGTCCTCCGGACGAGCCTATGCCGACCGCTTGTGGCCAGCTTTTTTTGCACGGAGGTTGGGCGGTGGTGTTTCTTCAGCGCGTCGGTTTGTAGCCCTCACAACCTCGGCTGGCTGCGCGTTTGCGTTGGCGCGCAAAGCTACGGCCTGAGCGTACGGCACTGAGGCTTTTAGCCATCAAGGCCAGCACATTGCTCAGCCCCTGAGCACAGTGCCGCACCAGCAGCTCGACCAGGGTATTTTTGAGCCGTGACACGCCTTGGGTGAAGTTGACTTTCCATCGCAGCTTGCGACCTTTGTGGCGCTGTTCGATGACCGGCTGTAGCAGGTGCTGCATCAACAGCGCCAGGTTCTTCAACAGTTGAGCGGCATGAAAGTCCTGCTTTACAGCGGTCACGCTGCGGCCGCTGAAGTTGTCCAGCGTCAGGGTTTGTTTGAGGCGACGGAAGTCGGTTTCGATGCCCCAGCGGCGGTGGTAAAGCTCGGCAAACACCTCAGCGGGAAAGGCTTCTCGATCCAGCAGCGAGGTCAGCAATACTTCGCTTTCGCCGTTGGCCAACTCGACCCGGATCAGTCTCAGCTCGATCTGGCTGGCAGGATCAACGCCAGCCTCGGAGCAGAACAGACGTGCTTCAGGATGGTTGGCCACGAAAAGCTGTGTGTCTTCAACTTGGCCAGAGTGTAGAAACGCTTTGACCTGGGCGTTATAGCCACAGGGCAGGCGCATCAGAAAGTGCCGCTGTTGCTGCGCGAACAGCGCGAATAACCAGTGCCCAGGGTAACCACGGTCAAACAGCGTCAGGCTGTCAGCCGGCAGGTGCTCAAGGTGCAGATGGGCACAGTCGCGCTCACCGACTGTCAGGGGCACGATCAGGCTATGCAAGGTTTGACCGTCAGCGACTTCGTAGAGTGTGGACAAGCGAGCCATGGGAAAGCCAGAGTGACTGCCAAAGAAGGTCGCCATGGTCGACTCCAGGGGTAAATGCACGGTCGAGCCATCCACCGCGAGCACCCTCAGCCCACGCCACTTCTGACGCAGCCCGAAGCAGTCAATTTGTTGCTGCAGGAGGCGATTGAGACTTTCAAATACCTCGGGGTTGAGCTTTTTGCGCGCTTTGCAGAAGGCCTGCGCAGTGACCATTTGCGTCTCAGTCGACGCCTGATTGAGTACGCGATAGAACTGATCGAGTTCGGTTTGCAGGGCCGTGCGCGGCTGATTGAGCAGGAACAGGACGAGGTTCTTGAAGGTGAGCTGGCGTCGGCGGGTAAAGTCTTGAGGATTCTGGCGGTGGGCGGCGATGAAGGCGGGACAATCGAGCGGGCTGGTTATTTTTTGTACAATTTTCAAGCCAGGGTTTGGCTGGCGGTGTCAAGCGATGCGGTATAGGTAGTCAAAAGGGCTTCTCCCATGCACTGATTTGAGCGCTAATTATATGATATTTATGGATAATTTCCAAAGTTGATGACATTGGGATCAGGTCGGCCTCGGCCATCGCGAAGATGTTCGGGATGACGTGGAATATTTCCTGGAAGAACTTGATGGTCAACGCCAGCAGCGCCAGCGACAGGCCCATGTAGATGGGAGCCAGCAGCCAGCGCGAGGCGTACATGGCGTTTTCGAAAAAGCGTTCCATGGTCTCTTGTGTGTATGTGCAGGGGAAAATGGGGCGGCGAGTATAACGCAGCGGCCGGCGGTTTTTATCCAGAAAATCTGTGGATAAATATGTGCACCGAGCCGGGATGGATCCCGCCAGCGATGATGGCACGGGGCCTCGGCCGGATTGCTCAGGCTTTGCCCAGGCGCCGCTCAGGATTCCGGGCGAAACAGGTAGTCGCCGACATGCGGCCGTCGTTCGCCATTGAGTCGGCGCAGTTCGCCCTGCAGGTGCAGGCGCCAGATCGGCGGGTCGACGGCTTCGATATAGCCTTGCTGGGCCAGGCAGTCGGCAATCGCCTGCAACACCCCTTCGGCCACCAGCGGTCCGTGGAAGGGGCCCTGGGCCTTGATCGCCGAAGGCTGGGAGCCGGACATGCCGGCGGCGCAAAGCAGGGTCCAGAGTCCGTTCTCTCCGGCCAGCGGCCTGACCACGCATTCGATTCGCGTGGTCAGCCCCAGACAAGGGCGGATGAGGCAGAGGTTACGCGGCATGGCGGCATCCTCACGGGGGTTCCCAGTTTTGAGCCTACACCTGCCGCCAGGTTCCGCATAGCGCCGGCGGGAACTTGTCCACAGGGCTGAAACGCACGAGGGCGGGGCTTTCCAGCCCCGCCCTCGACAGGTTCCGACAGCGCGCCAGGCTCAGTCCTTCTTCGCCGCGGCCTTGTCCTTCGCCACGACGGTCTCTTTCTCCGCCGGCTTGTCCTTTTCCTTGTCGTCCTCTTCCATGCCGAGTTCGGATATCTCCTGCAAGCGCGCCACGACCAGATCGTTCACGCTGCCTTTCGGGAAGCGTCCCTTCTCGTCCTGGGCACCGACCGGCTTGCCCACCAGCAGCGCCAGCGCCTCGTCCACCTCGCGCACCGCGTAGACGTGGAACTGCCCGGCGCGCACCGCCTGCAACACGCGCTCGTCGAGCATCAGGGTAGTGACGTTGGCGCGCGGGATGATCACACCCTGTTCGCCGGTCAGGCCGCGCGCTTCGCAGAGGCGGAAGAAGCCCTCGATCTTCTCGTTGACGCCGCCGACCGCCTGCACCTCGCCGAACTGGTTGATCGAGCCGGTAATGGCGAAGCACTGCTTCAAGGGCGTCCGCGACAGCGCCGAGATCAGCGTGCAGACCTCGCCCAGCGAGGCGCTGTCGCCGTCCACGTAGCCGTAGGATTGTTCCAGGGCGATGCTGGCGGAGATTTCCAGGGGGAACTCCTGGGCGTAGCGGCTACCCAGGTAGCCGGTAAGGATCATCACGCCCTTGGAGTGGATCGGCTGGCCGAGGTTGACTTCGCGCTCGATATCGACGATGCCGCTGCTGCCCGGATAGACGGTCGCGGAAATCCGCGCCGGCACGCCGAACACCGAGTCGCCCACCTCCAGCACGGTCAGTCCGTTGCACTTGCCGACCGCGGCGCCAGCGGTGTCGATCAGGATGATCCCCGCCAGCATGTCGTCGAGGATCCGCGCCGACACCCGTCCGGTGCGGGTCTGCTTGGCCTTGAGGGCACGCTCGATGTGGCCGAGCTGGATCACCTCCTCGTTCGCCAGCTGACGGATGAAATCGGCTTCGCTGACCAACTGGAACAGATCGCCGATCCGTGCCGAAAGCCGCCCCTGGTGCTCGGCCAGGCGCGCGCTGTAGGTCGCCAGTCGCGCCACCGCCGCGCCGCTGAGGGGCGCCATGCCCTCTTCCGAGGTGCGCGTCTTGAGCAACTGGGCGAACTGTTCGAGGCTGTCCTCGCCCAGCGGGATGTCCTCGTCGAAGTCCACCAGCACCCGGAACATCTCCTGGAAGTCCGGATCGAGGTCCTGCAGGGTGTAGTAGATCTGCCGCGAGCCGATGATGATCACCTTCAGTTGCAGCGGGATCACCTGGGGGGTCAGGGAAACCGCAGCCAGGCGGCCGAGTTCGGCCAGCGGCGACTCCATCTTCAACTGGCGCGACTGCAGGGCACGCTTGAGCGCGTCCCAGACGAACGGCTCGCCAAGCATCTTTTCCGCTTCCAGGATCAGGAAGCCGCCGTTGGCCCGGTGCAGCGCCCCCGGACGCAACTGCCGGTAGCTGGTGTAGAGCGCCCCCTGGTCCGAGCTGTACTCGATGCGGCCGAACAGGTTGTCGTAGGTCGGGTGCGACTCGAACACCACCGGCGCGCCGCTGGTCGCGTGGTGGACGATGGCCTGGTTCGGCGCGTACTGCTCGATCAGCCCTTGCTTGCGCTGGGCGTCGGTGCGGCTGTCGTCGACCAGTTGGTCGACCACGGTCTTCAGCAGGTTCAGTTGCATCGCCTGCAGGTAGGCGCAGACGCCCGGGTTGTTGTTGTACTTCTCCACCAGAGGCGCCAGCAGGGGCTGCAGGGCCAGGGTGATGGTTTCCTCGTTGAGCTCGCGCAACTGGTTGCTCGACTCGCGCTTCCACTGCGGCAGGCTCGCCAGTTCCTCGTTGAGGTACTCCTCGAGGGCGGCGATATCCTTGTGGAAACGCTCGCGCTCGGCTTCGGGCAACTGGGCGAATTCGGCCTCGTCGAGGGCCTTGCCGTCCTTCATCGGGGTGAAGGCGACGTTGGCGCTGTCGCGGTACAGCGCCACGTCCTTCTCCAGGGCGCGCCGCTCCACCGAGTCCAGGGCGCGGTCGTAGCGCTGGTTGAAAGCGCGGTCGACGGCGTTCTTCTTCTGCTGGTAGGCCGGATGCTCGAAGACCGCCGGGAAGGTCGACATCAGGTTGTCGATCAGACGGTCGATGTCGGCGCTGAATTCGGTTGCGCTGCCCGGCGGCAGCTCGATCACCCGAGGTTCGCGCGGCTCGTCGAAATTGTTCAGGTAGACCCAGTCGGAGGGCGTGGCGACGCGCTTGCCCTCGGCTTGCAGATAGCGTTTGACGAAGGAGAAGCGTCCGGTCCCCGGCTCGCCCATGACGAATACGTTGTAACCCGGACGCGGCATCGCCACACCGAACTGCAGCGCCTCGACCGCACGCTCCTGGCCCAGCACGCCGCGGAAGGGCTCCAGGTCATCGGTGGTGTCGAAGGCGAATTGCTCGGGAGCGAACGGGCGGGTCAGTTCTTCTGGCGCCAGGCGCAGGCCGGCAGCGACGGAATCGGGCATCGGGAATCCTTGCATCGGGCGGCAGATCGCCGCGGGGTGTCGTCGCCCGCATTCTCCCCCCAGCCTCGCGCCACTGACAAGGCGCGGATGGCGCTATCTCACCGATGTACCAGGTCGGCGCAGCGCAGGCAGTATTCCGCCGCAGGCAGGGCGGCCAGGCGCGCCGGTTCGATGGCCTCGCCGCAGCGCTCGCAGTAGCCGTAGCGACCTTCCGCCAGGCGCAGGCGGGCCAGGCCGACCTGACGCATCCCCGCCTCCGCCTCGGCGAGCAGGCCTTCGAGCACTTCGTCGTTCTGGCGCTGCACCGCCTGCTCGGCGAAGTCCGGCGAATGGCTGCGCGCCAGGTCCCGACGGATCGCCGCGGCGCGTGCCGCGTACTCGGTCGCCAGGGTTTCCAGGGCGGTAGCGGGGTCGAAAGCGCTCATATCCACCTCCTGCATGAGGAACGGCTGACCAAGGCCGGTTTCGCTCAGACCGACCAGAACTTTCCCAAGTCTGGACGGTTCCAAGCGGATTGCCGCTGACGCCGGTCAATTTTCGCCCGGCATTGCGCGCTGCCACCCATTCGGTGCCTTGACACCCCGGTGGCATTCCGAAAAGCTCACGGCGTCGCTGGCCCGCTCCAGATGGCTCCGATCCACCTCAAGAGAGAACAAACGATGAAACGGATTCTGCTCGGTACCCTGTTCGCCGCCGCCTCCTTCAACGCTTTCGCCGACGCTCCCGGCGGCGCCGGCTGCGGCTGGGGCAACATGCTCTTCAAAGGCCAGCGCGGCGTGGCCACCCACGTGGTCGCGGCGACCACCAACGGCACTTCCGGCAACAACACCTTCGGCATGACCACCGGCACCAACGGCTGCCATACCAACGGCGCGCTGTCCTATGGCGGCAAGCCCCTGCTGGTGCTCGGCAGCATGATGGACGAGCTGTCCGAAGACATGGCCAAGGGCAATGGCGAAGCGCTGACCACCTATGCCGTGGTGCTGGGCGTGCAACCGCAGGACCGCGAGCACTTCGCCGCCGTCACCCATGAGCATTTCTCCGAGATCTTCAACAAGTCCGACGCCACCGCCGCCGACGTCTATGCCAACACCCAGGCGATCCTGAAACAGGACGCCCGCCTGGCCAAGTACGCCGAGCAGGCCTGAGCCTCGCCGCCTGCCCGTTCGCGGGCAGGCCCCTTTCCCCAAGCATTAAGCCTTGCCGATGCCGAAACGCCTGTTGCCCTGGATGGCGCTGTGCGCCTGCTCCCCCCTTCTGGCTGCGCCCACGGTTCCCGAGGCCCGCCTCCAGCAACTGGCCGCCGATCCCTACTGGATCGCCCTCGGCCACTACGAACGCGGCAAGCTCGGCGGTTGGCGCAGCTACGTCGACGACGAGCGGTTCTTCCTCGCCGACAACGGCGAGAGCCACCCGGACGCCGAACTGGCGGCCACGCTAAAGGCGCTCTATGCCTCGCCCAGCCTTGGCGACAAGCATGCCCAGTGCGTCTACCCGGCACGCACCCGCTGGCTGCGCCAGCAACTGCAACTCGACGACCTGCCGCAGCCGCAGTGCGGCGAATACGACAACTGGTACCGCGACATCAACCCGCACAGCGCGGTGCTGGTGTTCCCCGCGGCCTACCTGAACAGCCCGTCGTCGATGTTCGGCCACACCCTGCTGCGCATCGACCAGGCCGACGTCACCAGCAACAACACCGCCCTGCTCAGCTACGCGCTGAACTTCGGCGCCTACATCGAAGGCATGGACAACAGCATCCTCTATGCCTGGAAAGGCCTGATGGGCGGCTATCCCGGCCTGTTCGCGCTGGTCCCGTACCGGGAGAAGCTGGCCGAGTACAGCCGCCTGGAGAACCGCGACCTCTGGGAATACAAGCTGAACCTCACGCCCGAGGAGACCGGGCGCATGGTCGAACACGTCTGGGAACTCAAGCAGGTCCGCTTCGACTACTACTTCTTCGACGAGAACTGTTCGTTCCGCCTGCTCGAACTGATGGAGATCGCCCGCCCGGGCATCGAGCTGACCGAGCAGTTCCCGCTTACCGCGATCCCCACCGACACCGTCCGCGCGGTGAAGAACGCCGGGCTGATCGAGCGCATCGACTACCGGCCGTCGCGCGAGAAGGAACTGCTCGCCCGCGCCGAACCGCTCGACCATGCCGAGCGCGACTGGGCCAAGCGCCTGGCGGACGACGACAGCCTGCTCGACGCTCCCGACTTCAAGGCCCTGCCGATGCCGCGCCAGGCGCTGATCCAGGACGCCGCCTTCCGCCTGGTGCGCTACCGCGCCACCGGTCAGGCGCGTGACAGCGGCATCGCCTCGCGCAGCTACAACCTGTTGCGAGCGATCAACCGCAACCCGCCGCCGGACCTCCAGGTCGAGCGCCCCGGCCAGCCGGAGGACGGCCACGAGTCACGGACCTGGCAGTTCGGCGTCGGCAGCCGCGATGACCGCGCCTTCGCCGAATACGGCCTGCGCATGGCCTACCATGACCTCGCCGATAACGCCTATGGCTTCCCCCTCGGCGCGCAGATCGAGATCGGCCAGCTCAAGCTGCGCCAGTACGAAGGCAACCGCTGGCAGTTGCAGAATCTCGACCTGGTCACCATCCGCTCGCTGACCCCGCGCAACCAGTTGCTCAAGCCGCTGTCCTGGCAGGTCGCCGGCGGCCTGGAGCGGGTGCCGGGCGAGGACGGCGACGAAAACCTGGTCAGCCACCTGAACGGCGGCGCCGGCGGCAGCTGGATGTTCGGCGACGACCTGCTGCTCTACGCCATGGGCACCGCGCGGATCGAGAACAACAGGGACTTCGCCGCCGCCATCGCCCCGGCGGTGGGCTTCGACAGCGGCCTGCTGTGGCGCAACCCGCTGGGCAACCTGACCCTGGAGGCCAAGGGCGACTACTTCCACAACGGTGAAGTGCGCCGCAGCCTGGGCTTCGTCCAGCAGGTGGAGCTGGGCCGCGACCTCGGCCTGCGCCTGAGCGCCGAACGCGAGTTCAGCCATGTCGGCAAGCCGATCAACGAGGTGAAGCTGGAGCTGCGCTGGTACTACTACTGAGCCAGCCTCCGGCGCACCTCCATCAGGGCGAAGCCGAGCAGGTTGAGGCCTTGCCAGGTCGCCGGCTCGGCTGCCAGGGGATCGCTCGCGGCCAGGCCGATGCCCCAGATCGCGTCCACCGGGCTGGCCTCGACCAGCACCCGGTCGGCGGTGCCCAGAAGGTATTTCTTCAGCGAAGCGTTCTGGCCGAACTTGCCGAGGTTGCCTTCGATCACGATTCCCACCCGCTCGGCGTTCCAGCGTGCCTCGTCGAAGCCGGCGACTTCGCGGCCGAGGGCCTTCGCCTCGCCTGGGCTGCGCGCCGCCAGGATGCGCTCGAGCAACCTAGGGTCGTCGAACAAGCGTGCCTTGGCCGCCATCATGTAATGCTCGGCGCTGGCGTAGCGCACCCCGTCGAGCTTGAACGAAGCCTCGTACCACTGGCTGAAACAGCTCTTGCCGACCTTGTCATCCGTCGCCGGGCGATGTCCCCAGAAATACAGGTATTTGAAGCTTTCGCCGGCCGCGCAGCGCTGGCGCAGTCGCTCGACGTCCATTATCTCGCTCATCGGCATTCGTCCCTGGAGCCCGTGAAAAGACGCCAAGGATATCCCGAAGTGGTGTTCAGGCGCGTATCTGCGCCCAGTCCAGGCCGAAACGCGCCAGGTACTTGCGCAGCCGGTCGGCGTCGTTGGGGTTGCGCTTGTCCTGGCGCGAAACGGCAAACAGCCGGCGTCCCGCCTCGGAAAGGGTCTTAGCCCCGCGGCACACTTCCAGCACCGCCTGCAGTTGCAGGCGGTCGAACAGATCCAGGACCTCCACCCGCTGCCCCAGCAGATCGGCCAGTGGCTCCCGGCCCGCATCGAGCCCCCAGGCCTGGCGCAGGCGGAGGATCTCCTCCTCGACCAGCGCCTCGTCGATCCGCCCGCTGTCGGCCAGGGTCGCCATCCGTGTGATGGAAGCCGACAGCTCGCGGAAGTTGCCGGCCCAGCGCGCTTCGCTGGAACCGGCGAAGGCCAGGTAGCGACGCTTGGCCTCCAGGTTGAAACGCACCTGCCGCCCTTGCTCGCGGGCGTGCCGCTCCAGTTCGAAGTCGATGTTCGGCTCGATGTCCTCGCGGCGTCCAGCCAGGCCCGGCAGCTCGAAGGTCCACAGGTTGATGCGGGCGAACAGGTCCTCGCGGAACAGGCCTTCGGCCACTCGTCCGCGCAAGTCGCGGTGGGTCCCGGCGATAAGCTGGAAGTCGCTCTCCACCTCACGGTCCGAACCCAGCGGGAAGAAGCGCTTCTCTTCGATAGCCTTGAGCAGCATCGCCTGTTCGTCGGCGCCCAGCTCGCCGATCTCGTCGAGGAACAGCATGCCACCGTCGGCTGCGCGCAGCAGGCCTTCGCGCGCATTCTGCGCGCCGGTGAAGGCGCCCTTGACGTGACCGAACAGTGCCGACATCGCGCCGTCGCCGCGCAAGGTGGCGCAGTTGACCTCGACGAAACGCCCGTCGAGCTGGTGCCGGCTGCGCTTGAGTTCATAGATGCGCCGGGCGAGGAACGATTTGCCGGCACCGGTCGGCCCCACCAGCAGCATGGGTGCCCGCGAACGCACGGCGACCCGCTCGATCTGCTCGATGGAGCGGTTGAAAGCGGCATTGCGCGTGGCGATTCCCGACTTGAGAAAAGCCAGGCTTTCCTCCTGTTCGCGGCGGAACCGCGAGGCGATGCGGTCGTAGCGGGACAGGTCGAGGTCGATCAGCGTCGCCGAGCCCTCGGGATGGCGCGCCTCGTCCTTGCGCCGCGACGGCGAGGTCTGCACCAGCCGGGCCGGCAGGTAGCGCGCCTCGGTAAGGAGGAACCAGCAGATCTGCGCGACATGGGTCCCGGTGGTGATATGCACCAGGTAGTCCTCGCGCTCGGTGTCGAAGGGGTAGGCGCTGACGAAATCGTGCAGGGCGCCATAGACCTCCTCGAAGTCCCAGGGGTTGCGCAGTTCCATCTGCTGCAGGCGGACCTCGGTATGCGGCGACACCGCGGCGATGTCGGCGCGAATCCGCTCGGCCAGGCCGAGGTCGCGGGCGTCGTTGCCGTGGATCAGTTCGAGGCGGTCGATCAGCAGGTCCGGCTGCTGGCACAGGCCGATGCTCGGCCGCCACTTTTGCCAGCGCGCCGCGCCCTTGCCGAGACGGTCGAGGGTGGCGCCGATGAAGCCGATGGCGACCGTGCGTTTCATCACTGCTTATCCTTCAAGATAAAGATCGATATGAAAATATATAGAAATAGCCAGGCATCTCTCCATCGAATTCGCCGACGAAGCGCAATAAAAAATTTATTCACCTTTAAAATCAAATAGTTAAGCAAGAAACAGTCTCATCGATAAAAACCTGGCACGCCGCTCGCTATATCCATTTCGACCGCATCGCCCATGCAGGCCGACGGGTCGGGACTCCAGTCCCGCCGGTGCCCGAGCCCACCCCTGGTGTCGGCGTCGTGCATGCCGCCCGCAACAACGACGGTCATTCGCGAATGACGGCAATGCCGCTTCGCGGTTCGATAGCTCAGCCTGGTAGAGCAACCATCCACGAAATGGTCTGTCGCGGGTTCGACTCCCGCTCGAACGTTGCCTTAACGGCAATCACTCAATGGCAACACCCGCCGGTGTGGCCGAGGCGAACTGCGCAAGCGGCCAGGAAGGCCGGAGAACGCAAGGGAGCCGAAGCCGCCGCCGGCCCGTCCGGCCCGCGGTTCGGGCACGGGGCAAGGCAGGCCGGGGATCGAGGGAATCGATCGTATGGACAGGACGTCCGCCAGGCCAACCTCCTCCGCGCTCCACCCACGACGCTCGACGGGCCGGCAACACCGGCACCACGGAAGAATGAAAGGAATGAAGAGATGAAAATGCTGAAGCGCTTTATCGTGAAGAAGAACGAACGCGGCCTGCTGTATTCCGAAGGCGACTTCCTCGCCGTGCTCGAACCGGGCACCTACCGCCGCTTCGATCCGTACGACCGCCTGAGCCTGGAAAGCTTCAGCCTGAACACCCCGCAGTTTGAACACCGCCTGGCCGGCTACCTGCGGCAGAGCGAACCGCAACTGGTGGAGCGCTACTTCACCCGGATGGACCTGGGCGACAACGAGGCCGGCCTGCGCTACGAGGACGGCGTGCTGGTGGAGTTGCTCGCACCGGGCAGCCGCCGACTGTACTGGAAAGGCCAGACCGAGCAGCGCCTGGAGCGCATCGACCCGACCCAGGACTATCGATTGTCCGCCGCGCTGGTCGCCCAGTTGCACCAGCCGAACCTGCGCGACCGCGCCCTGGCGGGCCTGGACGCAGTGTTGCTGGTCCAGGTGCCGGCGTTCCAGGTCGGCGTGCTCAAGGTCGACGGCGCCCTTGCCGGCCTGCTGCAAGCTGGACAATACGGTTTCTGGCGCTACAACCGGCAAGTCAGCGTGGAACTGGTCGACACCCGTATCCAGGCGCTGGAGGTCAGCGGCCAGGAGATCCTCACCCGCGACAAGGTCAGCCTGCGCCTGAACCTCGCCGCCAATTGGCGCTACAGCGACGTGCTCACCGCCTTCTCGCGGCTGAGCAAACCGCTGGAGTATCTGTACCGCGAGCTGCAGTTCGGCCTGCGGGCGGCAGTGGGCACCCGTACCCTCGACGAACTGCTGGAGAACAAGCAGTCGATCGACGAAGCGGTCAGCGCCCACCTGGCCGCCAAGCTGGAAGACAGCGGCCTGGAAGTGAGCGGCCTGGGCGTACGCGACATCATCCTCCCGGGCGAAATGAAGACCCTGCTGGCGCAGGTGGTGGAGGCGGAGAAGGCGGCCCAGGCCAATGTGATCCGCCGCCGCGAGGAAACCTCGGCGACCCGCTCGCTGCTGAATACCGCGAAGGTCATGGAGGAAAACCCGACCGCGCTGCGTCTGAAGGAATTGGAAACCCTGGAGCGGGTGGCCGAGCGCATCGACCGGATTTCGGTATTCGGTGGCCTGGACCAGGTATTGAACGGACTGGTCACGCTGAAGCAGGCCTGATCACGAACGATAGCCGCGCCGTCGACAAGACGGCGCGGAGCACAAGGAAAGCACGATGAAAGACATGAATATCCTCGAAGTGGCCGGCGGCAAGCCGATCAAGCTCTGGACCCAGGGCGTCCCGGTGGAGGAGGAAGCGCGCCAGCAGTTGCTGCACACGGCGAAGATGCCCTTCATCTTCAAGCACCTGGCGGTGATGCCTGACGTACACCTGGGCAAGGGCTCGACCATCGGTAGCGTGATCCCTACCCTCGGCGCGATCATCCCGGCCGCGGTGGGCGTGGATATCGGCTGCGGAATGATCGCCGCGCGCACCTCGCTGGTCGCTGCCGACCTGCCGGACAACCTGCACGGCCTGCGCAGCGCCATCGAGCAGGCGGTACCCCACGGCAAGACCTTCGGCCGCCGCGACCGCGGCGCCTGGCACGAGGTACCGGAGGCCGCCGACCAGGCCTGGAAGGCGCTCGCCGGTCGCTTCAAGGCGATCACCGACAAGCACCCGAGGCTGGAGAAGACCAACAACCGCCAGCACCTGGGAACCCTCGGCACCGGCAACCACTTCATCGAGGTCTGCCTGGACGAGGCCGACCGCGTCTGGTTCATGCTGCACAGCGGTTCGCGCGGGGTCGGCAACGCCATCGGCAACCTGTTCATCGAACTGGCCAAGGCGGACATGCGCCAGCACATCGCCAACCTGCCGGACAAGGACCTGGCCTACTTCGAGGAAGGCAGCCGGCACTTCGACGACTACGTGGAAGCGGTGGGCTGGGCCCAGGATTTCGCCCGGCAGAACCGCGCGCTGATGATGCACGCGGTGATCGAGGCGGCGCGCCAGGTGATCCGCAAGCCGTTCGAAGCCAACCTGGAGGCGGTCGATTGCCACCATAACTACGTGCAGAAGGAGCGCCACTTCGGCCAGGAGGTACTGGTCACCCGCAAAGGCGCGGTGTCCGCGCAGAAGGGCCAGCTCGGCATCATTCCCGGCTCGATGGGGGCGAAGAGCTTCATCGTCCGCGGCCTCGGCAACCAGGAAGCGTTCTGCTCGTGCAGCCACGGCGCCGGGCGGACCATGAGCCGGACCAAGGCGAAGAAGGTCTTCAGCGTCGCCGACCAGGCGCGCGCCACCGCCCACGTCGAATGCCGCAAGGACGCCGACGTGATCGACGAGATCCCGATGGCCTACAAGGACATCGACCGGGTCATGGAAGCCCAGCGCGAGCTGGTGGAAGTGCTGCACACCCTGCGTCAGGTGGTGTGCGTGAAAGGATGACGGGCGCCCTGTGGCGCCCGCTGGGGAAGAATCGAAATGAACAGGGAAGAACGCCATCCGCTCCCCGCCGCCATGCGCGAGCGGGTACTGGATGAGCTGGAACGGATCGAACGCGAGCACGACGTAGTCGTGCTCTACGCCTGCGAGTCGGGCAGCCGGGCCTGGGGCTTCGCTTCGCCGGACAGCGACTACGACGTACGCTTCGTCTATGTGCATCAGCCCGAGTGGTATCAGCGCGTCGAGGAACCTCGCGACGTGATAGAACGTCCGCTGAGCGACGAGCTGGACATCAGCGGCTGGGAACTGCGCAAGGCGTTGCGCCTGATGCGCAAATCCAACCCGGCCCTGCTGGAGTGGCTCGGCTCGCCGCTGGTGTATCGGGAAGAGCCTGGCGTGCGCGAGGAACTGCTCTGGCTGGGCAGCGCCTTTCACTCCGTACCAGGCAGTCGCCATCACTACCTGTCGATGGCACGCAAGAACTACCGGGGCTACCTGAAGGGCGACAGCGTCCGGCTGAAGAAATACCTCTACGTCCTGCGTCCGTTGTTCGCGGTGCGTTGGCTGGATGCAGGCCTGGGCTTGCCGCCGGTGGCGTTCGAGAGGCTAGTGGAAGCCACGCTGGACGACCCGTCGCTGCGCGAAGAACTGGATGCCCTGCTGAGCCTCAAGCGTCAGCGCGACGAATCGGCCTACGGCCCTCCGCGCCTGGCGCTGCAACGCTTCATCGAAGCGGAGTTGCTCCAGGCCGAACGAGGGGCCACCCAACCAACCGGCGCGCGCCAGGACAGCCGACTGCTGGATCGCTACCTCCACGACAAGATATGGCAATACACAAGGGAAACCTCATGAGAAAGGACCTCATCGAACTCGACGGCAGCGAAGGCGGCGGGCAGATCCTGCGTAGCGCCCTGAGCCTGTCGATGACCAGCGGCCAGCCGCTGCGCATCCGCAACATCCGTGGCCGGCGCAGCCGTCCGGGGCTGCTGCGGCAGCACCTCACCGCGGTGCGCGCGGCGGCGGAAATCTGCGCGGCCGAGGTCGAGGGTGCCGAGCTCGGCTCACGCGAGCTGGCGTTCCGGCCCGGTGCGATCCGCGCCGGCGACTACGCCTTCGCCATCGGCTCCGCCGGCAGTTGCTCGCTGGTACTGCAAACCCTGCTGCCGGCGCTGCTCGCGGCCAACGGCGAAAGCCGGGTGAGGATCAGCGGCGGCACCCACAATCCACTGGCGCCGCCGGCGGACTTTCTCCGCGACAGCTGGCTGCCGCTGTTGCAGCGGATGGGCGCGGAAGTCGACCTGGAACTGCTGCGCCACGGCTTCGTACCCGCCGGCGGTGGCGAGCTGCTGGCGCGGGTACGCCCGGCACGCTGGCGGCCGCTGCAACTGGAGCATCCCGGCGCGGCGCTGCGGCGCCAGGCGCGGGCGCTGCTCGCCGGGATTCCCGGGCACGTCGGCGAGCGTGAGCTGGAGAGGGTCCGCCAGCGCCTCGGTTGGAGCGACGAAGAACGCCAGCTGGAGTTCCTCGCGGAGGACCAGGGGCCGGGCAACGCCCTGCTGCTGCGGATCGACTGCGAGCACATCTGCGCGATCTTCTGCGCCTTCGGCCAGGCCGGCGTCAGCGCCGAACGGGTGGCGGAACAGGTCGCGACGCAAGCCATCGGCTGGATGGAAAGCGGCTGCGCGGCGGACGAGCACCTCGCCGACCAATTGCTGCTGCCCATGGCCCTGGCCGGCGCCGGCAGCTTCACCACGCCGCGGCTGAGCGCCCATCTGCAAAGCAACCGCCGGGTTATCGAACGCTTCCTGCCGGTGAGGATCGGCGACCAGGCGCTGGACGGCGGCGGTCATCGCATCGTCATCACATCGGCTTGACGAATTCCTCACCAATGCCGACCTAGACTCGCGCCGGACCTGCCAGCGGGCCCGGCGCGAATCTCCGGGAGCCCCATCCCGGCGGTCGAGGAGTCCCGGCCATGTCTTCTTCGCGTCTCGGCGTGCTTGTCCTCGCCCTGATCCTGCTCACCGCCACCCTGCTCGGCGGCTGCGAAAGCACCCACCAGTACCTGCTCGCCAAGGGCTACCCGCCCGCCTATGCCGACGGTTTCGACGATGGCTGCGGTAGCGGCCGCCAGGCGGCCGGCTCGATCAGCGGCGAATTCCGCAAGGACGTCCCCCGCTACCTGCGCGAGGCGATCTACGCCAGCGGCTGGGGCGACGGCTTCGAGCAATGCCGGTCGATGGCGCGGAGCGAAGAGCGGCGGCGTTTCGAGGAGCGCCAGTGGGACGACCGCGACGACGATTGGCAGCGCGACCGCGACCGCGCGTTGGCCCGGGCCTTGCGCGAGCGCTGAAGCACGCTGCGACAACCATCCGCAGCACCGATCCCGGTGCGCTTGATCCACGTCAAGCCGAGCAGCGCGCCGCTGGCCTCTCCTCACAGGACCGGTTGTAACGCCTGATAAGGAGAAAAAAAGATGCAGTCCTCGCAACTGCTCCCGCTTGGCAGCCTGTTGCTGTCGTTCGCCACGCCCCTCGCCCAGGCCGATGCCCTGCACGACCAGGCCAGCGCGCTGTTCAAACCCATCCCCGAGCAGGTCACCGAGCTACGCGGCCAGCCCATCAGCGAGCAACAGCGCGAACTCGGCAAGAAACTGTTCTTCGACCCGCGCCTGTCACGCAGCCATGTGCTCAGCTGCAACACCTGCCACAACGTCGGCACCGGCGGCGCCGACAACGTACCGACGTCGGTCGGTCACGGCTGGCAGAAGGGGCCACGCAATTCGCCGACGGTCTTCAACGCCGTGTTCAATGCCGCGCAGTTCTGGGATGGCCGTGCCAAGGACCTGGGGGAGCAGGCCAAGGGTCCGATCCAGAACAGCGTCGAGATGCACAGTACCCCGCAGTTGGTCGAACAGACCCTGGGCAGCATCCCGGAATACGTGGACGCCTTCCGCAAGGCCTTCCCCAAGGCCGGCAAGCCGGTCAGCTTCGACAACATGGCGCTGGCCATCGAGGCCTACGAGGCGACCCTGGTGACTCCGGACTCGCCCTTCGACCTGTATCTCAAGGGCGACGACAAGGCCCTCGACGCACAGCAGAAGAAAGGCCTCAAGGCATTCATGGACAGTGGCTGCAGCGCCTGCCACAACGGCATCAACCTGGGCGGCCAGGCCTACTTCCCGTTCGGCCTGGTGAAGAAGCCCGACGCCAGCGTGCTGCCCAGCGGCGACAAGGGCCGCTTCGCCGTGACCAAGACCCAGAGCGACGAGTACGTATTCCGCGCCGCGCCCCTGCGCAACGTCGCCCTCACCGCGCCGTACTTCCACAGCGGCCAGGTCTGGGAACTCAAGGACGCGGTGGCGATCATGGGCAACGCCCAGCTCGGCAAGCAGTTGGCGCCGGACGACGTGGAGAACATCGTCGCCTTCCTGCACAGCCTGAGCGGCAAGCAGCCGCGCGTCGAATATCCGCTGCTGCCGGCCAGCACGGAGACCACGCCGCGTCCCGCGGAATAACCGCCACAAGGAAAAACGGGGCTCCCCTGGAGCCCCGTTTTTCCTCTATGGGACGACCTCAGACCACGCCCTGCGCCAGCATCGCATCGGCGACCTTGACGAAGCCGGCGATGTTCGCCCCCTTCACGTAGTTGACCCGCCCCTGCTCCTCGCCGTACAGCAGGCAGGCATGGTGGATCGACTGCATGATGCCGTGCAGCTTGGTATCCACCTCGCCCTCGCTCCAACGCAGGCGCATGGCGTTCTGCGACATCTCCAGGCCGCTCACCGCCACCCCGCCGGCGTTCGACGCCTTGCCCGGCGCGTAGAGGATGCCGGCCTCGAGGAACAGGTCGACGGCTTCCAGGGTCGAGGGCATGTTGGCGCCTTCGGCGACACAGACGCAGCCGTTGGCCAGCAGGCGCCGCGCATCCTCGGCATCCAGTTCGTTCTGGGTCGCGCAGGGCAGCGCGATATCGCAGGCCAGGCCCCAGGGCCGGCGCCCTTCGAGAAACTGCAGG
The DNA here is from genome assembly GCF_052044465.1 of Pseudomonas sp. 22490. Classification (NCBI taxonomy): domain Bacteria; kingdom Pseudomonadati; phylum Pseudomonadota; class Gammaproteobacteria; order Pseudomonadales; family Pseudomonadaceae; genus Pseudomonas; species Pseudomonas sp. 22490. The sequence goes on along the minus strand of NZ_JBQENS010000037.1, from coordinate 49,445 downwards.
GAAAACTGCTCCGCCATCTCGCGGATGCGCCCGCGGCGCACGTTCTTCAGCTCCATCAGGTATTCCCACTGCTCGTCGGAGAGCCCCGCCTCGGCATACAGGGTGCCTTCGGAATCGGACAGCGAGATCACCTTGCCGCCCATTTCCATGACCTTGCGCGCCGCGTACTGGGCGACGTTGCCCGAGCCGGAGATCGCCACCCGCTGGCCGTCGAAGCCGCGGCCACGATCCTTGAGCATTTCCTGGGCGAAGTAGACGCAGCCGAAGCCGGTCGCCTCCGGGCGGATCAGGCTGCCGCCATAGCTCAGGCCCTTGCCGGTCAGCACCGAGGTGAACTGGTTGGACAGGCGCTTGTACTGGCCGAACAGGTAGCCGATCTCACGCGCGCCGACGCCGATGTCGCCGGCCGGCACGTCCAGGTCGGCGCCGACGTGGCGGTACAGCTCGCTCATGAACGACTGGCAGAAACGCATCACCTCGGCGTCGCTCTTGCCCTTCGGATCGAAGTCGGAGCCGCCCTTGCCGCCGCCCATGGGCAGAGTGGTCAGGGAGTTCTTGAAGACCTGCTCGAAGGCGAGGAACTTCAGCACCCCGAGGTTGACCGAGGGATGGAAGCGCAGGCCGCCCTTGTAGGGGCCGATGGCGCTGCTCATCTGCACCCGGTAGCCACGGTTGACCCGTACCCGGCCCTGGTCGTCGACCCAGGGTACGCGGAACAGGATCGCCCGCTCGGGTTCGACGATGCGTTCGATGATGCCGGCTTCCAGGTAGTGCGGGTTGGCCTCGAGGAACGGCCAGAGGGAACGCAGCACCTCTTCCACCGCCTGGTGGAATTCGGGCTGATCGGGATCGCGCCGCTTCAGGCGCTCGAGGAAAGCGTCGACGGATTGCGTCATTTTTCTCACCGGTTTCTAGTTTTGTGAACAATTTTTTGCGCGTGACTCTAACAAGCCAGGCGGCACCTAGAAAGTGCGAAATGACGCATTGATGAATCTTTATGGTGCAAAACTGAAACTTTCCGGGTCCGCCAGAACGGCTCGGGCCAGAGCACGCGCCCGGAACCAGGCTGCCTCCCGGGCTGGCCACGCACTGTTGAAGGGCGACGAAAGCACCGTTCGCGTGCATCCCGGCGCCAGATGCGAAAGGGCCTCCCCCGCCAGGGGGAGGCCCTTCCTCTACCTACGGCCGGGTCTAGAAGTCGTAGGTCGCGGACAGGCTGAACACCTGTCCCTTGCTGGTTGCCCTGCCATCCAGCCGCCCGCCGCCCAGGCGATCCTGGTTGACCGTCTTCAACGGCACCTCCTTGACGAATTGCCGCGAGTAGGCCGCGTCGATCGACAACTCCGGCATCGACTGGAAGCGATAGCCGGCGCCCAGGGAGGCGAAGTAGCGATCGCCGTCGGGAATCCGCGGATCGCGGGTGGCATTGTGGGTCGGCGTCTGGTCGTAGGCGACCCCGGCGCGCATGGTCCACTGGTCGGTCACCTTGTAGTCGCCGCCCACCGCCAGGGTCCAGGTGTTCCGGTAGGTGTAGGGGATGGAGACGATCGTGTTGCCGTGGGACTTGAGGGTCAGGTCCTGGAACGACGACCACTCGGTCCAGGTGGCGCTGGCGCCCAGGCTCAGACGGTCGTTGAACTGGTGTACCCAATCCAGTGAGGCGTAGGCGGGGATATCCAGGCGCGCCGAGGCGGAAGCGCCCATGCGCAGGTCCAGGCCCGGATAGGCCAGGCCCGGGGTGCCGCCCTCGATGGCGCCCTCGGTCAGTCCACCGTCGTGGTCGTAGAGGTTGTAGTGCCCCTTCAGCTTGTTGCGGATCTTCGCGTGGTAGGCGAAGCCCAGGGTGTCGCGGTCGGTCGGCTTCCAAACCGCGCCGGCGAAGAAGCCGGGCGAGGTGTTGTCCACCTTGACCCGCATCAGCGCGGACGAGTTCGAGGCCGGGAACGGAATCCCGCCCATGCCCGGGGAGTTGGCGGCCGAGGCATAGAGATCGAGGTTCTGGCTGACGAAGCCGGAGGTGCGCTGGATGATCACCCCGGCGCCCAGGGAGAAGTTGTCGTTGACCTTGAACGACAGGGAGCCGGTCAGGCCGATCGTCTCGATCTTGGTGTCCACCGCGAAATCGCGGCCTTTCCAGTTCGGGTCCCAGGTGCTGCGCATTCCCATCGGAACGACCTGGCTCAGACCGAAGGCGAAGCGGTCGTTGATCGGTACGACCAGGAAGCCGGTCGGCAGCCACGCGCCGAATCCGGCCTGGCCGCCATCGTTGGTACCCAGCTCGGGGGTGCCCGGCCCGTCCTGGTAGCCGCCGGTCATGGGATTACCCTGGTAGTCGTAGGCATCGCCGTTGTACTTGATGTCGATATCGGCGTAGTTGACCGTCAACTGGGCGATCCGCTTGTCGATGAACGCCATGGCCGCCGGGTTGTTGAACGCGGCGCTCGGATCGTTGGGAAACAGCGAGCCGCCTGCCATCGCACGGCCCCAGCCCGCCGTGTTGGTGGTCGGCACCATGAAGCCGCCGGCTTGCGCCTGGGACGTGCCGAACAGTCCGCCGACGATCAGGGCGCAGAGCAATGGCAATGGTTTTCTGGCAAACAGGCAGGAAATATCGTTTTTGTTGTTCAAGGTTTCACCCCTGGTGGACTGCTAGTGCACGGGGCACGATGGTCGGCCTGCTTGAGCGTCCTGGCGGACACCCTCCCCCAGACCGTTTTCCATGTGCGAACGAGATTCTGCGCCGCTTCCGGCGGAAACTCCCTCGGACCTGCCGGCCCGCGAAGGACGCCTGGCAGCGGGAGCGCGAAACCGCTGGCGCCGAGGGCGCCAGCGGCAGCCCGGATTACGGGTTGACTACGAAGGCCGGGGTCGGCTTCACGCTCAGGCTGTTGATCTTGCAGTTGCCTGCCAGCGACTGATTGCTGGCGCTGAGGGTATTGGTGGCGTTGCTCCAGGAACCGTTGACGGTGCTCGGGCCACAGGTAGAGGAGAGAATCTTGAAGCCGACGCCATCGACCTTGCCGGCGGTGGTGCTGGAAACGGTCAGCTTCCACGGCAGGCCGGTCATCTGCGGCACGCTGCACAGGGTGTTGCTGCCGCTGACGGTGACGCTGTCGATCGAGGCATAGGAACCATCGGCGGCGGTCTTGCCCTTGAAGGTGATGTTGCAGGTCACTGGCAGATTGAGCGACGCCGGCGAGCTCACGCTGATGGTGCCAGGTGCGGTGAAGGCCGAGTTGACCGGGGTGATGGTGGCCGCGCTAGCCATGGACGAAACGCTCAGGCAGAGAGCAAGAGCAGCAAAGGACGGCAGGGACTTGATGGATTTCATTGTTTTGTATCCTTCCAGTGAGTTGGCAACGCTCGCGGTTGCCGAGCCTTGATCATGCGGCAGGATCGTCGCCGACCCGCCCCCACGACCACCTTGTGCCCTCCCGTCCGATCCACCTGCCAGGCGAACCACACCACCCGCCTTGGCCGTGCGTACCGGGATCGGGAGAGGCTTTACCTCATGAGTCCTATCCGGTGCCGACGCTGACGGTCCCCACGACGAGCCGGGACAGACCGGATATCGGAAAGATCCGATAGGGTTTGCCAACCCGCCGCGCCTCGAGATGCCCACCTGGCCGACCTCCGCGAACGCAGGCCTGACAGGGCTGGCAATCACCACGAAGGGGCAGTGGACCAGTCAACGACGGGAGCCAGAGTACGGTCAGCGCGGCTCTGGAAAAGCCTAGCGAAAGAAGGGGGTTGCCCCTCCGAAGGAAGGTCGGTGAATGCCGTGGAGGGCGGACGAAGCGTCGTCGCGAAGGAATCCTGATACCTCTGTCAACATCCGCGTCGGGAAGAAACGCACCATGACGGGGCGTACCTACCAGAATTGGCAGCTCGCGAAGCCACCCAGCCAACCCAAAGTTAGGTTGCCAACTATCGGTCGGACGAGGACGGCACGCGAACGAGACCCGGCTGCAACTCGAACACCTCCACGCCCTCCGGCGTGGAGCGTCCGATCTTGACCTGTTGCGCCATCACGCTGGCGCCGGGAGCCTGGCGAAAGTCCACGAACAGCCGGTCACCCTCGTGGCGTATCGCCTCCGGCGGCACGACGATGGCCTGTTCGTTGCGATAGGTGGTGACCGTCAGCTTGGCGCTCATTCCCAGACGAATCTTCTGCAACTGGCGGGGATCAAGCGGCGCTACCGACACCGTCACCTCGAACTGCGGGCTGCCTCCCTGGGCCATGCCGGGCAGAGCCTGACCACCGAGGGCGGCGATGACGCCCGCCAGCGTGGTGCCCTCGAAGCCGTCGCCACTGATTTCCACCGCCTGCCCTTCGCGCAACTGGTTGATATCCAGTTCGGAAACCTTCGCAGATACCTTCAGCCGCTCGACGCTGGCCAGGCCGAACAACGCCTGGCCCTGCCCCAGCTTGCTACCGGCCTGCACCGGTTCGCGGCTGCCCTGCTCGCCAGCCAGGCCGGGCGCCGCGACGACGATACCGGCAAAGGGCGCGCGCACCGTACGGCCATCCAGCTGGGCCTGCAGCGTCTCGTATTTCACGCTGGCGTTGGCCAGGTCCATTTCGGCGATCTGGCGATTCTCGCCCTGCCCCTTGGCGCGGGTCGACTCCACTTCCCGCCGGGCCGCCTCCAGGTCCATGCGCTGCTGGCTGGCCTGTTGTTCGAGATCGTCGAGTTCGTTGCGCGGGACGATCCCGCGCTGGAACAGCTCGCGGGTCTCGCGCAACTTGCGCTCGGTGCTGCTCTGCGCCAGCTGCGCGCTGCGCAGGGCACGACGGACCCGCGCCATGTCCTCGCCACGCTCCCAGTCGCGCAGGTCCTGCAGGGTGCGACGGGCCTTGAGCAACGCCGACTGTGCCTCGCGCACCTGCACGGCGATCTCGCGGGTGTCCATGCGCAGCAGCTCCTGTCCTTCCGCGACCCGCTGTCCCGGCTCCACCAGCAGCGCCTCGACATTGCCGGCGAAGGGCGCCGCCAGGGTCACCACGCGCCCCGGTTCCAGGCGTCCGACCAGGCCGATCTGATGCACCAGCGGGGCCGCCCGTACGGCGACCCAGCGCTCCCCTTCCGTGCGTTTCGCGGTGCCGCCGGCGAGGACCAGCCAGGCCAGCGCCGCGACAACCGCCAGGCCGGCGGCGAGCGACAATGCCGGCCGGCGCAGGAAGGAAAACCGGTCAGTGGTCATTGAGCGAAATCTCCCAGCTATCCAGGGTCATGCCGACGATCAGGTCGAGCTGCGTCTGCGCATTGAGAAACGAGATCAGGGCATTCAATTGGGTGTTCTCGACGTTGCGCAGGTCGGTCTCGAAGCTCAGCACCTGGAAGTTGCTCGAACGCCCGACGCGCAACTTTTCCCGTTCGATCTCCAGCTTGCGCCGCGACAAGGCGGTGGCGCGCTGGGCGATCTGGTACTGGCGCCAGCGCGTGCCGAGGTCGCGCACCGCATCGATGACGTTCTGCTCCAGGGTCTGCCGGGCATCCTCGATCAGGATCTTCTGGTTCTCCACGTCGACCTGGGCGCGCACCTCGGCCTGCCGGCGGCTGAGGTCGCCGATGGGAATTTCCACCTGTACCCCGGCGTAGCTGTCCCAACTGCGTGAATTGTCACCACCGCCCTCGCTGTAGCGGTCGCGGATCTGGCTGGCGCCGCCCACCAGCGAGACATCCCACAGGCGCTGGTTCTTCGCCAGCACCAGGTTGAGGTCGGCCTGGCGACTGCCGATCAGGCGTTGCAGGTATTCCGGTTGCTGCTGCAGGGCGGTCCTGATCGCCTGCTGGCGGTCGACCTCGATCGGCGTGGCGGCCAGCGCATCGCTGGCGCGGATTTGCGTCGACAGGTCCAGCGCCAGCAGTTGCAGCAGGGCCAGGCGTGCGCTGTCGACCTGGTTGGTGGACTCCTCGACATTGAGCTCCTGGCTGGCGACGTCGGCCTCGGTCTGCACGATCTCGAATTCGGCCATTCGCCCGGCGCGGATCATCGCCCGGTTGACCTCGAGCAGCTCCTGGGTCCGCGCCAGGGCTTCGCGAGCGATGCGCGCCTGCTCCTGGGCGCGCAGCAGCTCCCGGTAGGCGCCGATGACCTGGCTGATGGTCTGCGACACGCTGGCCTTGAGTTGCAGGCGATTGGCGTCTTCGGAGAGACGTGCCAGGCGCAGCGGCGCGGTGGTGACGTCCCAGCCCGCATCGCGCAGCAACGGCTGGACGACGGTCAGGTCGAGGCCATCGCTGCGGTAGCGCCCGGCCTCGTCGGCGGTGCGGAACTGCTTGACCCAGGCCAGGCTGAAGCGAGTGCCATATTCGCCAAGCAGGGTCGCGGTGGGCGAGACATTGCTGGTCCTCGTGCGGTCTTCGGTGGCGCGGTTGGCGCGATAGTCGCCGCGCACCACCAGCTTCGGGTTGAAGGCGTCGGCGGCGACGCGCAGGTCGAACTTCTGCGCGATCCGTTGCAGGTAGGCGCTACGGATTCCACGGTTGTTGCGCAGGCCAAGATAGACCGCGTCGCTCAGGCTGAGGTCGATCACCTGCTCGCTGAGCAGCACCGACCTGCCCTGCTCGCGGGCCATGCTCGGTACGTCCGGACTCAGCGCCGGGTTGACGCTGGCCGCCACCGGAAGAGCGGCGACCAGCCACAGCACGCCCAGGCCCCACCTATTCATCGCGCAGCGCCTCGACCGGTTGCAGGCGAGCCGCCGAGACCGCCGGATAGAGCCCGAAGAACAGCCCCACCAGCAGGGTACTGCCCATCCCCAGCGGCAGGGCCGCGTAGGCCAGGGAGAAGGTCCAGCCGGAGAACCTGGCGTAGAGATACGCAGCCGCCACGCCAAGCACCGCGCCCGACAGCGCGCCCGCGGCGGTCAGGGTCACCGCCTCGATCAGGAACAGGTTGCGGATGTCCCGCTGGCGCGCGCCCAGCGCCATGCGCACGCCGATTTCCCGGCGGCGTTCGGCGACACTCATCAGCATCACGTTCATCACTCCGACGCCGCCGCCGAGCAGGGAGATGATCCCCAGTCCGGCCAGCAGGTAGGTGAAGGTCCGGGTCTGCCGCTTGAGTCCATCGAGCACCTGCTGCGAGACCTGGACCTGCGCCTCGTGACCGGGCAACCGCGCCGTCAGGGCCGCGCCCAGGGCCGCGCCGACGCTATAGACGTCCGCTCCCGGCGAGACCCGCGCCACCACATGGCTGACCTCGGCGGCCGGCTGCAGGCGCGGCATGCCCGGCGCCGGCACGAACAGCGAGTCGTTGGCGGCGAACGGCAAGAGAGCGGCGCTGGCCTGCGGCTGGAGAATGCCGATCACGCGAAACAGATAGTCGTTGACCGTCAGTTGCTCGCCGAGGCGCAGCGGATCGCCGGGCGCCCCCAGGGCCTCGGCGATTGTCGCGCCCACCACCACGTAGGTGTCGTGATCGTCGAAGCGCGAGAGGAAACGTCCTTCGCGCAGCCGCAGCCTGGCGGCAGCCGCGAGCCCGGCGCTGGCGCCGACGATACTGGCGTTGCTGGTGCGTCCGTGAAAGGTCACCGGCGCCGAGTACAGGCCCAGCGCTGCCAGGTGCTCCAGACCGGCCACGTCGCGGAGCAGCGGTTCGGTGTCGAGCGACGCCGGCATCGGCATCGGCGCCTGCGGGGCGAACGGGAACTGCACCACCAGGGTGTCGGTGCCCATGTCCTTGAAGATGCTCATCGCTTCGTCGGTCGCGTTGCTGCCGATGTTCAGCATCGCGATCACCGATGAACAGCCCATGACGATACCCAGCAACGCCAGCAGCGAGCGGCGCCCCAGCCCGCGAAGACTGGCGAGGGCCTCGTGAAGCAATTGCCGGGGCGACGGGCTGGAGCTCACCGGCAGGCCTCCGCCAGGTCCTCGTGCACCTCGCCATGCCGCACTGTCAGTTGGCGCCCGAGACGGGCGGCCAGGCTGGGATCATGGGTGACCACCACCAGGGTCACCTGGCGCTCGCGGTTGAGGGTGAGGAGCAGCTCCAGCACTTCTTTCGCGGTGCTCGCGTCGAGGTTGCCGGTTGGTTCGTCGGCGAGGATCAGCGCCGGCTCACCGACCAGCGCGCGAGCGATGGCGACGCGCTGCCGCTGGCCGCCGGAGAGGTCCGCCGGACGATGGCCGGCGCGCTCGGCCAGGCCGACCCGGGCGAGCATCGCCTCGGCCCGCTCCAGTGCCTCGCGGCGCGGCATCCCTCGATAGCTCAGGGGCAGCGCGACGTTGTCCAGCGCGTTCAGCCGCGGCAACAGGTTGAAGCTCTGGAAGACGAAGCCGATCAGGCGGTTGCGGATCGCCGCCAGTCGGTCCCCGTCGACGCTGAAGATGTCGTGCTCGGCGAAGCGGTAGGCACCGCTGTCCGGGCGGTCGAGCAGGCCGAGGATATTCAGCAGGGTGCTCTTGCCCGAGCCCGACGCGCCGACGATCGCGCAGCTTTCTCCGGGAAAGATGTCCAGGCAGACGTCTTTCAGTATCTGCAGCGGCTGCCCCCCCAGGAGGTAGCCCTTGCCGATCCCCCGCAGGGAGATCAATGATTCGTGCTTGTTTGTTGTTGGCATTCGCACCCGACCGCTCGCATCCCTTCAAGGCCCGCCCGGTCGTACCGCCGCAAGGCCGGCGATACAGGCCGAACGGCCATACTGCTGATGATGGAGACAGCGCACAAGCCGCCACCACCGGCAACGCTACCCCGAGGCGCCAGCGCCGAGCGAAGGTAGCGGCTGGTCCGCCCGGCCAATGCCGGTACTCGATTCCGCCGGGCTTCGCCATATGGCGCGGCCTCTCCGGGCAGGCGGTATTGAGCGCACGGATCGGCTGCGCAGACCACTAGCAGAGCTGACACCATCGCAGCCGTCGATGCACCCCCATCTTTAGTTAGGTGAAGGCTCAGGCATGCTGCGTGGGAGCCTCCCCCGGGTACCGCCGATGGAGGTGTCCCTGCGCAGTTCCCATGTTCCCCAGCGCATGGCTCGTTGAATTCCAGGCATGAAAAAACCGCCGGCCGGCAACGCCGGCGGGCGGTTTCTCGAGGGTGCGCTTACGCCAGTTTCTTGTAGCGCACGCGGTGCGGCTGGGCCGCGGCGTCGCCCAGGCGCTTCTTGCGGTCCGCCTCGAACTCGGTGTAGTTGCCTTCGAAGAAGGTCACCTTGCCATCGTCCTCGTAGGAGAGGATGTGGGTGGCGATCCGGTCGAGGAACCAGCGGTCGTGGGAGATCACGATGGCGGAGCCGGGGAAGTCCAGCAGCGCCTCTTCCAGCGCACGCAGGGTTTCCACGTCGAGGTCGTTGGACGGTTCGTCGAGCAGCAGCACGTTGCCGCCCTGCTTCAGGGTCAGGGCCAGGTGCAGACGGCCACGCTCACCGCCGGAGAGGTCCTTGACGAACTTCTGCTGGTCGGCGCCCTTGAAGTTGAAGCGACCGACATAGCTGCGCGACGGGACTTCGTAGTTGCCGATCTTGATCTGCTCGAAACCGTCGGAAACCTGCTCCCACACGGTCTTGTTGCCTTCCAGGCTGTCACGGCTCTGGTCGACGCTGGCGATCTGCACGGTCTCGCCGATCTCGATGGTGCCGGAGTCCGGCTGCTCCTTGCCGGTAAGCATGCGGAACAGGGTCGACTTGCCCGCGCCGTTGCCGCCGATCACACCGACGATGGCGCCCTTGGGAATGCTCAGGGACAGGTTGTCGATCAGCACGCGGTCGCCGTAGCCCTTGGTCACATTGTGCAGTTCGATGACCTTGTCGCCCAGGCGCGGACCGGCCGGGATGTAGATCTCGTTGGTCTCGCTGCGCTTCTGGAATTCCTGCGACTGCAGTTCCTCGAAGCGCTGCAGGCGCGCCTTGGACTTGGCCTGGCGGCCCTTGGCGCCCTGGCGTACCCACTCCAGCTCGGCCTTCATGGCCTTGGCGTGGGAGGCTTCCTGCTTGGCTTCCTGGGCCAGGCGGGCGGCCTTGGATTCCAGCCAGCCGGAGTAGTTGCCTTCGAACGGGATGCCATGGCCACGGTCGAGTTCGAGGATCCAGCCGGCGACGTTGTCGAGGAAGTAGCGGTCGTGGGTGATCGCCACCACGGTGCCGGGGAAGTCGTGCAGGAAATGCTCCAGCCAGGCCACCGAGTCGGCGTCCAGGTGGTTGGTCGGTTCGTCCAGCAGCAGCATGTCGGGAGCCGACAGCAGCAGGCGGCACAGCGCTACGCGGCGCTTTTCGCCGCCGGACAGGTGCTCGACCTTGGCATCCCACGGCGGCAGGCGCAGGGCGTCGGCGGCGACTTCCAGCTGGCGTTCCAGGTTGTGTCCGTCGGATGCCTGCAGGATCGCCTCCAGCTTGGCCTGCTCGGCGGCCAGGGCGTCGAAGTCGGCATCCGGCTCGGCATAGGCGGCATAGACCTCGTCCAGCCGCGCCTGGGCCTGCTTGATCTGGCCGACGGCCTCTTCGACGATGTCGCGCACGGTGGCCTGCGGGTCCAGCTTGGGCTCCTGCGGCAGGTAGCCGACGTTGATCCCCGGCATCGGCCGGGCCTCGCCTTCGATCTCGGTGTCGACGCCGGCCATGATCCGCAGCAGGGTGGACTTGCCCGCGCCGTTCAGGCCGAGCACGCCGATCTTGGCGCCGGGGAAGAACGACAGGGAGATGTCCTTGAGGATTTCACGCTTGGGCGGAACGATCTTGCCGACCCGATGCATGGTGTAGACGTACTGAGCCAAAACGAGCACCTCATGAAGAAAAGGAAAAAAACTCGGCCAAGTATATGACAGACCGAGAGAAAGCTGGCCAGCCACCCCGGTTTTCGTGGGGCGGGGCGCTTTGCCGGCGGATGTTCGCCGTCCGATTCCAGGCCGTTACGGTGACGCTGAGCAGCGTACTGGCCGCCCTTACTGTCTCCGCTACCCTCGTCCTGTCAAAGGCGTTCTGCCTGAGCGAGGCGGCGACCATCGCCCCGTGCGAGGTCTGGGTGGGCCTGGCACTGCTCGCGGCCATGGTGCTGCCGCTCAAGACCTGACGCGAAGCAAGGCGTGGGGAGATCCAGCCTGCTACAATTGATCCAAATCAGTCTCAAAAGAACAAAAAAAACCTCAAAAATGACACTCGCTCCCAGATCCGCCCAGCTACCCGACTCCCCGCACAGGGACAGTCTCGACCCAGCGCCAACCCCGTCGTCTCAGGACCAGCGCCTGCTCAAGGCCCTGGCCACCGCGATGGTCAATCATCCGCGCGCCACCATGGGAGAACTGGCGGAACTGGCAGGAGTGAGCAGGGCAACCCTGAACCGTCATTGCGGTACCCGCGAAGGTCTCAAGCGGCGCCTGGAAAGCCATGCCAGGAGTACCCTCGAACGCCTCACCCACAGCGCCGCCCTGCAGCGGCTGGAGCCGCGGGAAGCGCTACGCGAGCTGATCCGGGAACACCTCGCCCAGCGCGACCTGCTGGCGCTGCTGATGTTCGAGCAGAACCCGGGACGCCAGGCCGGGCATGGGGACGCCAGTTGGCAGTCCTATGTCGAAGCCCTGGACGCCTTCTTCCTGCGCGGCCAGCAGAAGCGTGTGTTCCGTATCGATATCAGCGCGGCGACCTTCAGCGAACTCTTCATCGTCCTGATCTACGGCATGGTCGATGCCGAGCGCCGCGGTCGCGCGGCCAGCGCCGGGTTGTCCGCCACGCTGGAGGAGCTGTTCCTGCGTGGCGCGTCGAACCCCGCACAACCTGCCAGCCCTTGAGCGGGCGGCAGTTGCCACCCGCTAGCACCGTTTCCCACACGTTTACCCGCTCAACTCCTGCCGCCTCGATGTACCACCAGGCTCCGTCCCTCGTCCCAGCCTCCGCCGAGCGCGCGGAACAGGTCGACCAGGGCGATCTGCCGCTGGGTGCTGCCGTCGATGAAGGCGATCTCGTTGAGGAAGCTGCTGCGCTGCGCATCGAGGTAGCGCAGGTGGTTGTCGACGCCACTCTCGTAGCGTGCCTTGGCCAGCTTCAGGGCTTCGTTGCTGCTGTTCGCCAGGGCGCGCAGGGCCTTCTCTTCGCGACGCAGGGTATCGCTGGCCGCCAGGGCGTCGGCGACCTCGCGGAAAGCGGTCTGGATGGTCCCCTCGTAGGCGGCCACCGCCGAATCCTTGCGCGCCTCGGCCAGGCTCAGGTTGGCACGGTTGCGCCCGCCATCGAAGATCGGCAGCGTCAGCGTCGGCAGGAAGCTCCAGGAGCGCGAGCCGCCATCGAACAGGCCGGACATTTCCGCGCTGGAGGTGCCGAAGCTGCCGGTCAGGCTGATGCGCGGGAAGAACGCCGCGCGCGCCGCGCCGATATCCGCGTTGCGCGCCCGCAAACGATGTTCGGCGGCAAGGATGTCCGGGCGTCGCTCGATCAGCTCGGACGGCGTGCCGGGTGCGATGTCCTGCAGCAGCTTCGGCCGCCGCCCCGGACTCCGCGGAATCGCCTGCGCGGCATCGTCGCTACCCAGCAGCAACACCAGCGCGTTGAATGCCTGCTGTTTCTGCCGCAGGTTGCGCTCCTGCTCGGCGCGCGCCTGCTCCACCAGGCCAAGGGCTTCCTGGTAGTCCAGCGCGGTGGCGGCGCCGGCCGCGCGGCGCTGGTCGATCAGGGCGAAGGAATACTCGCGGCTGACCAGGGTCTGACGGGTCAGCGCCAGGCGCCGCAGGGCGCCGTCATAGCTCAGGTAGGCCTGGCTGACCTCGGCGACCAGGGCGATCCGTGCCGCGCGCGCTGCCTCCTCGCTGGCCAGGTACTGTTGCAGGGCTGCGTCGGTCAGGCTCTTGACCCGACCGAAGAGGTCCAGTTCGTACTCCGGCAGGGCCAGCCCGACCTGGTAGCTGCTGGCCACTTCCGAGCGATTGCCGGCGGACAGGTCGGCCGGCTGCCGCTGGCGGTTGCCGGTGGCAGCGGCATTCAGGCCCGGAACCCGGTCGGCGCGCTGGATTCGGTACTGCGCGCGGGCCGCCTCGATATCCAGGAGGGTCTGACGCAGCGAGCGGTTGTTATCCAGGGCCACGCCCACCAGGCGGCGTAGTTCGGCATCGACGATGAAACTCTTCCAATCCAGCGTGTCGATCGCCGCGCCCTGGCGCTGGGCGGCGGCGCCGCTCCAGCTGTCGGCCACCGGCGCGGCGGGACGTTCGTAGGTCGGCGCCATGGAGCAGGCACCGAGGGTCAGGGCGATCAGCAGCGCCGATACGCCGAAAGCAGGTTTGCGCATCTCGTTCACTCCCCGGCCGAAGCGGCCTGTTCGATGGGTGCCGGCTTGCTGCGCAGCAGCGACAGCAGCCAGACGAAACAGATAGGTACGAACAGCACGCCGAGGAAGGTGGCGCTGAGCATCCCGCCGATCACTCCGGTGCCGATGGCACGCTGGCTCGCCGCGCCGGCACCGCTGGCCAGGGCCAGGGGTATCACGCCGAGGATGAACGCCATGGAAGTCATGATGATCGGCCGGAAGCGCAGGCGCGCGGCCTCGATGGCGGCGTCGCGCAGGCTATGCCCCTGCTCCCAGAGTTCCTTGGCGAACTCGACGATGAGAATCGCGTTCTTCGCCGAAAGACCGATGATGGTGATCAGGCCGACCTTGAAATACACGTCGTTGGACATACCGCTGACCATCACCGCGAGCACCGCGCCGATGGCGCCGATCGGCACGATCAGCATCACCGACAGCGGGATCGACCAGCTCTCGTAGAGCGCCACCAGCAACAGGAACACCACCAGGATGGCGAGGGCGAACAGGCTGGTGGCCTGCCCGGCGGAGACCTTCTCCTGATAGGACAGGCCGGTCCACTCGTAGCCGATGCCGGCCGGCAGCTGCGCGGCCAGGCGCTCCATTTCCGCCATGGCTTCGCCGGTGCTGAAGCCGGGCGCGGCGTCACCGACGATGCGGATCGACGGGTAGCCGTTATAGCGCACCAATTGCACCGGTCCCTCTTCCCATTTCACGCTGACGAAGGCGCTGAGCGGTACCAGGTTGCCAGCAGCGTTAGGCACGTATAGCTCGAGCACGCTTTCCGGGGTCATCCGGTTGCCCTGTTCGGCCTGGATCACCACCCGCTGTTGGCGCCCCGCATTGGTGAAGTCGTTGATCACCTCCGAGCCGAAGGCAGCGGACAGCGTGCCGCTGATGGTCTCGAAGCTCACCCCCAGGGCGCGGGCCTTCTCCCGGTCGATCAACAGGCGCAGTTGCGGCGCTTCGGCCAGTCCTTCCATCATCGCGTAAAGGAATTTCGGGTTGGTCTGGATCTCGCCAAGAAGAGTATCGCGAGCCTGCAGCAGCGCTTCGCGGCCGACCCCGCTACGGTCCATCAGGCGCAATGCGAAGCCGCCGGAGTTACCCAGACCGTTGATCGGTGGCGGCGACACGGCCATGACCGTGCCATCGTCGGGCAGCGCGAAATGCTCGTTCAGCGCGGCGATCTCGGCGGCGGCCGACTGCTCGGCGCCTCGCTCGGACCAGTCCTTGAAGGTCGGGAAGGCCAGCGCGGCATTGTCGCCCTGGCCGGAGAAGCTGAAGCCCGAGATCAGGAACGCCGAAGCCACCGCCTCGCGGGACTTGAGGAAGCGCTCGAGCTCCTCGCCGGTGGCATCGGTGCGCACGCGCGAAGCACCAGGCGGCAGTTGCACGTCGACCACCATGTAGCCGAGGTCTTCCGTTGGCACGAAGGCTTCCGGCAGGCGCAGGTAGAAGTAGCCGAGCATGGCCACCAGGCCGGCGTACACCAGCATGAAGCGTCCGGCGCGCGCCACCAGCTTCGAGTTGAGCAGCGAATAGCGCTCGGTGACGCGGGCGAAGCCACGGTTGAAGGCGCCGAAGAAGCCGCGCTTCTCGTGGTGCCCTTCGGGAATGGGCTTGAGCAGCGTGGCGCACAGCGCCGGGGTGAAGGTCAGGGCGAGGAAGCCGGAGAACAGGATCGAGACCGCCAGCGACACCGAGAACTGCTGGTAGATCACCCCCACCGAACCGGCCATGAAAGCCAGCGGCAGGAACACCGCCGAGAGCACCAGGGTGATGCCGACGATGGCGCCGGATACCTGCTTCATCGCCTTGACCGTGGCCTCGGCCGGGGAAATCCCCTCCTCCGCCATGATCCGCTCGACGTTCTCCACCACCACGATGGCGTCGTCCACCAGGATGCCGATCGCCAGGACCATGCCGAACATGGTCATCATGTTCACCGAGAACCCCAGCAGGTACATCACCATCAGTGTACCCAGCAGGCACACCGGCACCACGATGGACGGGATCAGGGTGTAGCGGACGTTCTGCAGGAACAGGAACATCACCAGGAACACCAGGACCATCGCTTCGATCAGGGTGTGGATCACCTTCTCGATGGCCACGTCGACGAAGCGCGAGGTGTCGTAGGGCACGCTGTACTGCATGTCCTCGGGGAAGAACGCCGACAGTTCGGCGAGACGCTGTTTCACCAGGGTAGCGGTCTGGATCGCGTTGGCCCCGGGCGACAGCTGGATCGCCCCGCCCACGGTGGGCGTGCCGTTCAGTCGCGAGGAAATGTTGTAGCTCTCCTTGCCGAGTTCCAGGCGCGCGACATCGGCGAGCCGGACCAGCGAGCCGTCCTCGTTGGCGCGCAGCACTACCTGGCCGAACTCCTGCGGATCGTCCAGGGTGCCCTTCACCGCCAGGGTCGCCGTCAGCTCCTGCGCGGAACTGCCCGGTGCGCTGCCGAAGGCGCCGGCCGGCACCTGCACGTTCTGCCCGCGGATGGCATTGCTCACGTCGTCGATGGAGAGGCCGAAGCCCACCAGCTTCTGCGGATCGATCCAGACCCGCATGGCCGCCTCGGAAGAGAAGAATTGCAGCTTGCCGACGCCCGGCAGGCGCCGCAGCTCGTTGTTGATATTGCGCGCGGCGTAGTCGCCGAGGGCGGTGGTGTCGCTGCGCTGAGCGCCTTCCTTGTAGCTGAGCGCATAGATCAGCAGGAAACCGGCGCTGGTCTGCTCGACCTGCAGGCCCTGGGTCAGCACCGCCTGCGGCATGCGCGCCTCGGCTTTCTTCAGGCGGTTCTGCACGTCCACCTGGGCCAGGTCCGGATCGGTGCCCGGCTCGAAGGTGACGACGATCTCGGCGGTGCCGTTGGAGTTGTTGGTCGACTCGAAGTAGAGCAGGCCCTTGGCGCCGTTCAGCGACTCCTCGAGCACACTGGTGACGGAGTCCACCAGCACCTTCGCCGAGGCGCCGGGATAGGTGGCGGTGATGGTGATCTGTGGCGGCGCGACATTGGGGTACTGCGCTACCGGCAATTTGGAAATGACCAGCAGGCCGGCCAGGGAGATGAACAGGGCCACCACCCAGGCGAAGTTCGGCCGCTTGATGAAGAATTCGGACATCGGAAAATCCTCGGGGCGAACCCGCCCTTACTGTTGCGGCGCAGGTGACTGGGCTTGCGCCTGGGCACCATCCGGCTTCGGCACGATCTTCACCCCCGGCTGCACCGCAGCCAGGCCGCCGACTATGACCCGGTCACCCGGCTCCAGGCCCTCGGTGATCTGCCAGCGCGAACCCTGCATGACGCCGGTACCGACGCTGCGCGACTCGGCGCGCTCGTCGGCGCCCACCACCATCACCTGGGCGCTGCCGTCGCTGGAGCGGTGCACGGCCCGTTGCGGCACCAGGATCGCCTGGTTGTCGATGCCCTGGGGCGTACGTACGCGCACGTACATGCCCGGCAGCAGGACCCCGTCGGGGTTGGCGAACTTGCCGCGCAGGGCGATCTGGCCGGTACCGCGATCCACCGCCACGTCGGCGAACTGCAACGCGCCCTGGCGCTCGTAGGGCGTCCCTTCGACGCGCAGGGTCAGCGCCTGGCTGTCGCCGGCGGCCAAGGTGCCTTTCTTCAGGGCGTCGCGCAGGCGCAGGGCCTCGGCCGCGGTCTGGGTGAAATCCGCATAGATCGGATCGAGCTGCTGGATGCGCGCCATCAGCGTCGCCTCGCCCTGCCCGACCAGCGCGCCCTCGGTCACCAGCGCGCGGCCGATGCGCCCGGAGATCGGCGCAGTGACCGAGGCGTAGCCGAGGTTCAGGCGCGCGGTCTCCAGGTCGGCCTGGGCCGAGCGGGTCGCCGCCTCGGCGCTGCGCAGGTCGGCGGTGGCGGTATCGAAGTCCTGCTGGCTGACCGCCTGGATCTTCACCAGCGGCTCGTAGCGACGCACCCGCGCCTGCGCCTCGAACAGCACCGCGCGGTTCCGCGCCAGCTCACCCTCGGCGCGCGACACCGCAGCCTTCAGCGGTGCCGGATCGATCTGGAACAGCAGGTCGCCAGCCTTGACGTCGGCGCCCTCCTCGAAGCGCTTCCGCACGACGATGCCGGCCACCCGCGCGCGCACCTCGGCGACACGCACCGGTTCGATCCGCCCAGGCAGTTCCGAACTCAGCGCCAGGGGCTCGGCCTGCACCGTCAGGACCTCCACCGGCAACACCATTTCGGCGGCCTCCTGTCGCTCTTCCGCCGGCCCACAACCCGCCAACGCGATGGCCATAGCCAACGCCCCGATCCTTCCTATTGCACGCAAATCAGCCATGACACACCCGACCGTTGATTGAAAACGGATCGAATGGTACTTTTTCGAGCTAATTGAGTCAATATTGTCTCAAATGATCTTTTGACAGCTAATTCCTTTGGACGCGAGGCCAGTTTTCTGCACAATGCGCACAATCAGAAAAACCAACCGGGACCCATCGATGACCCTGATTTCCCATGACGAGCGACTCATCAAGGCGCTGGCAGTCGCTATCGTCGACCGCCCGCGAGCGACGCTGAAGGAACTGGCCGAGGCGGCCGGCGTAAGCAAGGCCACCCTGCACCGCTTCTGCGGCACGCGGGACAACCTGGTGCAGATGCTCGAGGACCACGGAGAGACCGTACTGAACCAGATCATCCAGGCCTGCGACCTGGAGCATGCCGAGCCTCTGGAGGCGTTGCAGCGCCTGATCAAGGAACACCTCACCCACCGCGAGCTGCTGGTATTCCTGGTATTCCAGTACCGCCCGGACTTCCTCGACCCGCACGGCGAAGGCGCACGCTGGCAGTCCTACCTGGAAGCGCTGGACGCCTTCTTCCTGCGCGGACAGCAGAAAGGCGTGTTTCGCATCGACATCACGGCGGCCGTGTTCACCGAACTGTTCATCACCCTGGTCTACGGCATGGTCGATGCGGAACGTCGCGGACGGGCGGCCAGCTCCAATTCCGCGCATACCCTGGAGCAGATGTTCCTCCATGGCGCCTCCAATCCGGCGCGCTCCTGACCCTCGCGCCCGCGGCGGCGCCCCTCTCGTCGCCGCATGGCACGGACCGATCCGCGTGCCGTCGACTTCGGCCGCCCGGAGGCCTGCTCGACACTCGGGAAGATCAGTCGTCACCGGTCCTGCGACAAAGTGCCTCGACAGCCGGAAAGGACCGTGACGCTCGTCGGCGATACTGGCACTTGGCCTTGCTTCCGGGCATCCTAACTGTCTACCGAATCACACCTCCCCCAGGAATTCCGGTCAGTGTCGACCCCCTCGCTAACCCCGTCGCCGCCTCCCGCCGGCGACCCACTGACCGTACCCGACCGACCGGCAGCCAAGGCTGGCCTGCTGTTGCTGGTCCTGTTGATGCTCGGCCTGCTGCTCTGGCAGATGAGCCAGGAGCTGCGCCAGCAGGAACGCTTCGAACACGAGCGAGCCGCGGCCCAGCTCGATCGTCTCAACGACCGCCTGTCCCTGACCCTCGAACTCAAGGCGCGCACCGCCCTCGCCCTGCTCCCGGGCGTGCCCCCCAGCGAGCGTGGCGAGATACAGGGCAGGCTGTTGCCGCGCATCAGCGATGCGCTGCCGCAGGTGCGCCAGTTGCAATGGGTGGACAGCGCCCTGCAGACGGACAGCCCGTCGCCGGAAACGACGCTGCCCGAGCAGTTGCGCCAGCACGCCGGCTCCGGCCTCTACCACTATTGCCTCGACCCGCGCGACGGCGAATCCCTCTACCTGACCCTGCGCGAACCCGGCAGCCGCCGCGACAGTGGCTTCTGGCTGTTGCACCTGGCCAGCGACAGCCTCGCCCAGTGGAGTCCCGACCTGCCCACCGGCAACCTGCTCTGGCGCCTGGAAGACCAATACGCCGGGCGGGTGCTCTGGCATACCCCGGGGAGCACGGCGCTGCTCGACGACATGCAGACCCTCGGCGTGGAACCGCTGCGCAACAGCGACTGGCAGCTTCGCGGGCTCTACGACAGCACGCGAGTGCGGCTCGGCCTGCTGCCGGGAATCGGCGGCGAGCTGGCGATCTTCCTCCTGCTGGTCGGCGTCACCGTGTACATGCTGCTGCGCCTGCACCGCGAGCAACAGGGCCTGCGCGCCATGACCCTGGCCTCGCAGCGCAGCCTGCGCCAGGCGGCCACGGCACTGGCGGCGATCGACGAGCGGGTGCTGGTGACCCGCGCCGACGGCCGCCTCAGCTACCTCAATCCCCAGGCCGAACGCCTCTTCGGCATCAGTTCGGCCCAGGCCCGCCAGCATCATCTGCTGGGCCTGCTGCCGGACCTCGAGCCAGGCTGGCTGACGGACGCCGGTGGCGACGGAGAGACCCGTAGCGAGCTGCTGCCGCTGCGGGTGCGCGGCGAGCCGCGAACGTTCACCCTCAGCCGCCATCCGCTGGCCAGCTATCCGGCGCTCGCCGACCAGGCCTGGACCCTCCGCGAGCAGATACTCCAGGGCGGGCAGGTCTGGGTGTTGCGCGACGTCACCGAGGAACAGCACGCCCTCGGCGTCCTGGAGGAAACCCGGCGGCGCTACCAGGACATCTTCGAAGGGGTCGGCGTGGCCCTCTGCGTGCTCGACCTCTCCGCCCTGCGCCAGGCTCTTGTGGAGCAAGGCCTGGACAGCTGCGCCGCACTGCGCGCCTGGCTCGCCGGCGAACCCGGGCGGCAGCAGGCGCTGCTGGAGCGGATCCGCATCACCGAGATCAACGATGTCAGTCGCCGCCTGCTACAGATCGATTCCACCGAACAGGCCTGGCAGCGCTTGCTCGACCACGGCCCGCTACAACCGGACAGCCTGCGCCTGCAGGTGATCGAGGCGCTCATCGAGCGCCGGCCGGTACTCGAACTTGAAGCCACGCTGCGCTGCGGCAAGAGCACGCCGCGGCACCTGTGGTTGCAACTGCGCCTGCCGGAAAACCCCGGCGAATGGCATGCGGTGACCCTCAGCCTGTCCGACGTCAACAGTCGCAAGGAAGTCGAACTGTCGCTGATCGAGCGCGAGAAGTTCTGGTCGGACGCGGTCCAGGCGGTGCCCGATACCCTCTACATCCACGACCTGCACGCGCGCCGGGTGATCTTCAGCAACCATCACCTGGGCCAGCAACTGGGCTACAACCAGGAAGAACTGGCGCGGATGGGCGAGAACTTCTGGGAAACCCTGCTGCACCCCGACGACCAGGAATACTACTGGCGCATCCGCAACCTGCAGCACGTGGTCGGCGACGGCCTGCTGCTCGACAGCCAACTGCGCTGGCGCCACCGCGACGGCCGCTGGCACTGGTTCGACATCCGCGAGCAGGCCTTCAGCCGCGACCGCAGCGGTCGCGTGGCGCGCCTGATCGGCGTGGCCAAGGACATCACCTTCACCGTCGAGGCGAACAACGCGCTGCGCGAGAACGGCCGACGCTACCGCATGCTGGCGGAAAACATCAGCGACGTGATCTTCTCCACCGACGCCGAACTCAACGCCAGCTACGTCAGCCCCTCGGTACAGCACGTGTTCGGCTACAGCCCGGAATGGGCGCTGCTCAACGGCCTCCATCAGACCGCCACCAACCCGCGCCAGCTCGGCCGCCTGAACGGCCTGCTGCGCCGCGTGCGGCACGCCATCGGCGACCGCCAGAAGCTCGCCGAGCTGCGGGAAAACCCTGGCCAGCATCTGTTCGCCCTCGACTGCCTGCGCGCCGACGGACGCAAGATTCCCATCGAACTGCGGATCGTCCTGATGTGGGACGAGCACGACCGCTTCGAAGGCCTGCTCGGCATCGCCCGCGACATCAGCCAGCAGCGCCGCGCCGAACGCGAGCTGCGGATGGCGGCGACGGTATTCGAACACTCCACGGCGGCGATCATGGTCACCGACCCGGCCGGCTACATCGTCCAGGTCAACGATTCCTTCTCGCGCCTGACCGGCTACAGCCCGGCCGACGTGCTCGACCAGCAGCCGCGCCTGCTCACCGCCGACCGCCAGGAAGCCAACCAGCTCAAGCACGTGCTCGCCAGCCTGCAGCACAGCGGCAGCTGGGAAGGCGAGATCCTGCAGAAGCGCAAGACCGGCGAACTCTATCCGTCCTGGGTCGGCATCACCGCGGTGCGTGACGAGGAAGGCGACCTGGTCAGCTTCGTCTGCTTCTTCAGCGACATCAGCGAGCGCAAGGCCAGCGAGCGGCGCATCCACCGCCTGGCCTACTACGACGCCCTCACCCACCTGCCCAACCGCACGCTGTTCCAGGACCGTCTGCATACCGCCCTGCAGCAGGCCGAGCGCAACGGCCAGTGGGTGGTGCTGATGTTCCTCGACCTCGACCGCTTCAAGCCGATCAACGACTCCCTCGGCCACGCCGCCGGCGACCGCATGCTGCAGGAAGTGGCGACCCGCCTGAGCGCCTGCGTCAGCCAGGACGATACCGTGGCGCGCATGGGCGGCGACGAATTCACCCTGCTGCTGCCTTCCCAGGGCGACCGCGAGATCGCCCTGAAACGGGCGATCCAGGTCGCCGAGCTGATCCTCGGCCGTCTGGCCCGGCCGTTCACCCTGGAAGGCCGTGAATTCTTCGTCACCGCCAGCATCGGCGTGGCCTTGTCGCCCCAGGACGGCGCCGAACTGAGCCTGCTGATGAAGAACGCCGACACGGCGATGTACCACGCCAAGGAGATGGGCAAGAACAACTTCCAGTTCTACCAGGCCGAGATGAACGCTCGCGCCCTGGAGCGCCTGGAACTGGAAAGCGACCTGCGCCGCGCCCTTGAACTGGGCGAGTTCGTCCTCCACTACCAGCCGCAGTTCACCGGCGACGGCCGCCGCCTGACCGGCGCCGAGGCCCTGCTGCGCTGGCAGCATCCGCGCCGCGGACTGGTTCCGCCGAGCGAGTTCATTCCGGTGCTGGAGGAGATCGGCCTGGTGGCCCAGGTCGGCGACTGGCTGCTGGCGGAAGCCTGCAAGCAGTTGCGCAGCTGGCACAAGGCCAAGGTGCGGGTGCCAAAGGTCTCGGTGAACCTCTCGGCACGGCAGTTCGCCGATGGCCAGTTGGGCGAGCGGATCGCCGCGATCCTCTACGAGACAGGCATCCCGCCGGCATGCCTGGAGCTGGAACTGACCGAAAGCATCCTGATGAGTGACGTCGCCGAGGCCATGCAGATCCTCTCCGGGCTCAAGCGCCTCGGCCTGGCCATCGCGGTGGACGACTTCGGCACCGGCTACTCCTCGCTGAACTACCTCAAGCAGTTCCCCATCGACGTGTTGAAGATCGACCGCAGCTTCGTCGACGGCCTGCCCCACGGCGAACAGGACGCACAGATCGCCCGGGCGATCATTGCCATGGCCCACAGCCTGAACCTGATGGTGATCGCCGAGGGCGTGGAGAGCCAGGCCCAGCTGGACTTCCTTCGCGAGCACGGCTGCGACGAGGTGCAAGGCTACCTGTTCGGCCGGCCGATGCCCGCCGAGCAGTTCGGCATGCTCTACGCCAGCGACGTGCTGTTCATGTTCAACGAGGGCTGAGCCGCCGTGCGGCGCGCTTGAGCGCCGCTTATCCGCGACATGATGGCCTTTCATGTGCCAGCACCCGCCGCATGGGTTAGAATGCGCGCCTTTTCCCAGCACCGATCCTTATGAGGACCGCCATGTTCAGCCGTGATTTGACCCTCGCCCGCTACGATGCCGAACTCTTTGCCGCGATGGAGCAGGAAGCCCAGCGCCAGGAAGAGCACATCGAGCTGATCGCCTCCGAGAACTACACCAGCCCGGCGGTGATGGAAGCCCAGGGTTCGGTGCTGACCAACAAGTACGCCGAAGGTTATCCGCACAAGCGCTACTACGGCGGCTGCGAGTACGTCGATATCGTCGAGCAACTGGCCATCGACCGCGCCAAGCAACTGTTCGGCGCCGATTACGCCAACGTCCAGCCGCACGCCGGCTCCCAGGCCAACGCCGCGGTCTACCTGGCCCTGCTGTCGGCCGGCGACACCATCCTCGGCATGAGCCTGGCCCATGGCGGCCACCTGACCCACGGCGCCAGCGTCTCCTCCTCCGGCAAGCTGTACAACGCCGTGCAGTACGGCATCGACGCCAATGGCCTGATCGACTACGACGAAGTCGAGCGCCTGGCCGTGGAGCACAAGCCGAAGATGATCGTCGCCGGCTTCTCCGCCTATTCCCAGGTCCTCGATTTCGCCCGCTTCCGCGCCATCGCCGACAAGGTCGGCGCCTACCTGTTCGTCGACATGGCCCACGTCGCCGGCCTGGTCGCCGCTGGCGTCTACCCGAACCCGGTGCCGTTCGCCGACGTGGTCACCACCACCACCCACAAGACCCTGCGCGGTCCGCGCGGTGGCCTGATCCTGGCGCGCGCCAACGAGGAGATCGAGAAGAAGCTCAACTCCGCGGTATTCCCCGGCGCCCAGGGCGGTCCGCTGG
Source organism: Pseudomonas sp. 22490 (assembly GCF_052044465.1). NCBI lineage: Bacteria > Pseudomonadati > Pseudomonadota > Gammaproteobacteria > Pseudomonadales > Pseudomonadaceae > Pseudomonas > Pseudomonas sp. 22490. The sequence continues at coordinate 25,770 of NZ_JBQENS010000037.1, read as the reverse complement.
AGCACGTGATCGCGGCCAAGGCGGTGTGCTTCAAGGAAGCCCTGCAGCCGGAGTTCAAGACCTACCAACAGCAGGTCCTGAAGAACGCCCAGAGCATGGCCCAGGTCTTCCTCGACCGCGGTTTCGACGTGGTTTCCGGCGGCACCCAGAACCACCTGTTCCTGCTCTCCCTGATCAAGCAGGACATCACCGGCAAAGACGCCGACGCCGCCCTCGGCCGCGCGTTCATCACCGTGAACAAGAACTCGGTCCCGAACGACCCGCGCTCGCCGTTCGTCACCTCCGGCCTGCGCATCGGTACCCCGGCCGTGACCACCCGCGGCTTCAAGGAAGCCGAGTGCCGCGAGCTGGCCGGCTGGATCTGCGACATCCTCGAGAACATGGGCGACGAGTCCGTGGTCGACGGCGTACGCGAGAAGGTCAAGGCGATCTGCGCCAAGTTCCCGGTCTACGGCAACTAAGCGACAAGGCAAGACGAAAGAGCCCGGCAAATGCCGGGCTTTTTCATTTCCTCCGAGGGAGGAGGCGCCGGGTAGCGTTATCGCCGGTCCTCGACATGGATCACCGCCAAGGCCTCGGCATCCTCGCCCCGCCGGGAGCGGCCGTGCATGCCGACGAGCAGCTCGCCGGCGTCCTCCTCCAGTTCCTCGCGAGGGACGAAGGTAAGGATGTCCGGGTGATGCCCGGTCACCACCCAGCCGCGGCCGTTGTCCAGGGTGATCACACCGAAGTCGCCCGCCGGCGTGCCGACCTGTACCGCTCCCCACTCGGCCAGCAATGCCCGCGCCTGGGCCGCGAGGTCCGGCTCCGGCTGCGTGAGGATCACGCAAGTGCCCTGGGCGAACAGCACCCAGGATTTGTCCGCGCCACGGATGCAGTCCCGCCAGGCGCCGATCAATGCGTTCCTGTCCATTTCCACGCTCCTTTGGCGTCGATGCGCCTCAGCGGCCTTCGACGATGCGTTCGAAGCCCTCGCGGATACTGTCCTCCGGCAGGTTGTCGCCGATGAACACGATCACGCTCTCGCGCGCCTCGTCGTCCCGCCACTCGCTATCCCAGTCGAAGCCGTAGAGTCGCAGCACGCCCTGGAACACCAGGCGACGCGGCTCGCCGGCGATGTTCAGCACGCCCTTGTAGCGCAGCAGGGAATTGCCATGCCACTGCAACAGGTCGTCCATGAACTCGCTCAGCCTTTCGAGATCGAGCGGCGTGTCGCTGCGCAGTACCAGGGTGCCGATGCGATCGCGGCTGTCCTTGGCTGCCACCGCTCGCAGCGGGCGCAGGCCGATGCCAGGACCGAGGTCGGCGTTGAGGTTGAAGCCACGTACGTCGAGCAGGTGCGCCAGGTCGATGCGGCCGTGCTCGACCACATGCACCAGCGCCCTCCGGTTGATCCGTTGCAGGCGCTGTCCCAGGGCCTCGAAGGTGGCGGCGTCGACCAGGTCGGTCTTGCTCACCAGGATGCGGTCGGCGAAGCCGACCTGGGCCTGGGCGATGGTTTCCTGCAGGTGACGCTCGGCGTTGGCGGCGTCCACCAGGGTGATGATGCCGTCCAGCACGTAGCGCTGGCAGAGTTCCTCGTCGGCGAAGAAGGTCTGCGCCACCGGCGCCGGATCGGCCAGGCCGGTGCACTCGATCACCAGGCGGTCGAAGTCGATCTCGCCGTTGTCGCGGCGCTCCAGCAGGAGGAACAGGGCCTTTTCCAGGTCGGTGTTGATCGAGCAGCAGACGCAGCCGTTGGACAGCGTCATCACCTGCACCGGCTCGACGCCGAGCAACTGGCCGTCGATCGGCGTCTCGCTGTACTCGTTCTCGATCACCGCGATCTTCATGCCGTGCTCGGCCTGCAGCAGGTACTTGAGCAGGGTGGTCTTGCCGGCGCCGAGGAAGCCGGTGAGCACGGTGACGGGGATCGGGGCGTGGTTGTCGTTGGCTACTTCGGACATGCGCAACTTCCAGAAAAGACGCGGGCCACGTCAGACGTGGCCCGCGGAAGGATGGGGATTCAGCAGCAGCGGATCGGCCGACCCTTGCCGCCACCGTAGCGCGCCTCCTGGCGCTCGCGGAAGAACTCCTCGTAGGTCATCACCGGCTTGTCCGGGTGCTTGTTGCGCATGTGCTCGACATAGGTGTCGTAGTCGGGCATGCCGACCAGCATCCGGGCGGCCTGGCCCAGGTATTTGCCCATGCGGCTGAGGTCGTTGAACATGGCGAGTTCCTCGTTAAGGCTCCCCGGCGAACCGGGGAGCGCGGCCGGTCAGGCGTCGGGGATGGGCTCGAACGGGGTTTCCTTGTCGGTCCGCTCGCTCTTGCCCCAGGCCGCGATGCCGACCTTGATGGCGTAGAACAGTACGCTGAAGACCACCAGCAGGAACAGCACGGTCAGACCGGCGTTGATGTAGGCGTTCAGCACCACGTGCTGCATCTGGCCGATATCCTTGGCCGGCGCCAGCACCTGGCCGGCATCCAGCGCGGTGGCGTACTTCTCGCCAAGAGCGACGAAGCCGACCGCCGGGTTGCTGTCGAAGATCTTGATCAGGCCCGCGGTGGTGGTGCAGATCAGCAACCAGGCCGCCGGCAGGATGGTGACCCAGACATACTGCTGGCGCTTCATCTTGATCAGGACCACGGTGGCGAGCATCAGCGCGATGCCGGCGAGCATCTGGTTGGAAATGCCGAACAGCGGCCACAGGGTATTGATCCCGCCCAGCGGGTCGACCACGCCCTGGTACAGCAGCCAGCCCCACAGCGCCACGCAGCCGCCGGTGCCGATGATGTTGGCGGTCCACGACTCGGTCTTCTTCAGCGCCGGCACGAAGTTGCCCAGCAGGTCCTGCAGCATGAAGCGCCCGGCACGGGTGCCGGCGTCCACCGCGGTGAGGATGAACAAGGCCTCGAAGAGGATCGCGAAGTGGTACCAGAAGGCCATGGTGTTCTCGCCCGGCAGCACCTGGTGGAGGATGTGCGCGATCCCCACCGCCAGGGTCGGCGCGCCGCCGGCACGGGCCAGGATGGTGGTCTCGCCGATGTCCTGGGCGGTCTGGGTGAGTTGCTCCGGCGTGATGGCGAAGCCCCAGCTGCTGACGGTCGCGGCCACCGCGTTGACGTCGGCGCCGACCACCGCCGGCGGGCTGTTCATGGCGAAGTAGATGCCCGGCTCGATCACCGAGGCGGCGACCATCGCCATGATCGCCACGAAGGACTCCATCAGCATGCCGCCGTAGCCGATGTAGCGGGCGTCGGGCTCGCGGTTGAGCAGCTTCGGCGTGGTCCCCGAGGAGATCAGCGCGTGGAAGCCGGACACCGCGCCGCAGGCGATGGTGATGAACAGGAACGGGAACAGGCTGCCTTTCCAGACCGGGCCGGTGCCGTCGGTGAACTGGGTCAGGGCCGGCATCTTCAGTTCCGGCATGACGATCAGGATGCCGATCGCCAGGCCGATGATGGTGCCGATCTTGAGGAAGGTCGACAGGTAGTCGCGCGGCGCCAGCAGCAGCCACACCGGCAGTACCGAGGCGACGGCGCCGTAGCCGATCAGCATCCAGGTGATCTGGATTCCACTGAAGGTGAAATGCGGCGCCCATTCCGGACTGGCCGCGACCTGCCCGCCGAGCCAGATCGAACCGAGCAGGAGGAACACCCCGATGATCGAGATCTCGCCGATCCGGCCGGGGCGGATGAAGCGCATGTAGACGCCCATGAACAGCGCGATGGGAATGGTCGCGAGGACGGTGAACATGCCCCAGGGGCTGTCGGCCAGAGCCTTCACCACGATCAGCGCGAGCACCGCGAGGATGATGATCATGATCAGGAAGGCGCCGAACAGCGCGATGGTCCCGGCCACCTGGCCCATTTCCTCGCGCACCAGCTCACCCAGCGAGCGGCCGTTGCGGCGGCTGGAGATGAACAGGACCATGAAGTCCTGCACCGCGCCGGCGAGGACTACGCCGGCGATCAGCCAGAGGGTGCCGGGCAGGTAGCCCATCTGCGCGGCAAGGACCGGACCGACCAGCGGACCGGCGCCGGCGATGGCGGCGAAGTGGTGGCCGAAGAGGATGTGCTTGTTGGTCGGGACGTAGTCCAGGCCATCGTTGTTGAGTACCGCGGGAGTGGCGCGGTTGGGGTCCAGTTGCATCACCTTGCTGGCGATGAACAGGCTGTAGTAACGGTAGGCGACCAGGTAGATGGCCACCGCCGCCACCACGATCCACAAGGCGTTGATCGCTTCGCCACGACGCAGGGCGACGACGCCCAGGGCCGCGGCGCCCACGATCGCCACCACCAGCCAGGCGAGGTGACGTAGCAGGCTATTGTTATTGTTCATAGTGTTTGGCTTCCGACAGATGGAGGGCGCAGTTCTGCAGCGAAAATTCTAGCCGCGAACCGACCAGGGGTCATACGACCTTAGTCTAGAGCGGTTACCGCGCGATGGCGGTAGGCGCAATGTCGCAGGAATCCGCCGGAAAAGTCCATGGCCGACAAGGGCCGGCCAGGCGAAAACGCTTCGGCGCGACCTTGCCCTCTCCGTAGGAAGCGCCCTGGGAAAACGCCGCATGCCCAAGCCGTTCGTCTGCCGTGGCAACGAAGGCGGCAACCTCCGGCGGGCAGGCCGCGCACACGAAAAAGCCCGCCGTAGCGGGCTCTTTCCTGGGCCTGAGGTCTCAGGCCGGTTGCTTGGCGTAGCGCGCCAGGGTGCCGTCGCGACTCATCACCGCCAGGGTGTTGCTCAGGACCTGTTCGCCCGTCGCATCCTTGCTCGCGAAGATCTCGCCGAAATGCTGCTGGGTGACCTGGGCGAAGTGCGCCCGGTCCTTGGCTTCCACGCCGAGCAGCACGGCATAGGCGTCGAGCGCTTCGCCCTGGCCCTTGGCCATGTCCTCGGCGATGTTGTCGAGCATCCCGTTCATGGCGAAGATCGAGCGGCCGCCGTAGCCCAGGCGTGCATTGGTGTTGCAACCGTTGGTCCCGGAGGTCATGCCGAAGGTGGCGTTGCCCGAGGTACCGTTGGTGGTGGTGGCCAGCAGGTGCGGGAACAGGCCGCGCTGGCCCTCGAACACCATGTTGCCCCAACCACAGCCATTACCGCCTGCCGCGTCGGCGTGTGCCGTCATGCTGCCCAGGCTCAGCAGCCCCAGAACCAACCCCTTGCTCAAAAGTCGCTTGTCCATGTCTGCGCTCCGCAGTTGTATTTTGGAGAAAAACGCTTTAGCAGCTTTGGCGAGACTTGACGAACTGTCAAACTCGGACACATGCCGCCGATCCAGCCGCACAGGCGGGGACGGACGGCACCGCCGATCGAATTCCGCCACTTCCCCGCCGGCATGGCTTGGCTATAGTGGTATCCAGCAGCGCGCACCGAGGGATCGCGACATGAGTGACCAGCACGACGAACGTCGACGTTTCCACCGGATCGCCTTCGACGCCGACAGCGAGATCCTCCAGGGCGAACGGCGCTGGGAGGTCTTGCTCCACGACGTCTCCCTGCACGGCATCCTGGTCGGCCAGCCGCAGGACTGGAACGGCGACCCGCAACGGCCCTTCGAGGCCCGCCTGTACCTGGGCCTGGATGTACTGATCCGCATGGAGATCAGCCTGGCCTGGGCTCGCGACGGCCTGCTCGGCTTCGAATGCCAGCACATCGACCTCGACTCCATCAGCCACCTGCGCCGCCTGGTGGAACTGAACCTGGGCGACGAGGAACTCCTCGAGCGCGAGCTGGCCCTGCTGGTCAGCGCCCACGACGACTGAGGCGGGTCACTCGAAGAGGGCGTCCAGGGCCTGCTCGAGGCGCGTCACGGCGATCACCTGCAATCCCGCCGGCGCCTCCTTCGGCGCGTTGCCGAGGGGTACGATGGCACGCTTGAAACCATGCTTGCCGGCTTCCTTCAGGCGCTCCTGGCCGCTCGGCACCGGACGCACCTCGCCGGACAGCCCGACCTCGCCGAACACCAGCAGGTCGTGCGGCAGCGGGCGGTTGCGCAGGCTGGACATCACCGCCGCCATCAACGCCAGGTCGGAGGCGGTTTCCAGCACCTTGACCCCACCCACCACGTTGAGGAACACGTCCTGGTCGTAGGTCGGGATACCGCCGTGCCGGTGCAGCACCGCCAGCAGCATCGCCAGGCGGTTCTGGTCGAGGCCCAGGGTCACCCGCCGCGGATTCGCCAGGTGACTGGTGTCGACCAGCGCCTGGACCTCCACCAGCATCGGCCGCGAGCCTTCCCAGGTGGCCATCACCACGCTGCCGGGCACCGCTTCCTGGGCCCGCGTGAGGAAGATCGCCGAAGGGTTGCTCACTTCCTTCAGGCCTTTGTCGGTCATGCCGAACACTCCCAGTTCGTTGACCGCGCCGAAGCGGTTCTTCACCGCCCGCAGCAGGCGCAGGCGGCCGTCTGATTCGCCCTCGAAATACAGTACGGTGTCGACCATGTGTTCGAGCACCCGCGGGCCGGCCAGGGCGCCTTCCTTGGTCACGTGGCCGACCAGGAAGATCGCCGTGCCGCTCTGCTTGGCATAGCGCACCAGCATCGCGGCGCTCTCGCGGACCTGGGCGACGCCACCCGGCGCCGATTGCAACTGCTCGGTGAAGATGGTCTGGATCGAGTCGATCACCATCACCCGCGGCTGCTCCTGGCGCGCGGTGGCGATGATGGTTTCGATGCTGGTCTCGGTCATCACCTTGAGCTTGTCTTCCGGCAACGACAGGCGCCGCGCGCGCATCGCCACCTGCTGCTGGGATTCCTCGCCGGTGACGTACAGCGCCGGGACGCGGCTGGCCAGGTTGCAAAGGGTCTGCAGGAGAATGGTCGACTTGCCGATGCCGGGATCGCCGCCGATCAGCACCACCGAACCGTCCACCAGGCCGCCGCCGAGAACCCGGTCCAGTTCGGTGGAGCCGGTCGTGAAGCGCGGCATTTCCTCGACGCTGACCTCCGCCAGGGTCTTCAGGTTGGCCTGCTGGCCGGCCCAGCCGCCGCGGCCGGAGCCGCTCGGCGCGGCCTCGACGACGGTCTCCACCAGGGTGTTCCAGGCCCCGCAGTCCGCGCACTGGCCGGCCCATTTCGGGAAGGTCGCGCCACACTCGGTGCAGCCGTACATGCGCTTGGCCTTGGCCATGGGAACTCCTCTCGCGGGCAAAGCGCAGATGATAGCCGCTGGCTTGATTCCGATCAGCCTCGATCGACCGCGCTTCGCGCGACACTGATGGCCGGACAAGGAGACTTCCATGCGCACACTGCTGTTCCTGCACCTGCTGGGTGCCGCGATCTGGGTCGGCGGCCACCTGGTCCTGGCCCTCGGCATCCTCCCCGGCGCCCTGCGCCGCCGCGATCCCCAGGCGATCCGCGCCTTCGAGCAGGTCTACGAGCGGATCGGCATCCCCGCCCTGCTGCTGCAGGTGGTCAGCGGCCTGTGGCTGGCCAGCCTGTGGCTGCCGTTCGACCACTGGTTCGGCGCCACGCCGGTGGCCCGTGCCCTGCAGCTCAAGCTGCTGCTCCTGGCGGCGACCGCCGCCCTGGGCGTGCATGCGCGCCTGCGCCTGATCCCGAACCTGGACGCCGAGAGCCTGCCGAAGCTGGGCTGGCACATCGCCGCGATCACCCTGGTGGGCCTGGGTTTCGTCGCGGTCGGACAGAGTTTCCGTTTCGGCGGCGCCTTCTGAGCATGCCCACATGAAAAAGGGCGCCGGAGGCGCCCTTTTTCATGCCGTTGTCGTGAATGAATCAATGGCCTTTTCCGTTGGCCTTCCTCAGCCTCTCGGCGATTTCGTCCTTGAGTTGCACCCGTTGCTGCTTCAACCCCTGCAGCGCCAGGTCGTCGAGGGGTTCGCGACCGCCCTCGACCTCATAGATGCGCTTGTCGAGGCTCTCATAGTCCGCCGCCAGGCGAGTGAAGTGGGCGTCGTTGCCATGAAGTTGCTTCAGTTCGGCATGAAAATCCGGAAACTCCCGGGAAAGCGGATGTTGCTCGAGCGGCATGACGGACCTCCTCTGACGTTGTATACGACACCTCCAGACTAGCCCAGCAGGCCTCCTCCGAACATTGCCCCCGATCACCTCGCCGCCGCAGTGCCGTTCAGTTCGCCGCGTCGCAGGCTTTCCACGCTGTTGCCCAACGCATCGCGGGCGCCAAGGTCGGCACCGCGCGCCGACAGCGCCTGGAGCAGCTCCTCGCGCTTGAACAGCGCCGCGTACATGGCCGCGGTCTGCCCTGCGCCGTTGCGCTGGTCGGGGCTGCATTGCGCGCCGATCAGGCGCCGGGCGATGCGGACCTCGCCCTTGAAGATGGCGCCCATCAGGGCGGTGTTGCCGCGCGCATCCTGGACGCAGGGGTCGGCACCGGCCTCCAGCAATTGTTCCACCGCTCCGCCATGGCCGTGGTAGGCGGCCAGGATCAGCCCGGTATAGCCCTTGGCATCCTGCACATCGAGGTCGAAGCCGGCCTCGACGAACTCCTTCAGCATGGCCTGGTCACCGCGTCGGGCGGCATCGAAGAAGTAGTCGCGCAACCGCGCTTCGACCTCGACCCCATGCACCTCGCCAGCTTGCGCGGCCAGCGCCGCGAGCAGCAAGCCTGCCAGAATCCAACCTCGCATCGTCGTCATCTCCCACCAAACCGATAGAGGAAGGGCGGCCTGGATGGCCGCCCCGGTTGCGATCAATCCTGGAGCTTCGCCGCCAGTTGCCGGACGCGCTGCAGATCGGCCCCGGCCACCTTGGCCAGGCCCGTGCCGTAGTCGCTGTCAGCCTTGTAGAAGTAGGAAAGCATGATGTACTTGCTCTCGTCGTCGGTGATCGCCAACGCCCCGCCGAGACTGGCGATCAGGTCGGCCTGGTCCTTCTTGCCGTAGGAGCGGAACAGCTCGCCGGTCTGCTTGAAGTTCTGCTCGCGCTGGATCTTCGCCTGCTGGGTGGTGCCGCTCAGCGGGGTCCGCACGTAGCGGGCGCTGGCCTGCTCCTCGCGCGGATCGAGCCGGCTCGGCTGGTAGTTCACCCCGCTGGTACTGTGTCCGGCGTTCAGCGCGCCGTCCTGGTTGACGGTATTGACCTCGCTGCGCGGGCGGTTGACCGGCAGGCCCAGGCCGTTGGCGCCGACCCGGTACATCTGGGTATCGGCGTAGGCGAACAGCCGTCCCTGGAGCAGGCGATCCTCGGAGGGCTCGATGCCCGGCACCAGGTTCGACGGCGCCATGGCGACCTGTTCGGTTTCCTGGAAGAAGTTGTCGACGTTGCGGTTCAGCACCATCTGGCCGATCTTGCGCTCGGGAATGCCCGGCCAGATCTTGGTCGCGTCCAGCGGGTCGAAGTCGAATTTCGCCAGGTCCTCGGGCTTGAGCACCTGGATGTACAGGTCCCATTTCGGGAAGTCGCCCTTCCGGATCGCGCTCACCAGGTCATTGGTCATGTGGCTGTAGTCGCGCCCCTGGACTTCCGCCACCTGTTTCGGATCGAGGTTCTTCTGGCCCTGCAGGCTCTTCCAGTGGAACTTCACGTAGTGCACTTCGCCCCTGGCGTTGACCAGCTTGTAGGCATGCACGCTGTTGCCGTCCATTTCCCGGTAGCTGGCCGGGGTGCCCTCGTTGGAATACAGCAGGGTCAGGGTGCGGGTCGCCTCCGGCACGTGGGAGAAGAAATCGAAGCGTCGCGAGTCGTCGTCGAGGTTGCTGCGCGGGTCCGGCTTGAAGGCATGGACCATGTCCGGGAACTTGATCGCATCGCGGATGAAGAAGGTCGGGAAGTTGTTGCCCACCAGGTCCCAATTGCCGTCTGCGGTATAGAACTTGGTGGCGAAACCGCGCGGATCGCGCAGGGTTTCCGGGGAGTGGTTGCCGTGCACCACCGCGGAGAAGCGCACGAATACCGGGGTCTTCTCGCCCTTGCGGAAGACCTTGGCCATGCTCAGGTCGCTGATATCGGCACTGGCGACGAACTCGCCATGGGCGCCGGTGCCGCGGGCATGCACCACGCGTTCGGGAATACGCTCGCGGTCGAAACGTTGCAGCTTCTGCAGCAGTTGCACGTCCTGCAGCAGCACCGAACCGTTGGGCCCGGCGGTCTGCGAGTTCTGGTTGTCGCCCACTGGCGCACCGTTGTCACGGGTCAGGGTCGCGGCCTGCACGGACAGCGACAGGAGGCTGGCGGTCAGGCTTGCCGCCACCAGCAGGCGGCCGGGACGGAAGGCGTTCAGGGAAGGGTTCATGGAAGAGCTCCTAATGGCTTGTCAGGCGTCTTGTTGCGCCCGACCAAGGTAAGGAGCGCCGCCGGCGACGCTAAATTGAAAAACCTCACCGCGCCGATTAGGAATATCAATGCGCCCATGAATCGCAAAAAGAAATAAAAAAGACCGCCAGCCGAAGAAAGCCCGCGCTGGTGCACCAAGCACTCCCAGTCCGCTCGCCGGTAAACGAGTTCACCTTCGTTATTTGCCTGCGAAGTTAGGTCGGAGAACCTCGCCACTCCAACTTCAACTTCCGGCATCTGCATGGCGCAGTTCCAAGTTGCCGAAGTTGCTTTGTCTTCTTTCTTGGCGAATTCCTGAAAATCGACATGAGTGTAATGTTTTTCCTCTAAACTTCGTTTCTCCCCACAAGACCCGACGCAAACGTATGCCTTGCGAATTTTCGCGTTGCCGGGGGGAACCAAAACACCAATCTTCCAGCCTGAGCAACTTGCCGAAGGCTGCATTAGACTGCCTTTACCTATTAGCGAAATACAGGGAGTGAACCCATGGGTCTTCTGAGTGAATTCAAAGCCTTTGCCGTCAAGGGCAATGTCGTGGATATGGCTGTCGGTATCATCATCGGCGCGGCCTTCGGCAAGATCGTCTCGTCCTTCGTGGGCGATGTGATCATGCCGCCGATCGGACTGCTGATCGGCGGAGTCGACTTCTCCGACCTGGCGATAACGTTGAAGGCCGCCGAAGGCGACATGCCGGCGGTGGTGCTGGCCTATGGCAAGTTCATTCAGACCGTACTCGACTTCGTCATCGTGGCCTTCGCCATCTTCATGGGGGTCAAGGCGATCAACCGCCTCAAGCGCGAAGAAGCCGTCGCGCCGTCCGAACCGCCAGTGCCGAGTGCCGAGGAAACCCTGCTGACCGAGATCCGCGATCTGCTGAAAGCCCAGCAGAACAAGTCGTGATCGCGTCGGCGGAACAATGAAAAAGGGCCCGAACGGGCCCTTTTTCATTGCCGGACAACACGCCGGGCGGCGGCGCTATCCGCCGCTACTGCGCGGGCAAGCACCTACCAGTAGTTCTCCACCGCCACCTGCCCCGGGCGCCGCGTCAGACTGAGGTTCATGCCGCGAGCCTTCAGCACGGCGCGGGTGTCCTCGATCATCTGCGGGTTGCCGCAGAGCATCACCCGCGAATGCTCCGGGGTCAGTTCCAGGTCGGCGGCACGCTCCAGATCGCCGTTCTCGATCAGCGTGGTGATACGTCCGTTCAGGCAACCGGGTACCTGCTCGCGGGTCACCACCGGAATGAACTGCAGCTTGTGGGCATGCTCGGCCAGGTATTCGCGCTCGGCGAGGCCGGCGATCAGCTCGCGGTAGGCCAGCTCCTTGCTCTCACGCACGCTGTAGACCAGCTTGATGCTTTCGAAGCGCTCCCAGACCTCGAAGTCCTGCAGGATCGAGACGAACGGCGCCACACCGGTACCGGTGGCCAGCAGCCAAAGGTCACGACCATCCACGAAGCGGTCGAGGGTGAGGAAGCCGAAGGCCTGGCGATCGACCAGCAACTGGTCGCCCTCGCGCAGGCGGCTGAGTTCGCTGGTGAACTCGCCGTCCGGGACGACGATGGAAAAGAAGTCGAGGAATTCGTCATGAGGCGCCGAAACCATCGAGTAGGCGCGCCAGACGATACTGCCGCTGGGCTTGTACACGCCGAGCCGGGCGAATTGCCCGGCGCGGAACCGGAATCCCGCGTCACGGCTGGTACGCAGGGTGAACAGGTTGGGAGTCAGAGGCTGCACGTCGAGCAGCGTCTGGCGGGTGAATTTCTCTTCGCTGGCGGTCATGGTCCGCTCCGGATACCGATACTCCCCTAGTGTCCCGCAAAGCACCCGGCAGAAACACCCGCAAGGCTTGTGGCTATCCCCGCTGACGGGAATAGCCAGCGGCCGATCAGCGCTTGCGGTTGACCACCTGGGCCGCGCGCAACACGTCACTACCGATCTGCGCCTCGTAGTTCTTCCACAGCGGCTTCATGGCGTTGCGCCAGGCCTCGTGCTCTTCCGCGCTGAGGCTGACCAGGCGGCTCTTGCCGGCTGCCAGCAGGTGCTCGCGCTCCTTCTGGTTGAGCGCTTCGGCTTCCTTGTTCACCACCAGAGTGACCTCGTCGACGATGCTCTCCAGTTCGGTGCGGGTCTGGTAGGGAATGCCGGTCCAGAACGCCGAACTGGTGATCAGCATGTAGCTGAGCGCGCCGTGATTGGTCTCGGTGATGTACGGCTGCACGCTGTCGATCTTCTGTCCGGCGAGGTTCGACCAGGTGTTCTCGGTGCCCTGCACGCTGCCGGCCTGCATGGCCTTGAGGGTCTCGGCGTAGGACAACTGCTTGGCGGTGGCGCCGAGCATGGCGAACTGCGCTTCCAGCACCGACGACGGCTGGATACGGAAGACCAGGCCCTTGGCATCGTCCGGCCGGTGCAGCTCGCGAGTGGCGGAAAGCTGCTTCATGCCGTTGTTCCAGTAGGCCAGGCCATAGATACCGTGCTTGGCCATGGAGCGCAGCAGTTCGCGGCTCTTGTCGCGCTTCTGGAAACGCTTCAGGGCCTCCAGGTCATCGAACAGGAACGGCAGGTCGAACACCTGGAGTTGCTTGGTATAGGGCTCGAACTTGGACAGCGAGGTGGCCAGCATCTGCACCTTGTTGGCGCGCAGGGCCTCGATCTCGTCGGCGTCGCCGAACAGCGTCGAGTTGGGGTAGACCTCGACCTTGACCTTGCCCGGCAGACGCTCCTCGGCAAGCTTCTTGAACAACAGCGCCCCCTTGCCCTTGGGCGTGTCGTCGGAGACCACATGGGAGAACTTGATCACGATCGGGCCGGCGTCCTCGGCATGGGCGACGGCGGAAACGGCGAACAGTGCGGCGAGCGCCACACCGACAAACGGCTTGAACATCGATGTACCTGTGCGATGGCAACGACGAGCCCCGCGACGGCTCGCACGGGTCTCGTTCGGGAAACGGGTTGGGTGACGGTCACCGCTCGAAGTGGCGAAGGCGCCCGTCCAGGCGCTACCGGGTCATGACAGGCGCTATCGAAGCCCTAGCCCGGTTATTATTGGCGTGCCCGGCTGGATGACTCGTCGGTAAGGAAACGACTAACCAGAGCCGGGTAAAGAATTTTTCGGCATATCCGTGTGCCGCACAAGCTGGAGAACTCCAACCAGCTCTCAGTTTCGACAGATTGTTAATTGACGAGCGGGATTCGCCCCGCCGGGAACCCGATGCCTCTATTCGCCACCCCCTTCGCCCAGCTCGACCTGGTCCGCCAGCCCGAGCAGGACGGCGAGCCCCTCCAGGCGTTCGATGCCGCCGACGAATACCTGCTCAACCAGTTGCACGAACGGGGCGTGACGGCGCAATGCCGGGTGCTGGTCCTCAACGACGCCTTCGGCGCCCTCGCCGCGAGCCTGGCGCCGCACGTCCAGGTCACCAGCAGCGGCGATTCGCACCTGGGCTTCCTCGCCCTGCGCAAGAACCTCGCGCGCAACGGCCTCGACCTGGGTTCGGTGCGCTTCGTCCCGGCCAGCGAAACCGCCGTGGGGCCCTTCGATCACGTGCTGGTCAAGGTGCCGAAGACCCTCGCGTTGCTGGAGGAGCAACTGATCCGCCTGCACGGCCAACTGGCACCGGGCGCGCAGGTCGTCGCCGCGGGGATGGTCAAGCACTTGCCGCGCGCCGCCGGCGACCTGCTGGAACGCTACATCGGCCCGATGCACGCTTCGCTGGCGGTGAAGAAGGCCCGCCTGCTGATCGCCGAGGCAGCGGAGCGCCCGCAACCGCGCTCGCCCTATCCGACCCGCTATCGCCTGGAGCAGCCGCCGCTGACGCTGCTCAACCACGCCAACGTATTCTGCCGGGAGGGTCTCGACATCGGCACCCGCGCCTTCCTCCCGCACCTGCCACGCAGCCTCGGCGCGCTACGCGCCGCCGACCTGGGCTGCGGCAACGGGGTGCTCGGTATCGCCTACGCGCTGCTCAACCCGCAGGCCGAGCTGGCCCTGGTGGATGAGTCGTACATGGCCGTGCAGTCGGCGCGGGAAAACTGGCGAGCGGCGCTGGGCGAGCGGCCGGCGACGTTCCGCGCCGACGATGGCCTGGCCGGCCAGGCGGCGGGCTCGCTGGACCTGGTCCTGTGCAACCCGCCGTTCCACCAGCAGCAGGTGGTCGGCGACTTCCTCGCCTGGCGCATGTTTCTCCAGGCTCGCGATGCCCTGGCGGCGGGCGGCGAACTGTGGATCGTCGGCAACCGCCACCTGGGCTACCACGCCAAGCTCAAGCGGCTGTTCCGCGGGGTCGAGCAGGTCGCGGCGAATCCGAAGTTCGTGATCCTGAAAGCGGGAAAATAGTCAGCCGAGCGCCGCCGGGGTGTCCACGTCGCGGAGTACGCCCGGATCGTCGCACGGCACCTCGCACCAGGCCGGACGATGGGCCTGCAGCACACGGCGCGCGCCCTGGTCGCCGTCCAGTTGCGCAAGCGCGTCCCAGAAAGCGCGGCCGAACAGCACCGGATGGCCGCGCTGACCGTCGTACAGGGGAAACACGATGGCTTCGGGAGTGGCCATCGCGGCCAGACGCTCGAGGGTATCGGCGGCGATCCAGGGCATGTCGCCGAGCAGGACGGCGATGGCCCGGGCCGGGCTGTTCCTCGTCGCCGCGACGCCGGCGGCCAGGCTGTGGCCCATGCCCAACGATGCATCGAGGCTGTGGACAAGCCGCTGCTGCGCCGGCAGGCCCAGGCTCGCCGGGGTGTCTCCGGCACGCACCACCACCCGCACCTCGGCGAACGCCTCGCGCGCCCGCGCCACGCTGGCCGCCAGCAGGGTCGTGCCATCAGCCAGGCGCGCCAGGCGCTTGTCGCTGCCGAAGCGGCGCCCCTGCCCGGCCGCCAGGACCAGGCACAGCACCTCGTCGGCGGCGACCATCAGAGCCGCTCGCGGGGAATGCCGTTGCGGATGCGGAGAATGTCCGCCAGCACCGCCAGGGCGATTTCCGCCGGCGTCTTGCTACCCAGGTTGAGGCCGATCGGCGCGTGGATCCGCGCCAGTTCGGCATCGCCCAGGCCGCCGATGCGCCGCAGGCGCTCGAAGCGTTTCTCCGAGGTCGCCCGCGATCCCATCACGCCGATATAGAAGGCTTCGGTACGCACCGCCTCGAGCATCGCCAGGTCGTCGATCTTCGGATCGTGGGTCAACGCCACCACCGCCGTATCGGCGTGGCAACCGCCGTCGGCGATGAACAGCGAGGGCAGCTCGCGACGGATCTCGATGCCCTCCAGCAGCACGCCGCGCAAGGCTTCTTCGCGCGGGTCGCAGAGGATCACCTCGAAGCCCAGGCCCTTGCCGAACTCGGCGCAGGCATGGGCGACGCTGGAATAGCCGGCCAGCAGCAGGCGCTGTGCGGCGCCGACGCGCAGGCGCACGCGCTCGCCGTCGCGCTCAGCCCGAGGGCCGTGGCTGGAATCGTCGCGCAGGCTGCGCGCGCCGCTGCCCAGCTCGACCTCGCGGAGCAGGCGGCGCTGACCAAGCAACGCCGACTCCAGCTCGCGCAGATGGGCCTGGATATCGCAGTCCGGCGCCAGGTTTTCCACCAGTACGTCGAGGATGCCGCCGCAGGGCAGGCGGATGTTCGAGTTCGGGTCGTCGGCCTCGCCGTAGCGCACGATCACCGCGGGATCGGGGAAACCGCCGGCGGCGACCCGTTCGAGGAAATCATCCTCGACGCAGCCGCCGGACAGCGAGCCGATCCATTCACCGCTGGCGTTCACCGCCAGCAGCGATCCCGGCGCGCGGGGCGCCGAGCCGTAGGTCGTGAGCACGGTACAGAACCACACCCGTTCGCCGCCCACGGACCACTTCAGCGCCTTGCGGACCACCTGTAGATCGAGGTGTTGCACGATTCACTTCACCTTGACGGTATGCGCCGAAGCGCTCTCCATCTTCAATTGCGCGACCTGTTGGGGACCGAGGTCACCGGGCAATCCGCCCCAGGTCTGGCGCAGGTAGTTGAGCAGGTCCGTGAGTTGCTCGTCGTCGAGTTTCCCGGCGAAACCGGGCATCGGTTGCATGCGTTCGAAGCCGGTGAACTGCTGTTCGACGATGCCGTCTTCGATCACTCGCAACAGATTACGCGGGTCTTGCAGGCGCAGGGTAGTGTTGCCGTTCATCGCCACCGCGATATGCGGCTTGCCCTCGCCTTCGCCGCCGTGGCAGCCGGCGCAGACGTTGAGGTACTGCTGGCGACCGCGCTTGCCGCTGTCGTTCAGCTGCGCCTCGGGCAGCGCCTGGACCACCTTGGCCGGCGGCGGCTGGTCGCCGAGCAGGTAGGTGGCCATGGCTGCCAGGTCGCTGTCGTCGAGGTGCTGGGTACTGTGGTGCACCACCGGGAACATCTCGTTGAACATGCTGCCCTGGGCGCTCATGCCGTGCTTGAGGAAGCTCGCCAGGTCCGGCTGGGTCCAACCGCGCGCGGCAAGGTCACCGGGCAGCAGGCTGGGCGCCAGGTAGCCGTTGAGCAGGCCGCCGCTCAGGCGCTTGTCCTGCTCCAGGGCGCCGGCCAGGTTGCGCGGGGTATGGCACTCGCCGCAGTGGCCGAGCACCTCGACCATGTACTGCCCGCGCTTCCAGGCCTCGCTGCGCCCTTCCTCCGGCTGCAAGCGCACGCTCTTGCCGTAGAGCAGGTTCCAGCCGGCCAGGCCCATGCGCACGTTGAACGGGAAGCTCAGGCTGGTCTGCGGCGCCGGCCGGGCGATCGGCTCCTGGGCCATCAGGTAGGCGTAGATGGCGTCGGCATCCTCGCGCTCGATCAGGTGATAGGAGGTGTAGGGCATCGCCGGATAGAGGTAGGCGCCGTCCTTGCGCTTGCCCTCGGTAAGAGCGGCGAAGAACTCGTCGGCGCTGTAGGCGCCGATGCCGTGTTCCTTGTCCGGGGTGATGTTGGTTCCGTAGATGGTGCCGAACGGCGACTGGATCGGCAGCCCGCCGGCGAACGGCGCGCCGCCCTCGGCGGTATGGCAGGCCATGCAGTCGGCGGCGCGGGCGAGGTATTCGCCGCGCTTGACCAGCGCCGCGTCGGCGCCGGCGGCGGAGGCCAGGAACGGCGACAGCGCGGCCAGCGCCAGGGCGAGGCCGGAAAGGGTGCGCTTCATCCTCAAGCCTCCTTGACCAGGCCGAGTTCGTCGAGCACGTCGCGGGTGGCGCTGTAGTAGCGCACGTAGCCGGTGCAACGGCAGATGTGATGGCCGAGGCTGTCCTCGATCGCCTGCTCCAGCTCGCTGCGCTTGATCGGCTGGCGCTGGGCTTTTTCCACCAGCACGGTGGCGGCGTTGACGAAGCCCGGCGCGCAATAGCTGCACTGGAAGGCGAACTGGTCGACGAACTTCTGCTGGATCGGGTTCAGCTCGCGGATGTCGCCATTCTCGTCGCGCTGGGCATGGCCCTCGATGGTGCGAACCTTCTTGCCGTCGAAGTAGTGCGCGCCGGTGATGCAGGTGCGCACTTCCTCGCTGGTGCCGTCCGGATTGTCGACGATCACCACGCAGGCATGGCAGATGCCCTGGCCACAGCCCAGGCGCGAGCCGGTGAGGTTCTGGTATTCGTGCAGGTAGTCGATCATCGGCAGGTCTTCGGCGACCTCCACCGGACCGACGGCTTGACCGTTGAGGGTCATCTGGAGCTTGCGGTTAGCCATGGAGGGCCTCCTTGATGCGGGCGGGAGTGATGGGCAGGTCGCGGACGCGCTTGCCGGTGGCGTGCGCCACGGCGTTGGCGATGGCGCCGACCACCGGGATCATCACCACCTCGGCGATGCCCTTGGCCGGATCGGTCGGTGACAGCGGCGGGAGGATCTCCGCCGTCTGGTTCCACACCGCCACGTCCTTCGCCCGCGGCAACCGGTAGCGGTTGAAGTTCCAGTCCCCTTCCGCGGGGCCGCCCTCGTAGAGCGGCATTTCCTCCAGCAGCGCATGGCCGATACCCATGGCGATGCCGCCCTCCAGCTGGCCCTTGACCAGCTCCGGCACCAGCACCCGGCCGCACTCGATCCAGGAATGGTGGTCGAGCACCTGCACCTCGCCGCTGCCCTTGTTCACCTTCAGCTCGACCAGGGTCGCCACCGGACTGTAGTAGGTGACCATCGCGTTGTTCAGCTGGGTCGCCGGATAAGCCGGATTCTGCCGGTCGAGCAGGTGGAAGCCGGCGCTGTTCATCATCGCCTTCTTCACTCCCGGCGCGCCGTCGCCGTACTTCACCGCCATGGCGTCGAGCGGCAGGCGCTCGCGCACGCCATCGATGACGAAATCCGCCTCGGCCCAGCTCCAGCGGTTGAAGCCGTGGACGCTGACACCGGTGACCAGGCCCATCTCGTGGGCCTTCTTCGCCAGCTCGGCGAAGGGAATCGGCGCCAGGCCGTTGCCGGTCAACTGGCCGTCGACCCATACCGCGTTTTCGCGGCGCACCGCATAGGGATTGGCCTGGCCGCCGAACGGACCGCTGCGCCACAGCGCCAGGGCCGCCGGCCACAGGCCGTGGTTGAACAGTACGCGCGCGGCTTCGCGGGTGGCGTGGCTGAAATAGAACGCCGAGTTGGTCGCCGACGACGGCGAGGCCAGCTTGCCGACCCAGCGCGGATCGCGTAGCGCGGCGTCCTGCTCGGCCTGGCTCATCAGGTAGGGATTGCCCTTGGTGGTGAGCCGCAGCTCGGGCCATTCGGTCTCGGCGGTCTTCACCTCGTCCGCCGGACGGCCGAGGAAGTCGCCGACCACGAAGGCCTGCGAGGTGGACATCCCGGTACCGATCTCGGTGCCGATGTGGCGCAGGCTGATGCGCCCGTCGGCGCTGAACTCGATGCTCGCCATCGGCGCCTCGGCGCCGGTGCCGAAGTCCTTCTGGCAAATGGCGAAGCCGACCCCATACCAGTTGTCCGGGTCCTCCGCGTCGAAGCGCTTCTTGCGTGCGTCGCGGTCCTTCCAGACCTCGTGGGCAGCGGCCTTGTCGAGGATCTCGTGCAGGCGCAGGGCACCGGCCGGGACCGCGCCCTGGGTGTTCTTCATGCCCGAGCGCAGGGCGTTGCGACGACGCAGGTCGATGGCGTCGACGCCCAGCCGGCCAGCGATCTCGTCGACCATCATCTCGGTCGCGGCCATGGTCTGCAGGGTACCGTAGCCGCGCATCGAGCCGGCCTCCACGCCGCGCGAATGATAGGCGGTGACCGCCAGGTCGTTCTGCGGCATGTAGTAGATCGACTGCGCGGCGGTGGCGCCCACCGCCGCCACCGAGGCGCTGTAGTTGGCGCGCCCGCCGCCGTCGGCGCTCATGTCGGCGCGGAAGATGCGGAAGCCGAGGTCGTTCCTGTCTACCGCCAGTTGGTAGCGGATGTCGAACGGGTGGCGCTTGATGCCGCTCTGGAACTGCTCGTAGCGGTCGTTGGCCAGGCGCACCGGCACACCCTCGCCATACAGCGCGGCGAGCGCGGCATAGAAGACGAAGATGTTGTTGTCCTTGGAGCCGTAGCCGACGGTATAGCCCGGATGGATGTTGAGCTTCTCCAGGGCGAAGCGCGACGGCTTGATCATGTGCACGCTTTCGTAGGCGACTTCGAACGGGCACTGGGTGGCGACCACGAAGTGCAAGGTCTTGCTCGCCGCGTCGTACCAGCCGTTGCCGTTGTCCGGCTCCAATGCCGCCGGCTCGATCGATGGGGTCTTGTAGCGCTCGTCGAAGACCAGCCAGTCCTGCGGCGGGTTTTCCAGTTGCTCGGCCATGCGCTTGGCATGGAACAGCCCCTGCTCGGTGAGGTCGCCGTGCAGCTTCGGCTCGCGGGTCCATACCGGTTTGCGGTTGAGGATGGTGGGGAACAGCATCGAGTCCTTCAGGCTGGAGAACTCGTCGTCCTCGTAGGGCGTCTTGCCGCCGACCCGGACGAAGCGATAGCTGCCGTAGGGATCGCCCTGGTACAGCGGGGCCTGGGCGCCATAGCGGATCGCCTTGTCGTTGAACTTGAGCTTGAGCTTGGCCCGGCGGAAGCGCTCGAAGTCGTTCCAGATCAGGATCGCCACCGGATGGCCGATGAACATCGGCACCTTGCCCGGCGGCAGGAGCGGATCGGGCGAATGCGCCTCGGGGAAGACGATGCCGTCCTTCTCCAGGTCGGCGGCGGTGACGATACGGTCCGGCTGCAACTCGGCGCCCAGCCAGGAAAGGTCGTGGCCTTCGTAGATGCGGTCGGCGCGAACGGTCTTCAGCAACATGGCGTGGCCTTGCTGCTGCGGCCAGCCGGGCATGTCCCTGGCGCGGATATCGCGGGCGAACACCTTGTTGCCGCAGACCTTGGACAAGGCGTCGTTACGGAAACGGACCTGACCGTTGCCCGCCATCCAGCGCTGGGCGGAAACGGTCACCTGGTTCTCGAACAAGGCAGCGAACGCCTGGCTGCCGAGCGGCGCCAGGGTGACACCCACGCCGGCGATCAACCCGCCCTGGAGAAAGGCGCGCCGGGATATATCACGGTTGGACATGCAAGTTCCTCTGGGTGGTACGGTTCCCACCCATGTCGTTATTCAGGCTTGAACAGCTCGTCCGGACGGACGAGGTGGAGCACGCAGGCGGAAAAACCTGACTCAGGAGTTAATTTTAGCGACAAGTCGCACCCGAGGAAAAGTCCCGTCTACCGCTGGAAGGCCCCATGGACACTCGACTTTGGTCGCCTGCCAGGCCGGCTCCAACCTTTTCGTGCGCTTCTCTGAATCTTCGATTTCGGCAATGGCAACAGCCAAGAGGTAACCACATGTTACTCTCCGCCCTCCTCTCGAAACGCCCGACCCCCGCATGTCCAGCCAACCCAGCTCCCTGCTCCGCCATCGTCCCTTCCTCGCCTTCTGGCTGGCCCGCGTCTGCACCGCCAGCGGCTTCCAGATGCTCACCGTGGCCATCGGCTGGCACATCTACGAACTGACCGGCAATGTCCTCGACCTGGGCCTGGTAGGCCTGGCCGAATTCCTCCCGCGGGTACTGTTCATGCTCCACACCGGGCATGTTGCCGACCGCTACGACCGACGCAGGATCGCCGCCCTCTGCCAGGCCGGCCAGGCCCTGGTGGCGGTGGCACTGGTGCTCGGCGCGGCTTCGGGAGAGATCACCCGCAACATGATCTTCGTCCTCGCCTTCGCCCTCGGTACCGCCCGCGCCTTCGAAATGCCGACCACCCAGGCGCTGCTGCCGAACCTGGTACCGGCCGGGCTGTTCCCGCGCGCGGTGGCCGCTTCGGCTTCGGCGATGCAGGCGGCGACCATTGCCGCCCCGGCCCTCGGCGGCCTGCTCTATGCGTTCGGTGCCTCCTGGGTCTACGTGCCGACCGCGACTCTCTACGTCCTCGCGTGCGTCCTGACGCTCAGCCTGCCGGTACGCAACCAGCCGCTCACCCAGGGCAAGGCCACCCTCGACTCGCTGCTCGCCGGCATCCGTTTCATCCGCAGCCGACCGGACATCTTCGGGGCAATCTCCCTCGACCTGTTCGCCGTGCTCCTCGGCGGCGCCACCGCCCTGCTCCCGGTGTTCGCCAAGGACATCCTGCTCACCGGGCCCTGGGGCCTCGGCCTGCTGCGCTCGGCTCCAGCGGTGGGCGCCCTGGCGATGTCGTTCTGGCTGGCGCACTTCAGCATCGAACGCAACGTCGGGCGGATCATGTTCCTCTCCGTGGGCATCTTCGGCCTGGCAACCATCGCCTTCGGCCTGTCGAAATCGTTCTGGCTGTCCCTCGGCGTGCTGGTGGTACTCGGCGCCGCGGACATGGTCAGCATGGTCATCCGCGGCGCCTTCGTGCAGCTCGAAACCCCCGACGAGATGCGCGGCCGGGTCAGCGCGGTGAACGGCCTGTTCATCGGCGCCTCGAACCAGCTCGGCGAGTTCGAGTCCGGGCTCACCGCACACTGGTTCGGCACGGTACCGGCAGTGGTCCTCGGCGGGATCGGCACCCTGGTGGTCACCGGAGCGTGGATGAAGCTGTTCCCTAGCCTGGCGCAACGCGACCGCCTGCACTGAGGCCAATGCCGTCGCGCGTCGCTGCCCCGACAGCGGCGTATCGGCGATAACGCCTGGGGCGTTATCCGTCCTCCCCATGGAACACCGCACCTTCTCGGCAATAAGAAAGCCCGGCATCGAGCCGGGCTTTTCTCGCACCTTGCGGCGTGATCCGCGGTGTCAGGCGGGGCGCCGCATCTCCCGATGCAGGCGGTCGACGGTGCGCTCGCTACCGTTGTCGGCCAGGCGCAGATCGACGCGCCCCATGTCCTTGTGCAGACGGTCGACGGTCTGTTCGCTGCCGTTCTCGGCCAGGCGCGCCTCGCGGCTGGTCATGTCGCGGTGCAAGCGATCGATGGTCTGCTCGCTGCCGCTTTCGGCGACCCGGCGTTCTTCCTGGACGCGCGGCGCCTGGGTCTTGCGCAGGCGTTCGAGGGTACGGTCGGAACCGTCGGAGGCGATCAGTTGTTGGGCACCGCGCAGGGCGATGGATTCGACCCGCGGTGCAGCGAAGGCGGCATTGGCGGTCAGGGTAGCAAGGGCGATGGCGAGGATCAGCGGGCGTTTCATGGCAGTGGCTCCAGGTATTCGTTACGTGAGGCCATTCTCTGTTCGGGAAACTCGATTGGAAAACGAAGCGCGCCAATAGTATTCATCGACGTTTGAAATAGTGCGAAGAACCGCTCTAGTACAGGAGTTACAGCAAGAATACGCCTCTCCGACCGGCCTTGGCACGGATTGACGGCATCGATATGAAAAATCGAAGAAATCGAAAGTTTGAGAAGAACACTCGGAATTGAGCACGAACCTCCCTCTCCGCAGAACCGGAGAGGGGCTCCGTCAGCAGCCTCCGGAACGGAGGCCGGCAGGGTTCAGAAGCGCGCCACCACGTTGAACAGGACCCGCGTCTCGCGCTTCCCATCGCGCTGGTCGGCTGGCTCGCCGATGACCTGGCGGGCAATCTCCGGGTTGAACGACAACTGGTCGGTGAGGTTGAAGCGCACCCCGGCACCGATCGAGCCGAGCTTCTGCTGCTCGTCATCGTCCACGTCGAGGTTGTAGGTCTTGCCCCAGTCGTAGAAAGCGTAGGCCTGGTAGCTGCGCAGCCAGCTATAGCCCACCGCCTGGCCATAGCGCGGTTCGAGCTTCAGGGCGAAGCCACGGTCACCGGTGATGTTGCCCGGGGCGAAGCCGCGACCGATCCCGCTGCCGCCGACGCCGAAGCGCTCGCTCGGCAGCAACGGGTCGAAGCTGTACTGCCATTGCAACTCGCCATACACCGACCAGGGTCCGCCGAGCCCTTGCAGACGCCCGATGTTGCCGTTGAGATAGACGAAACGTCCGTCGGCCACTTCGCGGGAACGACGTTCATCGTCCTTCTTGGTCGCGCCCCACATGTCCAGGCCGATGTTGTTGCGCACCTCCGCCAGGTTGATGCCCATCCAGCGGTCGACCCAGTCATAGGTCAGGCGTTGCTGGAACACCCGCACATGGTCACGACCGGGGTTCGAGGCGTCGCTGGCGAAGTCGCGCAGGCGGGTCTCGGTATCCTTCCACTGCAACGCCAGGCCGCCGCTCAGGTTCTGCGAGCGCGAGCGGATGAAGGGATGGTTGTAGGAAATGCTGCCTTCGGTGCTCTTGCTGACGCTGTCGAAGGGGAATACCGAGTCCGGGATGTCCGGGTTGACCTTCGAATAGGAACCCATGATCTGCAGGGTATCGCCGGCGAACATGCCACCCAGCGGCAACGTGCCGCGCAACTGGATGTAGCGGGTGGCATCGCTGAACGGCGAGATCGCGCCGAGCACGTCGATCTGCTCGTAGAAGCCCAGGCGGGAGAACTCGGTGGCGCCGAAGGCCAGGGTGGTCGGGTCGGTGTAGTGCGAGCCGCGGTTGTCGAGGCTGACGAAGCCTTCGTATCGCTGCTGTTGCAAGGCCACGTCGAGGTTCGACGAGCCCAGCGCCTGACCCGGGCTGAGCACGCTCTGCACGTTGACCCCCGGCAGGTCGCCGACCAGCAGCAGGCCGCGCTCCAGGGTATCGGCATCCAGCGGACGTTTTTCGGTCAGCGGCGCGAGCAGTTCCTCCACTCGCACCCGCGGCCCATCGACGGTTCCCTTGATCTGCACGTGTTCGAGGTAACCCTCGATCACCTGCAGGCGTACCTTGCCGCCCTCGATGCTCTGCTCCGGCACCACTACCTGGGTCAACAGGTAGCCGTCCTGGCGGTACTTGGCGGTGAGGCGGTTGGCCAGGTCGACCAGTTCGGCCAGGGACACCTGCTTGCCGAGCATATGCTGGTAATAGGACTCAAGCACCGCCTTGTCATAGCGGGTGTTGCCTTCGATGCGTATCTCGCGCAGTTCGAAGCGGATCTGTTCGCTGCCTTGCGGCGCGACCTGCTTGGGCACCACCAGCGGCGCCTCGGGCTTGGCTTGCGGCTCGCTGCGGGGCTTGAAGCGTTCATCGAGCTGGGATGGCTGTACAGTCCCTGGCAACTCCACGGCGGCGGCGGAAGCAGCCAGCATCCCGCAGCCACAGAGCGTCACCCAGCGAAGCGTCCATTGCGAAGGTTTCATCATTCACCTCGGGCAGATGACGCACTACCGCCCGGAGACGATAGTGCGCATTGCGAAAAGGGTTAGAAATTCAGAGGCTTGTTGAAGCAGCTCCAGTAGTCGGCCAGGTAGCTCTGGTTCGAGCAACCCGCCCCACTCTCGGCCTCTGCCCTGAGCGGACGATCGGTGAACTGCCCCACCCGCTTGGCACTGGCGTCCTCCGCCGGACCCGCGGCGGTAGCCGGCAGCAGGTTAGGATCGCTGACGTCCATGCCCAGAGCGTAGGCGCGCAGGAACGGGTTTTCGAGGAACGGGTTTTCCAGCGTGGTGGTGCGGTAGACCGCATCCCCGGGGGTATCCGGATCGCGCCCCTTCTGCAGTTCGCGCAAGTCGGAGAGCGCTGCCAGTTGCCCCAGGTCGCCCGGCGTGACCGGCAGCGGCAGGATGCTCAGCAGGTTGCCCTGGTAGTTGAGCTGGTAGTTGCCGCTGGTGAGGGCAAGCCCACCCTGGAGGATGTCGTACTGGCCTACGGCTTCGCCGCCCACCCGACCGAGCCCGCCGGCGAGCACCTGACCGGCGCTATCGCCATTCTTCAGGCCGGAAACCTGATAGGTCAGCGCCGGGTCGGCGGTGCCGACCTGCTTGCTCTTGGCATCGGCGAATACGTTGAGCAGCGCCTTGGTGATGGTCAGGTCATTGCCCTGGTAGGCCAGGTCATAGTTGCCACTGGTCAGCACCAGGCCGCCCTGGTTGATACCGTACACGCCCACGTTCTCGCCTGCGGCGCGGTTCAGCCCGCCGGTCAGGATCGAGCCGGCGCTGTCACCGTTCTTCAGGCCGCTGACCTGGTAGGTCAGGCTCGGGTCAGCGTCGCCATAGACCTTGGTCTTGCCGTCGGCGATCACATTGAGCAGCGCCTTGGTGATGGTCAGGTTGTTGCCCTGGTAAGCCAGGTCATAGTTACCGCTGAC
>NZ_JBQENS010000036.1:0-72105 GCF_052044465.1 Pseudomonas sp. 22490 | reverse complement strand
AGGACGCTATGAGCGATGTGAGCCTCTCGGCTCAGGGGTTCTTATCCATGGCTTCGCATAATATATATTATGTTAAATTGAATGTGTCGTTTATCAAGACCTCGGTCTTTCGCGCGCCGTTCTCCTCCTTTCGCGGTAGGCATTCTGAGACTTTTGGCCGGATGCGACCTGCTTATTGACGGCGTTGGAAGGCAATGTGGGACTCCACCTGCTTCTTGGAAGTCAATTTGGGACTTCACTCCTAGTCTCTTCCATGAAGAGTAACGGCTTGAAGTGGAGAAGCCTGAGTCGACGCCCGCATCGTACGGGCTGCGCTTGCTAGGCGGCGCATTCTTCCCGATCAAACACCCCACTTGGACTCTTGGCGGATTCCTCCTGTCTTCTGATGGGATTGGATGGCAACAGCGCGTCATGGCCCTCTATCGCCCCACAAGAAGGGAGGGCACAACATACGACCGTCTTCTGAGCAACAGTCAAAGCCGTCCTCAAGTATCCGCGTTCCCAGCCCCCAAGCCCGTCCGCCCTGAAAGTCACCCGCTGCGAAACAGCGCTATTACCCCATCGACCTAAGCACAGCGAGGCGGGACAGCCGTCTAGCGCCATATCCCTCGCATTGGCCCTGCATGAAATGACTAAAATTCCAATATTGATATTTTATTCATTTTTGATATACATGGCATTCACTCCGATCGCCCGCCCGACAGCAGAAGTACGAGATGAACGCCAACAACAAAGCGCTACCAGAAACAACAGATGTATTGATCGTGGGCAATGGTCCGGTTGGTGCAGCATTAGCTGCGCTGCTCGGCCGTTATGGCGTACAGACCCTTGTGATCGACAAGGTCCATGACGTCCTGCTGATGCCCCGCGCCATTGCCCTCGACAACGAGGCACTGCGTATCCTGCAGCTGGCCGGCCTGGCGGAAGACGCCTTCGAGAAAATAGTGATCCCCGAAGTGCGCATGCACTGCCCCATGGTCGGCCAGTTCGGCCGCGCCAACACTGCGGGCAGCCTCGACGGCCACCCCAAGCTGGTGACCTTCTACCAGCCCGACCTGGAAGGTGCGCTGCGCGTCCAGTCTCGGCGCTTCGCCAACGTGGCGAGCCGCGGGGGGTGGGAGCTGGAAAGTCTGCAGCAGGACGACGACGGCGTGCTCGCCCGGCTGCGCAGCGAACTCGGCCAAAGCCATAGCGTACGTGCCCGTTACCTGATCGGCGCCGATGGCGCCAGCTCCAGGGTGCGCGGCCTGATCGGCCAGGAATTTGAAGGCCACAGCTACGCCGAGGACTGGCTGATCGTCGATGCCTGCGGGCGCGAGCGGCAGGCCATCGACCATGTCGAGTTCATCTGCGATCACCGCCGCCCCACCCCGCACATGCCGGCCCCGGGTGGCCGGGAACGCTGGGAGTTCATGCTGCAGCCCGGCGAGACGCGCGAGCAGATGGAAGACGCCGAGCGCATCGGCCAACTGCTGGAACGCTGGATCGAGCCCAGCCAGCTGAACATCGAGCGCAAGGCCGTGTACCGCTTCCACGCACGCTGCTGTGAACGCTTCCAGAATGGCCGGGTGTTCCTGATCGGCGATGCGGCCCACATCACCCCGCCCTTCGTCGGCCAGGGCCTGGTAGCCGGCCTGCGCGACGCCGCCAACCTGGCCTGGAAACTGGCCTGGGTGCTGCAGGGCCGTGCCGCACCGGCGATCCTCGACAGCTACGACAGCGAACGCCGGCCGCATGCCCGGGAGATGATCGACCTGGCCAAGTTCATGGGCCGCCTGATCATGCCACGCAACGCCTGGCTGGCACTGTTCGGGCATGGCCTGATGCGCGCGCTCAGCCTGATCCCCCCTGCCCGGCGGCACTTCGAAGAGCTCGATATCAAGCCGCGGAGCATCTTCAAGCGCGGACTCTTTATGCGCCAGCCCTGGCGCGGCCGAGTTCAGCGCGGCGGGTTGCTGCCCCAGGGCCTGGTGCGCACGGTCGACGGCAGCATCCGGCTCAGCGACGATGTGCTGGGGGATAACCTAACCCTGATTGGCTTGGGTACGGATCCAGTTGCATGGCTGCAGCCCGGCACACGGCAGCGCTGGGAAGCCGTCGGTGGCAGCTATCTGCATGTCGGACTGCATGGCCAGCTCGGCGGCGCTGCTACTCCCTTCGTCGAGGATATCGGCCAGTGCCTGCTACCGGTTGCCCCGCGGGGCTCGCTACTGGTGGTCCGCCCCGATCGCACGCTGATGCACGACGGTGCTGCCAAGCAGGCCGACACGCTTATCGCCGACTGCCTGAAACTGCTCGGACACTGAACAGACCTCCCCCCGAGCCAAGCACTCCACTATCATCCGCAGCATTGTTTCGCAGAGTCCGACCATGAGCAGAGCAGAGCAACCCGATGCTGCACCCGCACCGCTGAGCCGCGGTCACAAGAAGCGCGAGCGCACGCGCCGCGGCCTGATTGATGCCGCTGTGCGCCTGTTCGCCCGAAAGGAAGTGGGCGAGATCGCGCTGCTCGATGTGGCCAGCGAGGCGGAGGTGGCCAGCGGCACCATCTACAACTATTTCCGGACCCGCGATGAAGTGGTTGAGGCGGTCGGGCTCGCTCTGGCCAATGAGTTTTCCGAGTCGATTTCGCAGCACAGCGTCGGTATCCAGAGCGGCGCCCTACGCCTGGCCATCGGCGTGCGCATGTTTATCCGGCATGCCATGGCCGATCCGGACTGGGCAAGCGCGGTGATACGGGTGGTGCACTTCGATCGCGCGATGCGCTCGAAGATCGCCAACTATGTGCTTGCCGACCTGCGCGCCGGTGCGGAAGAAGGCGCCCTCACCTACAGCGACGAATGCATCGCGCTTGACCTGGTGGTGTCCTGCACGCTCGGCGCCATGCGCAGCGTCGTGGAAGGCCGCAGCGCCAGTGGGCACGACACCCAGGTCGCCGAGATGGTCCTCAAGGCCCTGGGCGCCTCCGCCGCGAAAGCGCGCAAGCTGGCCCAGCAGGAGCTGCCGGGCTGAGCGCCCCTCAGCCGTTGGCCAGCCAGCGGCGATAACGCCGCGTCTGCTGGCGCGCCTTCAGCTGACTGCCGACTAGGGCCAGCAGGGGCGACATCTGCGGCTTGCTCGGTCTGCCCCGCCCCAGCAGCACCAACTGCTGCTTAACCACCGCCTGGGTGGCCGCGGCGGCGAACGCCTTGTTCTTCCAGTTCACGACCACCGGCTGCACCGCAATGTCCTCCCCCGCCTGCCAGCGCGCCGGCAACCTGGGATCGATCGCCAGGGCGGTGGCCATTCCGACCATCGACACGCGCCCCGCCAGAGCGCGCTCGGCCACCGCTCGGCGGCGCACTCCGCCGGTGATCATGATCGGCATCTGCGCGACTTCGCCAATGTGCTCGGCGAACTCCAGGAAGTAGGCCTCGCGCGCCAGCGTACGGCCATCGCAGGTCTGCCCCTGCATGGCCGGGCTCTCGTAACTGCCACCGGAGAGTTCCACCAGGTCCACCGCGTGGTCGTTCAGCATGCGCACCACCGCCGCGGCATCCGCCGCGTCGAATCCGCCGCGCTGGAAGTCTGCCGAGTTGAGCTTGACCGCCACGCAGAACTGCGGCGCGACACGGGCACGCACGGCCTCGACGGTGCGCAGCAGTATCCGCGCCCGATTTTCCAGGCAACCGCCCCAGTGGTCACTGCGCCGGTTGGAGAGTGGAGAAAGGAACTGACTGAACAGATATCCGTGTGCGGCATGGATCTGCACCCCGGTGAATCCCGCTCGCTCAGCCAGCACTGCCGTAACGACATAGCGCTGGATCAGCCTCTCGATCTCGCAGTCATCAAGCGCCCTGGGCCGGGCAAAGTGCTTGGAAAAACCGGGGATGTCGACCGCAATGGCCGAAGGCCCCAGGGCCGGCTGCCCCATGCTAGCCATTAGTTGACGACCGGGGTGATTGATCTGCAGCCAGGCCTGCGCGCCGTGGCTGCGACAGGCTGTGGCCCAGGCGGCAAAGCGCTCCAACTGCCCTTCGCCTTCCAGCACCACCCCTGCTGGGCCGGTGAGGGCATGGCGATCGACCATGACATTGCCGGTGATGATCAGTCCGGCGCCCCCTTCCGCCCAGGCCTCATACAGCCGGATCAACGCCTCGCTCGGGGCATGGTTGGCATCGGCGAGGTTTTCCTCCATGGCCGCTTTGGCTATGCGGTTGGGAATGACGGCCCCGTTGGGCAGGGACAGGGGCTGAAAAAGCTTGCTCATGGAAAGGTTTCCTTCGAGTACGACGGCATGTGGCGCTTCGAGCCCAGCGCTTGTTTGGCCAGCCAGGGACGGCACGCAAGCACGCAATTGAACAAATATGTTCAATTTAGATCAACAATAGCCGCCTATCGACAGATAAAAAACTCTGTTGACCAAAATTGAACGCTAGTGTCCAATTAATCCATCTCGATTCTGGAGGCAATCCCGTTGGCACAGCTCAACCAGGCTCAGCGCCGCATCCACAAGGCAGCAATACGCCTCTTCGCCGAGAAGGGCGTCACCCAACTGAACATCAGCGACCTAGCCCAGGAGGCGGGCGTTGCACGCGGTACCATCTACAACAACGTGGAGACCATGGAGCAGCTGTTCGAGCAGGTCGCCAGCCAGCTGAGCATGGAGATGCACCAGCGGATCAGCAGGAGCTTCATCGGCCTCGAAGACCCCGCGGAACGACTAGCCAACGGCATTCGCTTCTTCGTTCGGCGCACCCACGAAGAACCCCATTGGGGCGCCTTTCTCAACCGCTTTGCGTTGAGCGATGCTTCGATGCGCGAGATGTTCTATAGCCAGGCCACCGCCGATGTCCTCAAAGGCTTCGGGGCTGGCCGCTACCGTTTCCCCCAGACGCACCTGGCCAGCGTCATTTCGCTGATCGCCAGTGCCACGCTGGGGGCCATGTTCCTCGTGATCGAAGGCATCAAGACCTGGCGCGAAGCGGGCAGTGAAACTGCCGAGCTGGTCCTACGCGCGCTCGGCGTCCCCGAAGAGGAAGCGCGAGAACTGGCGACCACCGAGCTGCCCCCCCTACCCGCTCTGGACTGATCGCCCGCCCAAAACTACGCGACCCCGCCTTGCGGGGTCGAAGGCCCGGCTTTGCCCGAAAAAAGCCACGGAGAACGGAAATGGCACAACAAACCACAACAGCCATGCTCGCCACCGCCCAGCCTGCGCGGTATCCGCAGCCAACGGTACAGGCGCAGGCCCTCGCTCACTTGATCTTCGAACGACCAGACCTGGAGCTGGCCGAGCGTTTCCTCATCGACTTCGGCCTGAGATCGGCCCGCCGCGACGCCGACACCCTGTATCTGCGCGGCACCGGCCCGGCGCCCTACTGCTACCGAGTGCATCGTGCCGAGCACGCACGCTTTCTGGGCTTCGGCCTGAGCCTGGCCTCCTGGGGCGATCTCGAACGCATCGCCCGTGTGCCTGGGGCCTCCGTCATCGAGCCGCTGGACGGCCCAGGTGGCGGAGAGCGGGTGCGCCTGACCGATCCATCTGGTTTCCTGGTGGAAGCCATCCATGGCCAGCAGCCGGTCAGCTCCATTGCGCATCGCGCCGCGCTGCCACTCAATCTGGTTGACGTGGCACACCGCATCAATGAGACCCAACGGCCGCCTGTCGCTCCGCCTGAAGTCATCAAGCTGGGCCATGTGGTACTGGAGGTGGCCGACTATCAAGCCACCTGCGCCTGGTATACGCGTCACTTCGGTTTCATCCCCAGCGACGTGCAGGTGCTGCCGGACGGCTCGCCTGCTGTCACTTTCCTGCGTCTGAACCTGGGCGACACTCCAGCCGATCACCATACCCTGGCGATCGCCCAAGGCTTCATGGCGACTTACAGCCACAGCGCTTTTGAGGTGGTCGACGCAGACGCCGTCGGCATGGGCCAGCGTGTGCTGCGCGAGAGCGGTTGGAAGCACGCTTGGGGCATCGGTCGGCACATCCTTGGCAGCCAGATTTTCGACTACTGGCAGGATCCTTGGGGCGATAAACACGAGCACTACTGCGATGGCGATCTATTCACTGCGGATCACCCCACCGGAGTGCATGCAGTCAGCCCCGAGGCGATGTCGCAGTGGGGCCAGCGAATGCCCAAGAGCTTTACCAAACCCGCGCTCAACCTAGCCAGCCTAAGGGGGCTGCTGCACAACCTGCGGCGCAGCCCCGACCTGACCCTGCGCAAGCTGATCACGCTGGCGCGGATGTTCGGCTAGGGCACCGCCATGCGCCCCTGGAGCCGACGCACCCTGCTCAAGACCGGCCTAACCCTGGCGGGCGGGGCGCTATTGCCAGGCTCCGCCTGTTCAACCGAAGAACAAGAACTCTCTGCCTCCGCGCAACCAACCGCTTCATCGGGAGCCTCAACCATGCCTGTCCACGTAGTCCGCTTCGAGCACCAGAACCAAGTCCAATGGGGCGTGATCCGCAAGGGTCGCATCATGCGCATTCCCGGCGACTACGCCACAACCGGCGAGCTAATCCGCCAGACACGGGCAGCGGAACTGGCAGCGTTGCCTGATGGAGAACTAATGCTCGACGAGGTGAAGCTGCTCTCGCCCGTGACCCAGAACCAGCAGTTCGTCTGTCAGGGCGCCAACTACCGGCAACACATGATCGAGTCGGGCATGGACCCCGACGTGAAGAACTTCAACATGATTTTCACCAAGGCAGCCAGTTGCATAGTCCCGGCGGACAGCGAGCTGATCAAGCCGCGCGCAGTGCGCTTTCTCGACTACGAGATCGAGCTGGGCCTAGTGCTCAAGCGCGAGATCAATGGAAAGCAGATAGTGGCCGATGCGAACCTGCATGAGTTCGTCGCCGGCGTCGTGATAGTCAACGACTACTCGGCTCGCGACGTCCAGATTCCGCAGATGCAGTTCTACAAGGGCAAGAGCTTCCGAACCTTTGGCCCGGTCGGCCCCTATCTCTGCCTGTTCGAAGCCAAGGACATCGGCTATCTGCAGAAGCTGCAGTTGCGCCTGACGGTGAACGGCCAGACACGCCAGAATGACAGCACCGCCAACCTGGTTTACGGCCCTGCGGAGACCCTGACCGAGCTGTCCGGTGTGCATGACTTCGCTCCGGGTGATCTGATCGCCACCGGTACTCCGGCAGGCTGCGCACTGTCCATACCTTCGCCGGCCAAGCAGCGTATCGCCGCGCTATTGCCGGAAACGGTGAAATGGAAGGCCTTCATGAAGGCTCAGGAGGGACGCAGCAGCTACTACCTGAAAAAAGGCGACGTGGTCGAGGCCAGCATCCGTAGCGCGGACGGCGTGATCGACCTGGGCGTACAACGCAATGTCGTGGTGGAGCAAGCCTGATGGCCGTCAGCAGCTATCTGGATATTCGCGCCATCGAACAGGTTCCTCTGCGCGAGCGCGGGCTGGCCGCCAATACCTATGCAGCCCTGCAGCATTGCGCGTTGGCGAACGCGGAGGCCCCGGCGCTCAGCTTCGTGCTGGATGCTCGGCGGCACCAGCGTACCCACGACTGGAGCTATGCCGAGCTGTTCGCCGACATCACCCGGGCAGCGAACGCCTTCCACGAACTCGGCATAGGGCCGGGCGATGTGGTCGCCTTTCTGCTGCCGAACCTTCCGGAAACCCACTTCACAATCTGGGGCGGCGAGGCGGCCGGTATCGTCATGGCAATCAACCCCCTGCTCGAGGCGCCGCAGATCGCCGAGCTGCTGCGCGCGGCGAGGGCCAAGTTGGTGGTGACTTTGTCACCGACCCCGGGCAGCGACCTATGGGAAAAACTGGCCAGCCAGCTGGATAGCCTGCCCGATGTGCGGGATGTGGTCTGGGCCAATATGGCCCCCTATGTCCCGATGCTTCCGGCCCTGGCCCTGCGCGGCATGGCCCTGCGTGAGCGACTTCGGCAGCGCCGGTGGCGCATCCATGACCTGCGCGCGCTGATGCGTCGTCAACCGGGCAATCGCCTGATCAGCGGCCGACAGATTCGCGCGGACGAGCCCTCCTCGTATTTCTGCACAGGCGGAACCACCGGCCTGCCGAAGATCGCCATGCGCACCCACGGATCGGAGGTCTTCAACGCCTGGGCGATGGCGGCCAACATGCAACCACGCAAGAAGGGCCAAGTCATCTTCTGCGGCCTGCCGCTGTTTCATGTGAACGGGCAGCTGGTCACCGGGCTGATGCCCTGGACCCAGGGTGACCGGGTGATCATAGGCACCCCGCAGGGCTACCGCGGCGAAGGCGTGATCGCGAACTTCTGGGCCATGGTCCAGCACTTCGGCATCAACTTCTTTTCCGGCGTGCCCACCGTGTACTCCGCGCTACTGCAGCAACCGGTGGCCGGCCACAACATCTCTAGCCTGCAATACGCCCTGTGTGGTGCAGCGCCGATGCCGGTAGAGCTGTTCCGTGAGTTCGAACAGCGGATCGGCGTGCGCATCCTCGAGGGCTATGGCCTGACCGAGGGCGCCTGCGTGTCGTCCACCAACCCACCGGGCGGCGAGCGGCGGATCGGCTCCATCGGCCTGCGTCTGGCCTACCAGGACATGCGCGCGATCATTCTCGACGACGCCGGCAACTACCAGCGCGACGCGCAAACGGACGAGGTTGGGGTCATCGCCATTCGCGGCCCGAACGTCTTCGCGGGCTACCTGGAGCCTATGCACAACAAAGGCCTATGGATCGATATCAGGGACCAGCGCTGGCTCAACACCGGCGATCTGGGTCGCCAGGACGCGCAAGGCTACTTCTGGCTCACGGGGCGCAAGAAGGAGCTGATCATCCGCGGCGGCCACAACATTGATCCCAAGCAGATCGAAGAAGCCTTGCAGGCGCATCCGGCGGTGGCACTGGTCGCAGCCGTGGGCAGTCCGGACGCGCATGCCGGCGAGGTACCGGTCGCCTATGTGCAGCTGAATCCGGGTGCGAGCTGCAACCCGCAGGCATTGCAGGCCTTCGCCACCCAGCACATCGCCGAACGGGCCGCAGTGCCGAAGCGTATTGAGGTCCTCGATGCATTGCCGGTGACGCCGGTGGGCAAGATCTTCAAGCCAGCCCTGCAGCAGCGTGAAATCGCCCGGGTGGTACGCCAGGAAGCCGCGGCACTCGGTCTCGCCGATCTCGCCATAGAGGTCGTCCAGGACGCCCGCCGCGGGCTGCTCGCCCAGATCTCCGCTGGCACACACCAAGTATCTCTGGCTCAGGCCCTGGGGCGTTATAGCTTCCAGATCGAATGGTTCGATTCCCCCTCAGGAGACCAACCGATGCCCAGACCGAACGCCATCAGCTAACCCACTGATCCGCTCCATCAAGCCACTGGCCGACGCCTCAATCGGCCAGCAGGCCCTGCTGCGCCCGAAAAACACCAGCAACAACAATAACAAGAGGTAGTGCAAAACCATGAAGTCCCTACAACCATCATGGAGCGGGGCCCGCCTTGCCTTCGCCATCACGCTTGCCACCTGCAGCGGCACGGCCGCGGCAGTGACCTTCCAGATCGGAGAGATCGAAGGCCAGTTCGACTCGAATCTATCGGTGGGCGCGAGCTGGGCACTGCGCAATCCCGATCCCGATCTGCTCCACGACCCGGCGTCCGACGACGGCAGGCGTAACTTCAAGAAGGGGGAAACCTTCTCCAAGGTCCTTAAGGGTATTCATGATCTCGAGCTCAAGTACGGCGAAAGCGGCATGTTCGTGCGAGGCAAGTACTGGTACGACCTCGAGCTGAAGGACGAGGGCCGCCCGTTCAAGGACATCGAAGACCACAACCGCAAAGAGGCTGCCCAGTCTTCCGGAGCCGAACTGCTGGACGCCTTCCTCTACCACAACTACCAGATCGGCGATTTACCGGGCACCACGCGTCTGGGTAGACAGGTGGACAGCATCAACCCGGTGGATGTGGCGGCGTTCCGCAGGCCCGGTGCCGAGGTCAAGGAAGGGCTGATCCCGGTCAGCATGCTCTACCTGTCACAGGGGATCACCGAGGAAGTCTCGGTCGAAGGCTTCTACCAGCTGGAATGGGATCAGACGGTGATCGACAACTGCGGCACCTTCTTCGCGCCGGTCGATGTGGTTGCCGATGGCTGCGAGGGGCTGGACACCCCCTCGGCGCCACCATTCCCAGGGCCGGCGACCGCGACGCCCGGGACGGTGGCCAATGGGGGCGGCATTACGCTGGTACGTCGCCGAGCTGGACAGCGAATTCGCCGCCTACTTCATCAACTACCACAGCCGGCAGCCCTACTTCAGCACGCAAAGCGCGACCTCAGTTGGCGACCTGAGCACCTCCAAGTACTTCATCGAGTACCCAGAGGATATTCGCCTCTACGGCCTGAGCTTCAGCACCATGCTCAACACCGGCACCACGCTGGCCGGAGAGATCAGCTATCGTCCCAACATGCCGGTGCAGATCAGCCCGGTGGATCTCATCGCAACCTCTTCAGGCGTTTCGGCACTGAGCCCGGTGCTGTCGCAACGGCATGGACATCGACGGCTATTCCGGCAGCACTCGCACAAGATGCCTGCTGCCGATCTTCGGTACCGCCTCTGCACGGAGCCCACTGCATGAAATGCTGTATCGCCGATACGGGCCCATCATGAGCAAATACTCATCCTCACGCTGAATGTCCCGCAGCCATGACGGTCCATCTATGCCGCATATTCGCAGCCTGCCGGCTGCTCTGGCACTCCGTCTGGACAATGGATTGGCAATCAACAGTCGAATGGATAGATCGACGTTGAATGCATTGGGACGACGTCCGCTGTCTTGAGTCGAAACCGGAACATGACATGAAGATGAAATTGTAGGTATGTTCCATTGACGATGACGGCGCTGCTGCAGCAAGCGCCGTCCTGCATTGAATATTCAAAAAGTGCTCTGGCGGGACTCATCTTTCTATTCGAAGATGAAACGAGCAGGCAACCATAGCAGAAGGACGACGGATGTCACCTAGCCCCTCCCCCGACGAGCGTCGGCTTGTATTCGAAGCGCGCCGACTGACCATTGAAGCACTGGTGAAAATCTATCTTGAGCAGGTTTCTTCCTCAAGGAACCTGGTGACGGTCTACCTTCGCCTCATGTTCACGTTGTCACTCGGTGCCCTCGCCGGCGTGATAACTCTATATGGGACCATGCTTCGCTTTGGCACTTCGGCCAGTATCAGCATGATTACTCCCCTGGAGGTGGTTCTTGCTATCGCAGCGCTTGCGGCCCTGGTCACTTCGGCTCTGCTTTCCGCGCGTGCGCTCCAGAAAAGTGCATTCGATGTCGCTCCGCTCTTGCATAACCCATTTCCAAGCGCGGACTCGGTGATCGATTCAATATTCGATGCAGACGATATCGATGAGCGGCAAATACTCA
Source organism: Pseudomonas sp. 22490 (assembly GCF_052044465.1). Lineage (NCBI taxonomy): Bacteria > Pseudomonadati > Pseudomonadota > Gammaproteobacteria > Pseudomonadales > Pseudomonadaceae > Pseudomonas > Pseudomonas sp. 22490. Next base: position 60,737 of record NZ_JBQENS010000036.1, on the reverse strand, counting down.
GAAAGCTTTATTTCGCCCTGGACAAGACTGTCGAGCATCAGCCTCCTCTCAGGCTCAGCACTCGTCTGATCACCCTCTTCCTTATTGGCGGTCTTTTCCTGACCGGGGCATCCTTTTTACTGTGAAGAGCGCGTTCGGTCTTTATGGTTATTTATCATCATCGATCAGGGGAGTACTCCAGATCACCAGTTCAAGGGCCGCGGCGATCTGAATGCGATGATCGGCAAGCCGGACGGGCAACAGGTCCTGGGCACGCTCCAGCCGGCGCAGCAATGTGTTGCGATGCGTGCCCAGCGCTTCTGCGGTCTGGGTGACATTGCAGCCATTGGCCAGGAAGGCGTGCAGCGAGCGCTGAAGCACCGAAGGCTCCGTCGCCAGCCGCCCCAGGGTGCTCAAGACGAACTGCCTGGCCGCGCGGTCGTCCTGGGTCATCAGCGACACCATCCTCACCTGGTCGATGGTGGCAACGGCGGGTGCGCCCGCCAGGCGGCCCATCAGCCTTTGCGTCGTCAGGGCCTCCAGATGCGAGCGACGGAAGCCATTGACTCCCGTGCCCGGCGAGCCGATTGCCGCGCGAATCCCTGAAAACCGCAGTGCGATGCCTTGCAGCAGGTTCAGGTCCAGCGGTTTCGCCGCATGGCTCCAGACCCACAGGGTCGCGGGGCCGGCGAATACGATCAACGGCGCCGCCGTGCCCGTGAGTTGCGCCAGGGTACGCGCCACATCCTCCAGAAGGCGGATCTCGGCGTCCGGGCTTTCGCACCAGACCAGGCCGGCGTAGTGCTTCTGGAAAAGGCTGTAGCCCAGCCGCCTGCCGAATTGCTCCGTATCCACATCCCTGCCCTCGAGCAGCCGACTGACCAGGCTTCGTTTGTCGATCGGGTCGTCATGGGCCTGGGCGCTCTTTTCTTCGAGGATGATCTGGGTCACCACACGCATGTTGCTGTCGATGAACTCCGAGATGGACCGCGACGAGACCTCCAGGAATTCCTCAAGCACCCTGGGATCCTGCGTCAGGTTGAAGGCCATCTTCATCCATAGCTCCCAGGCGGTGTTCTGTGTCGACCTCGCGACATTCATCAGCAGCTCGGACAGCCCTCTGCGGGCGAGTTCCCTGGCCGTGTCCACCATGTCGGCCGAGACGTAGGGTTGCACCGGTTCTCCGGGGCGCTGCAGATTGGCGTTCGCCCAATGCAGCAACTCTGCGCGGTTGGCGCGCCGGCACGCCGCGAGGATGACCGGGTCCTCCAGCAGCTTGGCATCTTCCGGTGAAGAGAACAGCGCCTGATTGAGGCGCTCGACCCACTCCGGCGGCAGCGTCTGAGCGAGCTCGGCGCCTTTGCGCATGAGTTCACGAACGGCTTCCGATGGGCGTGGCCAGGAGGATGGCGTACTGGTCATGGGCGGTGCAAAACACTCAAAAATCACAGAGGAAATGGTGCAGTTCGTACCTTGGCGCAAGGTTGGGGGAAACCTAGCATGAACTCACTGCCTGAACAAAAAAATACAAGGAGGCGCCGTGACGCTCCATGTTCTTTTTTTGGGGTTTAGCGCAGTGGCAAGCGGGCTTGTTCGCCGGTGCCCGTTGCCCGGGCAGCGACCCGCCTGCGCCAACCGTTCCTTCAATCCGGAGTTCTTTCAATGTCAGCCTCTCGCGATACCTTCAGCCTGCCCGTCGTAACCCGCTCGACTCCAGCGCAAGAGATTGCACTGCTGAGCGACCAGGCAGGTGCGGTGATCATCCGCAACTTCATGACCCCCGAACAAGTCGCACGGATCAACAACGAACTGGACGCTCCCCTGGCCGCGCTCGAGGCCGGCTCCAAGCACCAGCACGAGCTGATCGCCGAGTTCCATGGCCGCCAGACCAAACGGCTCACCAACCTCGTCACCCACAGCAAGACCTTTCGCGAGGAGATCCTCGATGACGACCTCTTTCACGACCTGGGGAACGTGCTCTACGCCGCGGAGTGCGGTGACTGGTGGCTGACCACGGCCCAGTTGATCGAGATCGGCCCAGGCAACAAAGCGCAAATGCTGCACCGCGACATGGCGCAGTACCAACCGTTCGTGGCCATGAATAAACATGCGCCGCGCACCATCACCAACCTGATGCTGGCGCTGACCGATTTCACCGAGGAAAACGGTGCCACGCGCTTGATCCCCGGGAGCCAGGACTGGGATGACTTCGACGATGTAGGAACCCCAGAAATGACGATCCCTGCCCTGTTGAAAGCAGGAGATGCCGTGCTGTTCGGCGGGAAAGTCGTTCATGGCGGCGGGGCCAACGTGACCGCTGACTTCTACCGTCGCGGGCTGACCATCCCGATGCAGGCTTCGATCATCACGCCTGAAGAGGCCTACCCGTTGATCGTGCCGCTCGAACTGGTCAGAACGCTTGCTCCGCGCGTTCAGAAGATCCTCGGCTTCCGCTCCCAGTACCCCAATGGCAGCCCAGGCCTGTGGCAACATAACTACGCAGACCTGGCCGACTATCTCCAGCTCTAGAAGCCTTCCACGCTGGCCGGCCTGGCCCCGAAGGCGCCAGGCCCAACCGCGTCCCCGGACAAGCAAAGAGGCCGGTGAACACTTTCATTCCTGGCGGGGCATTACTCCGCGACGTGAAAACAGCAGCGGCGTGCCGTCGGCGTTGAACAGCGCCGCCGTCAGCGAAAGGCCGTCAGCCGACGGTGCTTCCTGGAAACTGTTTCCACCATCCCTGCTCCGTACCTTCAGTCCGTCAAGCCCGACCGCCAGTACCCGAGCGCCAGCCACTGCTATGGATGTGACCGAGCCCTTGCCTTGCGTTGGCACTCTGCGAAAAGCCTTGCCATCGGCAGAGCCCTGCAACAGGGTGCCACGCTGACCACCCAGCAGCAGACGCCCATCGGCCAGCACCGCGCCAGACCACAGGGTGCCCTCATAGCCGGTATCCAGGTAACGCCAGTTGTTCCCCTGGTCGTCGGAGCGCAGCACCTGCCCATGCTCGGCCGTGGCGTACAGGCTGCCGTGGTTGTCGGCAAACAGCCCCATCAGGTTGAGGTCGGCCCGCTTGGCTCCTGGAGGCGCTTGCAACGGCTGCTCCGTCCATGTCTTGCCGCCATCCTCGGTGGTCAGCACCAACGACCAGAGCCCTACCGCAACGCCCTGCCGGGCATCGAAAAAGTGCACGGCGAACAGCGGCCGGTCTTCTTCGCTCGACAGGTGCTGGACCTGCCAGGATTCCCCGCCGTCGGCGGTGGACAGGATCGCCCCCCAGTGACCCACCGCCCAGCCGTGCCTGGCATCCACGAAGGACACACCCGTCAATGGCGTGGATAGTGGGACCGAGCGTGCCTGGCGCCACTGCCTGCCCTGGTCGTCGGACAACAACACGACACCGTGGTCGCCCACGGCAACCACCCGCTCTCCGGCCCAGCCGGCGGCCAGCATGGTGGCCTGCGTGGCATTGCCCGCCTGCACGGCCGGCACGGCCTGCAACGGCGCGGCCTGGAGAGACATCAGCGGCAATCCTGCTGCGAGCAAGGCCGCGGTGAATGAAACCCTGAACTTCATGCTTCTCTCCTCAGTGCACCAGCGCGCCGATCATGCGCACGGGACGTTTGCGCGGGAACGCCCGCTCCAGCCATACGGCGAAGGCCGGCAGCACGGTCATGGCCATGACCATGTTGACGACGAACATGAAGGCCAGCAGCTTGCCCATGTCGGCCTGGAACTTGAGCTCCGAGAAGGCCCAGGTGGCCACGCCAACGGCCAAGGTGATGGCGGTGAAAATGGTGGCGACGCCCACCTCGAGCAGCGCGTACTCCACCGCCTTGGTGATCGTCTGGCCATGGGCCAGGTGCAGTTGCAGGCGGTTGTAGATGTAGAAGGCGTAATCGACGCCAATGCCCACTGCCAGCACCATCACCGGCAAGGTGGCGATGGTCAGGCCGATCTGCAGCTCCTTCATGAACCAGTAGCCAATGAAGGTGCCGATGGTCAGCGGCAGGCAACACACCAGGACTGCCCGCAAGTCGCGATAGACCACGAACACCAGCAAGGCGATGGCGGCATAGACGTAAAGCAGCATGGGGGTTTCGCTCTTCTCCACCTCTTCGTTGATCGCTGCCAGGACGCCGGCGTTGCCGGAGGCGAGGCGAATCGAAATGCCTGACATCGGATACTCGCTGCGGAAGGCCTTGGCGGCGTCCACCACTCGGTTGATGGTCGTGGCCTTGTGATCGGCCAGGTACAGGTGCACGGCCGACATGCTGCAATCGGTGCGCATCAGCCCGGGGGTTCGCGCAACCTCGGTGGCCAGCGCGGCGTAGTTCATCGGGTCGATGGGCACCGCCGCCATCTTCGGGTTGCCTTCGTTGTAGCCCTCGTTGAACTGACGCATGGTGGTGGAAAAGGACGCGACCGAGAGGACGCCGGGCACCCCCTGCATGGCCCACACGAAACGATCCTGGTACTGGCCCAGGGCAACATCCTCGCAGGCCACCTCGGAAGGAGCCTTGTCGACTTCGAACACCACGCTGAGCCAGTCCAGGCCAATGTCGTAGTTGCTGGCGATGGAGACCGCGTCGCGATTGAAGCGCGAGTCCTCGCGCAACTCCGGCGCACCCGCCTGCAGCGTGCCGACGACGCGGTCATGGCTTTGCCAGATCGCCGCCAGGAACACCGCCAAGGCTGCGCCGAGCACCCACTGCGCCTTGCGTGGCTCGGCGAGCCGGGCCAGGCCCCGCAGCCAACGGCTGCGACGCTGCCGGGAAACCTCCTGGGCGGCTGCGTACTTGTCGTCGACGCGCAGCAACGACGCCATCAACGGCAACATCACCAGGTTGGTGACGATCTTGTAGGCCACGCCAAGCGAAGCCGTGATCGCCAGTTCCCGCACCATCGGGATCGGGATCAACAGCAGCGTCACGAAGGAAACCAGCGCGGTCACCAGCGCCAGCGTCCCGGGAACCAGCAACCCGGTGAAGCTCGAGCGTGCCGCCTCTTCGGCGCTCTTGCCGATGGCGATCTCGCGCACGATGAAGTTGATTTGCTGCACGCCATGGGAAACCCCGATGGCGAACACCAGGAAGGGCACCAGCACTGCCAGCGGATCGAGCCCGTAGCCCAACAGGCGCAGGCTGCCGAACTGCCAGACCAGCGAGGCCAGCGAACAGACCAGTGCCAGCAAGGTGAAACGCAGCGAGTGGCAATACCAGTACACCGCCCCCGCCGTCAGCAGCAACGCCAGCAAACAGAACTCCAGCACGGCTGAAGCTCCGTCGGCGATGTCGCCGATCTGCTTGGCGAAACCGATGATCTGGATTTCGAAATCGCCGTCTTCGAAGCGCTGGCGGATCTCTTTCTCCAGCCGATGGTTGAAGGTTACGTAGTCCAGATGGGCGCCCTGGCTATCGTACTCGTTGAGTTCCACCGTGATCATCGCGCTGCTCTGGTCCCGGGAAACCAGCGTACCGATGAAGCCGCCCTGGGCAGTGGAGTTGGCGATCTTCGCGATGATCCGGTCATCCAGGTGCTCGGGAGAAACCGTTCCGGGTACCAGCGGATCAGCACGAAAACCTTCCTCGGTGATTTCGTTGACGAAGGCGTTGGGCGTCCACAGGGAGCGCACGCTGCTGCGCGATACTCCCGGGAGGAAGGTCACCGCCTGGGTGACGTCATACAGCCGCTTCAGGCCCGGGGCGCTCCAGATATCGCCCTCTCGGGCCTTGACCACGATGGTCAGTCGGTTCGCCCCCAGCAGGTCATTGCGGTAGGCCTCGAATGTCTCGATGTATTCGTGGCCTACTGGCAATTGCTTTTCGAAGCCGGCATCCATGCGCAGCTGTACGGCGAACCAGCCCATGATCAGCGTGAATACCGCCAGGCTCGCCAGCACCAGCCGGCGATGCCTGAACAACACACCTTCGACATATGACAACAGGCCACGTGTCGGGGCCTCAGGTAGCTTTACAGAACCGTTCACGGCAAGCCTCACAAGGTGCGGGAGATCGCGATGCCGACATAATCGCGGTCACGATAAAGCTGGTCGTAGGGCGTCTCACCGCCCATGAACTTCGCGTAGTTGAGGGAAATCTGCCAACTGGCCGGGTTCCGCACGAAGTTCAGGTACAGGTTCATGCTGCTCGCGTCCTCGGTGAAGGTTGCGCTGAGGTTCGGTGTCCGTCCTCCCAGCGACCGTGCATAGAAGACGCCCGGCGTGACCTGCCAGCCCGGCAACAAGGTGCCGTCATAGGTCAGGCTGAAGTCCAGGTTGATCCCTGAAGAGGTCTTGTCGCCACGGGACTTCGGCGCTCTGGCAGGATCCAGCTGCCAGGCATTGAGTCCCGCGGCGAGCGGTTCGCCATTGACCTCGTCATGCAGCCCCGGGTACTTGATGACCACCAGTTCGGTCAGCAAGCTGCCCGTGCTGGCCCCGCTGAAATCCAGAAGCGTCGGGGAATTGGACGGCGTGAAGCTGTACAGGCCTGTCAGGTGCCACTGGAATTTCTTCTCGTCCTTCCAGCATTTGCCGCCGTTGCCGGTACACAGGTCGATGACCGGGTTGAGCATGACCGAGTCCTTCGGCCGGTACGACAGCTCCGTACCGACGGCCCAGTCACCGATCGGCATGTTGGCACTGATGCCGTACATCATCCGGTCTTCCTGGTACTCCCAGGTCGGTGCCGCCGCGAAGGTGTTCGGGTCGAGAATGGCGACACGCAACGATGGCAACTTGTCGTGATAACGCATCACGTAGAAGCCATAGGCGACGTCGCTGTCCTCCGGCTGCCAGCGCAGCGAAAGGCCCCACTGGCCGCTGTCGCGGGCGTCCTTTTCGGAGAATCCGTAGTCCCCCCTGCCCTCACCCAGCGCGTTGGTGGTGGACCAGTAGCTGCCCACCGGCGGCAATTCGCTCTTGTTCCAGCGGAATTGATAGTAGGCCTCGACGTTGACACCCGAGCCCAGGCCCGACGCGACACTGAGCATCGGCGCCGGCAGCACGGCCTCCTTGAGCTGCACGCCGGGGCGCGCCAAGGCCTGGTAATCGTAGGCGTTGGTATTGTTGATGCCACCGGCCACGAACAGGCTTTCGCCCCAGTTGATCACCTGGTTGCCCAGGCGTGCGCGGACCCGCTGCCCGCCCACGTCGAAGCCTTTGCTCACCCACAGGTCCAGCAGGCGGGCCTTGAACGCGAGGTCGTCGCGGGCGTCGTCGCTCAGCCCGTTGCTGCCGACGCTCTCCGGGGTGTTGAACGACAGCGTGCCGGTGGTATCGGTGGCAGCGAAGTCGCGGATCCAGGTGCCGCGCGCCATGAAGGTGATGTCCTCGGGCATCTTCAGCAACAGCTCATGGGTGCCCTTGAGGTAGTTGGTGAACATGTCGCCGCGGTCGTAGTTCAGGTCGCCCTGGTCGGCCACGCCGGAGCTCTGCGCCAGGCAGCCGGAGGGCGCGTTGTGCCCGGTCGGTCCCTGGTTGATCAGGTTGCAGCCCCGTGACTCGGTACGCAGACCCATGCCTGCGGTGATCGTGGAGTCGAAGGAGCCATTGAGGGTTTCGGTTTCGAACGTGAATCCCATTGCCAGTGGGGTTGTGCACGCGATGACAAGGCCTGAGGCTTTCGTAATTATTTTTTTCATGCTGGCTCTCGATCTGGCGTCGGTTAGCGCTCGCTGATGGCTCGCAGATTGTCGGAGGTGAAGAAGTCACGCTTCAGGCGGGGGGAGCCATTGTCTTCGGTGAGCCAGCGAATATCGTTCTTGCCCGCACCGATCGAGGTCATGTCGAAGAGGTAGCGGCCATCCGCCAGGTTGTACTGGACCTGGGCCTGGACGTCGCAGGCGCCTGTCTCGTACACGGGAATCGAGAACCCTTCGCGCACTTTCCAGATCTGCCCTTGCTTGTCGTAGTCCACGGCCAGCAACGGGTTCCAGCTGTCCTCGTCGATGTAGAACATGCGCTTCGGCGCCTGATGGCGCATGCCTTGACGGACATTGGCCTCGACGACCCAGACCCGATGCAGCTCATAGCGACGCGACTGCGGCGCGATCGAGTCGTTGCCGGCAAACGTCTCCACCTTGGCGCCAGTGTCGTAGGCACCGAAATCGTTGTAAGGCACCAGCAACTCCTGCTTGCCGATCAGCTTCCAGTCGAAACGGTCCATGGTGCCGAAGAAGACGTTCGCCTCGTCGACGGTGTACTGGTTATCCAGGCCGATCTGTGGCGCATCGTAGGAGTACGACGGCATTCGCCGCACGCGGCGCTGGCCGGGGAAGTAGTAGAAGGTCGTGGCCTGTTCGCCGGCCACGGCAGTCTGTACCGCGGACTGGCCGGCCAGAGCAGCCGGCTCGAGGTAGTTGAAGAAGGTCGCATTCTCCAGGCGGCCAACTGACGAGAAGAGCGCACTCCCCTTTTTCCCCCAGGGCGTGAAGAAGAAGGTATCTGTCGACTGACGTAACCATTCCCCCCCTTTGCGTGGAGAAATTCCGGAAATGGTCCGGGGAATTTCGACGCCAACGCCGCGGTAGCGCATCTTCATGTTCCACATCACCTCGGCACCGGTACTCGGCATGGGGAACGGGATGCCCGGAACGTGAGCCTCGTCCAGAGCGAGGCCGGCAGCATCGAGCTTGGCGAAACCAACGTTCTGCCGGGTGTTCTCGACCACGAAGTCCGGAGCGCTACAGGTCCGACGGGTCGGATACACATCCATGCGATAGCCGGGAATCCTCTTGAACAGCTCGACCTGTCCGGGGGACAGCTTGCTCGAGTGTTGCGCGAGATTGTTCGCGTCGATGCTGTAGAGCGGCTTGTCGCCCTTGAACTTCCAGTGCTCTCCTCGCACCTGGCCGTAGCTCCATCCCTCGTCCTGCTGTCCAGGCTGCGTCCAGGCAGGAATATCCCCGCTTGCACTCGCTGCGATCTCCCCGCCCAAGGGAGTCAGTTTCGACCCCAGCGCCTCGGGGCCCTGGGGCGCAGCCTGGACCGAACAGAGCACGGTCGATACCGCGAGGGTCATGAACAACTGCTGCTGGAAAACACGACGGGTGGGCGCTTCACCTTCCAGCCGTTCAGTTACATCTTTCATTGGATGGCTCCTCACACAGGGCATGGACCGGTTGCTCGACCTCCCAAGGGGAAGAAGTCGGCTCCTGTCGATAATGATCATTTGACCTGATCAATTGACCATGTCGGACGATCATGAGGCAAACCATATGCCAGTTCTCTTTCATGTTTTTTTAATTGTTATAAATCAGGCGGTTATGGAAAAAGTTCTGTTCCAGGCCCAGTGCCCTGTGCACCACCTTGGGAAGTAAAGAAACATGTGTTACCTGGAGATGCTTGGTAACAGGGCACAAGAGAGCTTGAGGGGAACTTTCGTAGATATCGGCTCGGGCATTTTCAATTGTCGTTTCGCCTCGGGTCAGAGGGAGCGATCGGATATGACCGGTCATGAATCGAGCAACTTTATCCGACAATGCACGCTCCGCGGCGGAGCGGGACTATAGCGGATGTAATGCCTGCAAAAAAAACCGCCCCGAAGGGCGGTAAAAGGCAGGGCCAGGGCCTGCCATGGAGTTACAGCAGAACAGTTCTGCCAGGTTATCGGGTCAGAAAGAAAAACTTGTCGCGCCGTATTGTTTATCGCGGACGAGGAAACGCTTGGCCGTATACCTTGTTCGAACGCTCCAGCGCACCATAGGCATAGTACAACTGCACCATGGAATAGGACCAAGCCAGGAAGGCCATGGTCATGAAGACCATCTTCGTGTCGTCTCCCGGAATCGGGAAGAAGTCATATCTGAGCGCTACTACCAGGCCCGCCAGCCCGCCAGCGATGGTGGCCAGAGTATGGAGGGCTTCGCCTGCACGGGCCAGTTGCAAGGTGAAGTAGCAAAGATACAAGGTATAGGCTGACCACATGAATACATAGAAATAAGGGAGGAATCCCTCGATGATTCCAGACAGGAAATAGACGCCGGTAGCGGCAAAGCCAGCTACAAAAATGAGGATGTCCTTGGCGGGCGACGGTTTGTAATCGTGGGTAACTGCCATTAGCCCGAGCGTAGCGATAACTGGCACTCCCACCCCTCGCGAAAAGGCGTCGAGAAAGATCGCGATGTTGTAGTTGGCTTGCCAGCCGGTGGCTATGAATGTAGTGAAGTTCGATGCCGAGATACCTACGATCAAGAACTCCAGGCCAAGCAAATAGTTTTTCCGCCTGATGAATGCAGCGCCATAAAACAATCCGGAAATCACCAGGAGAATACATGAGAGCAGAGCGAACAAGTCTCTCGGTTCCACGTTAACTGCCCCTTCAGATAGAGTTGTATCGATGCCTTGTGTCTAATCGGTGCAAGGGAGTACGGGCATAACCCCATTAACTCCCCGCATCGTTATCAGCCGTTCAAGGCTTTGTCTTTGCGCACTTTCTTGTCGGTCCATGCATCCAGTAGCCTGGCGGCCGCAAAGGCCGTCTTTATGGCGCACCATTGAAGTGGTTCGGGTAGCATGGATGGCGTCTTGTGTTCCAGCGCCGCTAGCAGCGGAGGCTCTCCACCGCCGATTCGCTCGGCGAAAAGCGCGCCCATGAGCGATTGAGTGGCAAGGCCATGCCCTGAACATCCCGCCGTATAGAAGATGTTCTGCCTGGCCCCTGTCACCCCGACCACGGGGAGGAAGTCGTAGGCCCCGCTGATATACCCGCTCCAGCAATGCCGAATGGCAAGGCCCTGCAAGGAAGGAAAACGCTCGCGCAACACTCTCGACAACGCGGCGTAGGCGGCGTGGTCCGGAACATTGGGTGTCTTCGAGCCGTAGGCATAACCCAATTGCTTCACGGTCAGCAGCAGGGTGTCATGGGCCGTCAGGCGATGACTTTCCATGGTGTAGTGCGGCGTAATGAGGCCTTCACGCTCTTGCCAACCCAGGGACGCCAGTTGCTCCGCCGATAGCGGCTGGGTTTCGATTGCCGAAACCCGGATCGGTGCAACCTTGTTGCGGAGCACTCCCAGCTGAGGCGTGTAGGCGTTGGTCGCCAGAACCATTACAGGGGCGGTGGCGATACCCTGGGCCGTATTGCAGGTAATCACCTGCCCTTCACAGTAGGAAAGCACCGGCGTGCGTTCGTACAATTTCACGCCAGCCTTGATTGCCGCACGACGCAGGCCGTTGACGTACTTTCCCGGATTCAAGGTGCCGCCACGCTGCTCGCTGCCAAACAGGAATGCGGGCGGTATGCCTCGCGCGCGCATCTCGGCGCTATCCACGAAGCGCGTGACAGAGCCCAGCGCGTGGCCAAGCTCCATGTTCGCTCGCAGTCGCTTTTCCTGGCTGGGATGGACGGCGGCCCGGATGATTCCCGAGGGCGTGTAATCGCAATCGATGTCCAGCGCAGCCAAACGCTCTTCCACATAGGTGACGGCCTCGTCATAGAAACCGACGAACTTACGTGCCTGCTCAAGCCCCACTCGCTTGACGAAAACCTCGCATTCTATGCCCATGCTGCCGAGCAGATAGCCGGCATTGCGCCCGCTGGCCCCGAAGCCTGCGAACTGCTGTTCCAGAACGATGACGTTCGCTCCACGCGCCCTTAGTTCCAGCGCCGTTGACAGGCCGGCGAACCCGGCGCCGACCACGACTACGTCTGCGTGCTCGTGGCCTTTCAGCGCCGGCTGCAGGTCGTCTGGCTGCTCCACCCATCCGCCAAGGCTGCGGAATCTCATGGGTTCTGCATTGTTGCGTGCCGCTCCGTTGAAGGCATTCATTCACATCACTCCCGGGTTGCCGGACGTTGTTCCTCTCATGGGCCGATCCATGGCAGTGCCGCTAGAACCCCTTCCCCGCCTCGGAAAAGGAGGGCATGCCCAACAGCTCTTGCGGGTCACGCATCTGACCATCGATCTCCACCCAACCCAGTAGCGTGGAACTGGCACTCCATCCCAGCAGACGCTGCATTTGCGAGGGGAGCTGCCGAACGCGCTCGACGGGTATGGAAAGGAAGTGGTTTTCTTCCAGGCGCAGGAAGGCCAGGTCATAGGCCATGGTCAGGCCTGTGCGAGGAGCGTCGGATCTGTTGGCGCCACCACCGTGATATACCGATCCCAGCCAGAGAAGCGCAGTGCCTGCCTTCATTTCTGCGCCGATGGTTTCTTCCTGGGTGGGCATCCGTTCGTCATCCCATTGATGACTGCCAGGAATGACCCGCGTCGCGCCGTTCTCTTCGGTGAAGTCGGTAATCGCCAGCATGAGCTGCAAGCGAGCCTCGCGACCATACTGCGGATGCCGCCAGAGCGAAGTGGCATCGTCGCGATGCAGGGGTTGAAGACCTTGTCCAGGCCCGATCTGTATCGCCTGGGTCATGCTCAGTTGGATATCGGGCGTGATCTCGACCCGATCGTTCCCTACCCAGACATGGGTGGGAGTCTGCAATACCTGCTTTGCCGTCTCGAGGAACAGGGGGTTCAGTGCCACTTCCACGGCGGAGTCGCTTTTCGCCAGGATCCGCGCGGTACGTCGAGTCTGGGTGCCGGCGAAGTAAGGGTCCATGCCGCAGGGGGTAACGCCCAGATAGCTGTCCAGGTCCTCGGTAAGAGACTTCAAGGTTTCTTCCGAGACGAAGTTGCAAATAGCGACAGCGCCATCACGCCTGATGATTTCCACTACCTGCTCGATCGGGGTGTCGCAGCTGACTGTCGTCAATCTTCGCGTACTCATCTGATGCCTACCTGTGTGGTGTTGTCATTGTTCTGCAGGGCTTCCGCAATCAACCTCAGCCCATGAGCGTTCACTCTCATGCGGTCAGACCGCCCTCTCCTTGCGCCTGGCGAGGAAAGGAGGTTTGATCATACGACATGATCACGTGATCAAGTCAAACGATTAATAATTCTGCGTGGCATCTCGGCGCTCAGGAAAGGCCAGCCGAATCAAGATCCGGCTCTACGCGGGTTCGCGCTGGCGATAGCGGATTGCCCAGGCTCGATCCTGTTCCGCTTCGGCTACGCATCGCCGGCGGTCGGAGCGAAACATCTGGAGAGACAAAGGGTCGCTGCCTCGGTCCTCAAGCGTGTCGACTCATGGATTGGGGGACGGCCATGCGTTAGCATTCGTCCCGGTCGACAGCGGACCAGTCGCCTGGCGGCAACACCGAAGAAGGAGAAGCTGAATGGCTCGAGTGGGCGCCGAAGTGCGCAGGCAAGACTTTATTGAGGCCGCCGTGAAGGTGATCGCGGAATATGGTGTGGCGAATGCCACTACCCGTCGCATCGCGGCCGCGGCGAATTCTCCATTGGCCTCCCTGCACTATGTCTTCCACACCAAGGACGAATTGTTCGACGCGGTCTATGAGTCCCTGATAGACAAGCCACAGCAGTCCTTGCTGCATGTTACGGCGGGAGCCACGGCGGCAGACTCGGTAGCAGAGATATTGCGCCAGTTGGTCGGGTGGTTCACCACGCATCCGGAACTGGCGACTACGCAGTTCGAGCTGTTTTTCTGGAATCTGCGTAACAACCCCGCTATGGCGAGCAAGATCTACACCGATTCCGTCGAAGCGACGAAGCAGGCCATTGAACAGGTCGCTGGCTCGGTGCTGGACCAGGAAGCGCTGGCCACTGTCAGTCGCTTGCTCATCAACCTGTTCGATGGCTTGCTTCTCGCCTGGTCCGCCCATGGTGACCAGGAGCGGCTGAATGCCGAGACCGAAGCCGCCTGCCAGGCTGTGAAGCTGTTGGTGGCCAGCTTCTGATCTTTTCGAAGGCGCATCTCTAGAGAGGGGCATGGTGACACGGTTCGCCGTGCCCCTGCTCTTCGGGCCTCTTGCCAGTTCAGGTGCGGCGCCTCTTCTAGTTCTCCTCTCCCCGCCTCCGCTTCCAGCGGAATCCTGGGCGGCTATCTCGCCGGTCCTTCCCCCTCATAGTCCTGCAAGTTGACTGTGCGCTTCTCGTCCATGCAACAGGCCTTCCGCCATGGCCTGGCGGGAACTGGCTGCGGCACCTAGGTGCAAATAAACCCAAACCGATGGAAACCTGGTGCATTTCGCACCTTGTACCAGCAACTCGCTCGCGCCTATTCTGGTCAAACGATCAAGTCAAAAGATCAAGTCTCTATAACACAACAATAGGAGGCGACATGTCCTCTCACACTGCTCTTCCAATTGAGCCGCTCGATGTTCTGATCATAGGAGCCGGTGTGTCTGGCATCGGCGCTGCGGCTTACCTTCGACGTCACCAGCCGCACAAGGTGTTTGCGATTCTCGAGTCCCGGGAGCGAATGGGCGGCACCTGGGACCTGTTCCGCTATCCCGGCATACGCTCCGACTCGGACCTGTACACCTTCGGCTTCGACTTCAAGCCTTGGACCAAGGCGAAATCTCTGGCGGATGCCGCCGACATTCTCGAATACCTGCGAGAAGCCGTCGCTGAATACCAGTTGGACCCCTTCATCCAGTACCGGCAGAAAGTGGTCTCGGCGAATTGGCAGAGCGACAAAGGGCTGTGGGCAGTATGCGTCGAGGACGGCCACACGGCAGAAACCCGCACCATCGAATGCCGCTGGCTGTTCAGCGCAGGCGGCTACTACCGTTATGACCAAGGCTTCAGCCCACGCTTCGAGGGCGCGGAGCAGTTCAAGGGGCAAATCATCCACCCGCAACACTGGCCCGAGCGCTTGGACTATCGGGGCAAGCATGTGGTGGTCATCGGCAGCGGCGCAACGGCGGTGACCCTGATTCCCGCCATGGCCGACGAGGTCGCCAGCATCACCATGTTGCAGCGGACGCCCTCCTATATCGTCAACCAGCCCGCCAACGATTCCGTTGCCGCTTTTCTTCGCAAGATTCTGCCGGCGCAAACCGCCTACTCACTGACGCGCTACAAGAATGCCAAGATCACCCTGGTCTTCTGGCGATTCTGCCAGCGCTTCCCCGGGCTCGCCCGCAAGCTGCTCATATGGCTGACCCGTAGAGAATTACCGAAGGGCTATCCGGTCGACGTTCATTTCAACCCGCCCTACAAGCCCTGGGACCAACGCTTGTGCTCGGTTCCCGAAGGCGATCTTTTCAAGGCCATCAGTGCAGGTAAAGCCTCGGTCGTTACCGACCATATCGAGCGCTTTACCGAGTCCGGTGTCTTGCTCAAGTCCGGCACGGAACTGAAGGCCGATATCATCATCACGGCCACCGGTCTGAACGTGCAGTTGTTCGGCGGTATCGCCCTGCACAAGGATGGCGAGCCGGTAGTGTTGAGCCAGACGCTGGCGTACAAGGGCACGATGCTTTCCGGCGTACCCAATTTTGCCTTTGCGGTGGGCTATACCAACTCATCCTGGACGCTGAAAGTATGCCTGCTGTGCGACCACTTCTGTCGCTTGCTGGGCTTCATGGACAGCCAGGGCCATAACGTCTGCGAGCCGAAGGCGCCGGATGGTGTCGAAACCCGTCCCCTGCTGGATTTCGGGGCCGGATATGTCCAGCGGGCATTGGATAGCATGCCGCGCCAGGGGCCTCGCGAGCCCTGGGTGATGTCGATGGATTACTTCCGTGACATCAAGCTTTTGCGCCGAGGGAAGGTCGCCGACGAATGCCTCCGGTTCAGCACGGTGCCTGACGCCTACCTGCACAGAAGCGTGGCGCTTCAGACTCAGGGCGGCGGGCGATGACTGCGGATCGGTTCTGCGAGCTACCGGGCAAGCGTAGCCTCTGCTATCGCAGCCACGGTCCGGAAACCGCGCCTGCGGTCATCCTCATCGTCGGCCTGGGGCTGCAATTGATCTACTGGCCTGAAGCGCTCATCGCCGGCCTGGTCGAGCGGGGCCTGCGCGTGATCACGCTGGACAACCGTGACTCGGGCAGGTCTTTCTTCACCGAGGTCACCCCGCCCTCGACCCTGCAACAGTTCTTCCGCAAACCGACTGCGGGGTATGACCTGGGCGACATGGCCGACGATGTGATCGGCCTCATGGATGGCCTGCGCCTGGGTGCGGCGCACGTCGTAGGGATGTCGATGGGCGGCATGATCGCCCAGACACTTGCCGCTCGTTATCCGCAGCGAGTCATGAGCCTGGCGTCCATCTTCTCGACGACAGGATCGCTGCGAGTAGGCCAGCCAGCGTTCAAGACCATCTTGCAGCTTCTCCGGCGTCCTCCCCGGAACCAGCGGGAGAGCGTTCGCGACTATGTGGAGATCATGCGTTCCGTCGGTACGACGCTGGAATGGGACGAGCAGGCCCATCGCGACTACGCCATGCAAGCCTGGGAGCGAGGCGGCGGGGAAGCGAGCAACCTCGGGATGGCGAGGCAGATCGGCGCCATCATCAACTCGGGCGACCGAACGCAGGAACTCCAGCGAATTCGCTGCAACACGCTGGTCATCCATGCTGAGAAAGACCTCATGGTCGCCACCAGCGGAGGCTTCGCCACGGCGGCGGCCATTCCCAGGGCACGCTTGGTGCTGTTGCCGGGAATGGGGCATGACTTCCCCGCCTGCCTGACAGGAACGCTGCTTTCCCTGCTCGCAGGCCAAATGCATTAGTACGGAACATCCCTTCAGGGGCGGGTGGGTGCCGCCCCTCTTTTTACACCTCGGGACTTGCATGGGGCTTTTCGAAGTTCGTGCTTATCCAGGCCCACATAAGACAAAAAGGTTCCCGGTTGATTCTCGACCGCAGAGCCATGCATCACACGCCGGAGCCGTTGGTTCGCCCTGCGCGTGAATTCCTCCACTGCCGTTCAACAACGACAAAAATCGAGCAAGAGGTACGTATGGAATTCAAGTTCTTACTCCCCGCCAAAGTCGTGATGGGACCCGACCTGCGTGAGCGCACCGGCGAATACCTGCGGGAACTCGGCATGGCGCATGTGCTGATCGTGACGGACGCCGGGGTAAAGGCCGCAGGCCTGTTGAATGGCGTGTATG
Source organism: Pseudomonas sp. 22490 (assembly GCF_052044465.1). Classification (NCBI taxonomy): domain Bacteria; kingdom Pseudomonadati; phylum Pseudomonadota; class Gammaproteobacteria; order Pseudomonadales; family Pseudomonadaceae; genus Pseudomonas; species Pseudomonas sp. 22490. Next base: position 43,841 of record NZ_JBQENS010000036.1, on the reverse strand, counting down.
CCAGCCTGAATGAGTGGGAGATCGCGTTCGACGAGATATCGGACGTCAAGGCAAACCCTCGCAGCGAAGACATCAACCAGGCGGCGCAGCTGTATCGCGGCAAAGGTATCCAAGGCCTGCTGGCCATCGGCGGCGGCAGCGCGATGGACGCGGCCAAGGCGATCAGCCTGCTGCTGACCCACGAGGGTCGGATCGAAGACTACGAGGGCTCTTTCACCCTCAGGCACGCCATCCCGCCTATCGTCGCCATCCCGACCACCGCCGGAACCGGCAGCGAAGTGACCTGTTTCTCGGTGATCACCGATACCGCCCGGCATTTCAAGATGAGCGTCCAGGACTACCGGGTGGGCCCCGTTCTGGCATTGCTCGACTCCCGCATTCTCGACACGCTGCCTGCATCGATTGCCGCCGCAACCGGCATGGATGCCCTCACCCACGCCATCGAAGCCTACACCTGCCGTGTGTCGAATCCGATCAGCGACGGGCTGGCGCTGCATGCCATCCGCCTGATCAGCCAATACCTCAGGCCCGCCGTACTGGAGCCGGGCAACCTGCATGCACGCGAGCAAATGCTGGTGGCCAGCCTGATCGCCGGCATGGCCTTCGGTAACGCGGACGTCGGCAGCGTGCACTGCATTTCCGAAGCCATCGGTGGCATGTACGACACGCCACACGGCGTGGGCAACGCGATCTTCCTGCCCTTCGTGTTCGGCCATAACCGCGACGCCGACATCACCCGCCACGCGCAGGTCGCCTACGCATTGGGTATCGACCCCAACCTCTCGCCGGCCGAGGCCGCCGAGGCCGCCGTTGGCTACCTGTTCCAGATGAGCAAGGACCTGGGCATCCCCCGCTTCGCCGAGGTGAAAGGCGTGCGCGAGGAAGACTTCCTGAGCATCGCCGAAAAGTCGAAGAAGAATTTCTCCGACGGCAGCAATGCCAAGCAAATGACGGTGGAGACCTACCGTGAAATCGTCGCCGCCGCTTACCACTACGTAGCGTGAAGGAGGCCCGTCATGAGCGAATCAATCGCCGGCGCTTCATTGAAGCGCACGCTGGGTCCGTTTTCCGTTCTGCTGTTCGGTCTGGCGTTCCTCGCTCCGTTGATCGTGTTCGGCACCTATGGCGTGATCACGCAGGCCAGCGGCAACACCACTGCGATGGCCTACCTGATCGCGGCAATCGGCGTGGTGTTCACGGCCTTGAGCTATGGCCGGCTGGTCAGGGTGTTCCCGGTCGCCGGTTCGGCCTACACCTATACCCGCAAGATGCTGAGCGCGAACCTCGGCTTCATGGTGGGCTGGGCCGCCCTGCTCGATTACTTCTTCATCCCGATGCTGATCTGGCTGCTCGGCGCCAGCTACCTCAACATGGCCTTTCCAGAGGTGCCGCAATGGGTGTGGATCATCGGCTTCATCGTCTCCACCTCGCTGCTTAATATCCTGGGCATCCAGGTCGCCAACCGCTTCAACGTGCTGTTGATGGTCGCGCAACTGGCCATCATCGTCGTGTTCATCAGCCTGTGCGTGCACTACATCGTCGCGGCCAACGGCCCTGGCGGGCTGCTGTCGGCCAAGCCGTTCTTCAACCCGGACGTGTCCTTCGCCACCAGCATGGCCGGCGCCGCCATTGCCGCGTACTCGTTCCTGGGCTTCGACGCGCTGTCCACGCTCAGCGAGGAGACCCGCGACCCGGGCCGGACACTGCCGCGCGCGATCCTGCTGGTCGCATTGATCGGCGGTTCGGTCTACGTCGGCTCGTCGTACTTCATGTACCTGGCGCACCCCTCCCCCGCCTTCGAGCATGTGGACGGCGCCGCCTTCGAGATCGCCCGCATGATCGGCGGCGACCTGTTCTTCGCCGTGGTCCTGGCGGGGATCATCATCGCCCACTTCGCCGCAGGCATGTCGTTCCAGGCCAGCGTGGGCCGGCTGCTGTACGCCCTGGGGCGGGACAACCAACTGCCGCGCAAGCTGTTCGGTGTCCTGCATCCTCGCTACAAGACCCCGGCCTTCAACATTCTGCTCTGCGGCATTTTCGGCTGCGCGGGTTTTGCCCTGACGATCGCCACCGCGACGTCCCTGGTCAATTTCGGCGCGTTTCTCGCCTTCAGCGCAGTCAACCTTTGCGCGTTGCGGCTCTCCTTCGATACCCGCCTCGGAGACGGGGCGGGCTTGTTGCGCGGGGTGCTCTGCCCGCTCGTTGGCCTGGTCACGGCCGGGTGGATGCTGGTCAGCCTGGATAAAGACGCGCTGATCATGGGCTGTAGCTGGCTGGGCCTGGGGGCGGTCTATCTCGCTTGCCGGACCAGCTTCTTCCGCAACCCGGTGCCCGACGCGCTGGCGTAGTGACCACCCTTCTATGGGGTCATGCCGAGATAAAGGAAAATTAGGACATAGTGGTTCTATCCTATTGATATAAATAGAATTTCACTTGGCCTGTTTGTCCCGCCTGCCTCATGCCCGGAAGCGTCTATGCTGATCTATTTGCATGCATAGGGGCTGAGCGATGGCGGCTTTGGAGAGAACGGCATATCCACGACTAGCAACTACCCTCAGTGCGAAGGACTTACACCGCAACTATTCGCTTTCCTCAGGAGAGCTTGACTGGATTTCCAGGACAGCTCGTAGCCCAGCCCTTTCCCTTGGGCTGGCAGTCCAGCTCAAGGTATTCCAAGAGCTCCATTACTTTCCTCCCCTAGACGAGATACCTCCAGAAATCACTGACCACATCAGGAATACACTCGGTTTTGGCCCTCGTATCACTTCCCGCTATACCAACTCGCGTACTTTTTATAGGCATCAGGCGGCCATTCGTGAGTACCTCCAGATCAAGGCTTTCTATGGTAGTGAAGCGCTCACCATAGCTCTCCACCTTGCGCACGAATCTGCCGAGGTACTCGACCAGCGGGCGGATATCATCAATGTGCTGATCGGCGAGTTGCTGCAGCGCAGCTACGAACTCCCAGCCTATTCCACCCTCAATGACGCTGCTGAGGATGCCTTAGTTGCAATGCAGGAGCGGCTATTCAATCTCGTTGTGACCAGGGCGCCAATTGAGGTGGTCTACAAACTGAAAGAACTGCTCGAAACGGATTTCGGGCGACGCCAAAGTGACTTCAACGCCCTCAAGCAGGCACCCAAGAAGCCATCCCGCAAACACTTGGAAGTGCTGATAGATCACATGGCTTGGCTCGAGAGCTTTGGGAATCTAGATGCCATTTTTGATGGAATCGTCGATACCAAAATCCGCCACTTCGCTGCCCAAGCTGCGGCGTCGGACGTCGCCGAGCTTAAGGACTGTTCGCTGCCGAAGCGTTACACGCTGATGCTTGCCTTGATCTATCGGATGCGCGTGCGGACTCGGGATCACCTAGCCGAGATGTTCATCCGGCGAATCTCTACGATTCACAAACGTGCCAAGGAAGAACTAGAGCAAATCCAAGCACGGCAACGTCAGAAGCTGGAGCAGCTGGCGGCCACCCTGGACGGTGTGGTGCAGATTTTGGTTCAGGAACCGGATGACCAAGAGGCAGGTAGCCTGATTCGGGAATACCTCTCCCCCGACGGCAACCTGGAACGGTTACGCGAAACCTGTGCCGAAGTCCAGGCTACCGGCGGTAATAACTACCTGCCGTTGATCTGGAAGCATTTCAGGTCCCATCGCTCGCTGTTGTTCCGTCTCAGCCACCTTCTCCAACTGGAGCCCACGACTCAGGATCGGTCGCTGGTTCAGGCACTTCAACTGATACAGGACAGCGAGAATTTGCACCGCGTGTGGATCGACGAGCACGTCGACTTGTCGTTTGCGTCGGAGCGCTGGGTCAAGGTCGTTCGTCGTCCTGCCAGTGAGGGGCCACCGACCAACCGGCGCTATCTGGAAGTTTGCGTATTCTCCTACCTGGCCAACGAACTGCGATCCGGTGACATGTGCGTACAAGGGTCGGAATCCTTCGCCGACTATCGCAAGCAGTTGCTACCCTGGGACGAATGTCTCCAGCGACTACCAGCCTACTGCGAAAAGATGGAACTGCCTGGCACGGCGAAGGAATTTGTTACCTCCCTCAAGACCCAGTTGGAGGAAACCGCGCAGCAACTGGATGACAAATTCCCCTCTTGCCGAGGGGACGTATCGATCAACGAAGCCGGCGAACCGGTATTGCGCCGAGTGACGGCGCGCGACATCCCGCCATCGGCCATCTCGCTACAGACGGCCCTCATGCAACGCATGCCGGCCAGGCACGTACTCGACATCATGGCCAACATCGAGCACTGGATTCAGTTCACTCGACATTTCGGGCCGATGTCCGGCAACGAGCCAAAGCTCAAAGAACCTGCCGAGCGCTACCTGATGACGATCTTCGCCATGGGTTGCAACCTCGGCCCCAGCCAGGCCGCGCGGCATCTGGCCGGTAATGTCACCCCCCACATGCTTTCCTATACCAATCGCCGTCACCTCTCGCTGGAGAAACTGGACAAGGCTAACCGCGAGCTGGTGGAGCTCTACCTGCAGCTCGATCTGCCCAAACTCTGGGGCGATGGCAAGGCGGTGGCTGCGGACGGCACCCAGTTCGACTTCTATGACGACAACCTGCTGGCCGGCTACCACTTCCGCTACCGCAAGATGGGAGCCGTTGCCTATCGGCATGTGGCCAACAACTACATCGCTGTATTCCAGCACTTCATCCCCCCGGGCATCTGGGAGGCAATTTATGTAATCGAGGGGCTGCTCAAGGCCGATCTCAGCGTCGAAGCTGATACGGTGTATTCCGATACCCAGGGCCAGTCGGCCACGGTGTTCGCCTTCACTCATCTGCTTGGTATCAACCTGATGCCACGCATCCGCAATTGGCGCGACCTGGTGATGTGCCGGCCGGATCGCGGCGCTGCGTATAAGCATATCAACCGCCTGTTCACCGACACCGCCGACTGGCACCTGATTGAAACCCATTGGCAGGATTTGATGCAGGTCGCGCTATCGATCCAGGCGGGCAAAATCTCCTCGCCTATGTTGCTGCGAAAACTCGGTTCCTACAGCCGGCGTAACAAGCTCTACCACGCGGCACAGGCACTGGGCAGCGTGATCCGTACGATCTTCCTGCTCACCTGGATCGGCAGTCGCGAGTTGCGCCAGGAGGTTACCGCGAACACCAACAAGATCGAGTCCTACAACGGATTCTCCAAGTGGTTGTCCTTCGGTGGCGACGTGATCGCCGAGAACGATCCGGACGAGCAACAGAAGCGACTGCGCTACAACGACATGGTGGCCTCGTCGGTGATCCTGCAGAACACTGTGGACATGATGCGGATCCTGCAGAAATTGGCCCGCGAGGGCTGGCAGTTCACCGATGAAGATGTGTCCTTCCTCAGCCCCTACTTGACCAGCAACGTCAAGCGTTTCGGCGAGTTCAACCTCAAGCTCAACCGGCCGCCGGAGCCCTGGATCAAAGACTCGGTGTTCCAGCAGGCAGCCGGGTCCATCCGCACTGGCAAGCTCGGTACTGCGGAAACCGAGGAGATGACCTGATGAACATTCCTCCTGCGTCATTTCGCGTCACGCCCTACGGCGAGGTAGATGCCGAGGCGCTGGAGCGTTTGCATGACGACTACGACACCATCCAGTTGCTGCGTCTAGTCGATGGGCTGGATCTGCTGCTGAAGGAAATGAACAACATCGGCGGCCTCAGGGATGGCCTCCTGCGGGTACATGCCATGGCGAAAACGGTGCTCGATGGTGCGGCACTATCGGTGTCTGTGACGGAAGGCGGCAGTATCTGGGAGGAAGCCGAGTCGCTTGATGAGGATCTGGTGGAACTGGGCAATTGGCTGGCCAGTGTCAGAGTTCAACTGAAACCCTTGATCGAACTCATGCCGGTCGATCCTCATTAACCAGCTAGTCGCCAGCGACACCGAGCAAGCTACTGACTTCTGAACGGCTCGACAATCTGACCCACATAGCCTGTCGGATAGTCCCGGTCACGCAGTCCTACTTCGGCGCTGCTGGGCTTGCTTGCGCTGTCATAGAAGGTTCCAAGCAGTTGATCCCACACCAGCAAGAACTCACCAAAATTGACCTGCGCATCCTCGAAGTCGCGTTTGTGATGCCAGCGGTGTGTTTCTGCAACGCCGATGACGCGCCGTAGCCAGCCCAACGAGTAGTCCAGATTTGAGTGCTGGAAGGCCAAATGTACCGTCAGGATGCCGAACCAGGTGGCCACGAGTGCAGAAGGAGTGCCCATCGCAAAGAGCACGAGCAGCCCAGGCCCTGCCATGATGGCGGCATGCAACGGGTGCCGGCGCTCGCCGTTCATCCAGTAGAGCCGCTCAGCGCTATGATGTGGCTCATGCAAGCGCCACAGCCATGGAACCTGATGGCTGAAGCGGTGCATGGCGTACAAGCTAAGGTCCAGCACGGCGGCGACAATGACTAGCTGAGCTCACAGCGGTAACTCTGTTGGGAAGACACGGAACTCTGCGGGCACCCAATCGCCCAGCCGGGCCAGCACGGTCGCCGTAATCTGGATCACGGACAGGTTCACGACCATATGGATGATATCAGTAAGGGTATCCTGGTGGTCCTCCAACCAGTCGTCACGGAACGGCTGCACGCGTTCCAGCAGCGCCACCAGCAGAATCCCTAGGGCGGCAATGATCGGCGTGCTGGGCCAATACGGAATACCCGTGTAGAGCAACCAGATCATCCAAGCTGCGGCCCCGCCAAAGATTGTTGGGTAGCTGAGCCAGCGGATCATGAACCTGAGTGAATTGCCCATCGTGAAGCCCTCCCTGAGATGACTCCACTTTGTGCCAATCACCTGTGATGGCGCTTGAACAGAAAAGCTGAATTCAGCCTTTCAGACTGACATGACCCAAGGCAGATGAGGGGTCGAGGCCAAACAGGTCGCGGAAGGTGCGGGAAAAGTGGGCAGCGTCAGCGAAGCCGGCAGCGTGGGCGGCCGCAGTCAGGTTGGCGCCGCTGGCGATATGCTGGAGCGCTATGACCAGGCGATTCCATTTCCGGTAGCTGCGCAGCGGCAGACCGGTCTGTTCGACGAACCAATGTGAGAATCGGGTAGGCGACAGATGAACGCGCTTGGCCAACGCCTGCCTGCCATTAATCGGCTCTTTTAACGCAGCGAGGACCGACTGCAGTCGCGGATCGGAGGCCGGCGGAGTCGTAAGGTTGAGAACAAGGCGCACCATTTCCCGAATTTGCTGGGCTGACGGATCGGAGCTGCTCAGCAATTTTCGCAGCGATGCTGTATCGCCCATCTGAATCGGAGTGATGCCCTCCCCGATGTTATCGGGAAGTGCTCGCGCCTCATCGGACAGCGCGTCGAGGTAGATCGACAACACTTCGTCAGCTTCGATCTGATGGGCCACCCCTGCCCTGATGCAGATGGCCCTTGCCGTCACCGACGAGGATGTACACTTCACAGTCAAGCTGCCGTTCAAGCTGACGGTAATTTGATGCGCCATGTGGCTATGCCAATCTTGGCTACCCGCCTGCCCCAGAAAAATGCCCAGCCCGGGTGAAATCCAGGCTCTGCCATGCCAGCCGATACCCTGCGTTGCGTTCATTCAGCGGCACCTCAGGGTTCCACATCCCGCTGCATTTTGTGCACTAATGAGCTTTATAGCTAATTGTGGAGTGATTATAGAATCCTCTTTGGCCTGAACTCTATCGCTTGCTCGATTGAAATCTCACCCGCTACAAAATCAGCTCGCCCTGTGAGACTAGACACTCTATTTGATCCAAATCAACGAAGTGCTGTTATCGTCAAAAGGAGCATTCATGGCTCGGGGGCAATCTGGTATCGTCGGCCTATTGCCCCGACTGGTGAATTGCTGTGCGTCGGATTGGATTGATCCTGCTAATGATTGCTAGCCTCGTGCTGCCGACCTTCGGCGGTGTGGCTTTCAGCATGCCGGCACAACCTTGCCCGATGCAGAGCGCCGATCATCAGGGCCATGCAATGGCCGATGCTCCGTGCTGCGAGCAAATGGACACGTCTGATGGGGTGGCCAATAAGTCCCCCTGCAAATCCGGCCAGGAATGCAAGACCGGAGGACTTCTCCAGACCACCGTGATCAAGAGCATATCCCCTCTCCCCTCACGCCCCGAGATATTGCTGACCCAGTCGGTGATTAAGCGAGAGCCCGCAGGACTCTGGCGCCCTCCTCGTTTCGTCTAATGCCGTGATCATCCCGCGCCTTACAGTCAGGCGCATCGTCGCGACCACGTTTCGTAGCTGCGACCTCGATCAATCGCATTGGAGGCGAAAGCATGTCCGCTTTCCTTTTTCCACGCCGTGGCTATCTCGGCGTGTTGGCTGCCGCATTCTGGGCAGCTCCCTGGCTTGCCGCGCAGGCACAGCCCCTAACCTTCGAACGAGCCCAAGCTCTGGCCGAACAGAGTGCCCCTGAGAACCTCGCGCGCCAGGCGCAGGTGGCATCGGCACAGCAGGCTGTAGGGCCCGCAGACGCCTTGCCCGATCCCAAGCTGATTATAGGCATCGACAACCTGCCGATCGAAGGCCCTGACCGTTACACACTTAATCGTGACTCCATGACCATGCGCCGCATTGGACTCATGCAGGAGGTACCAAACGGCGACAAGCGTCTGGCCCGTCGCCAACTGGCCGAAGCCTCCATGACGCGGGCCGAGGCCGAGCAGCGTGCCATGCAGTTGGAAATCAAGCGCCAGACGGCAGTGAGCTGGCTGGACGTATACTACGCCGAACGCAGTGTTGGCCTCTTCGATCAACTGGACCGTCAGATCGAGATGCTCCGCTCGACCGTGCAATCGCTGATTGCCGGCGGTAGTGCTCAGCCTGGCGAGCTGTTGCAGGCCGACCAGGAAGCTTTGGCGTTACAAGATCGGCGAGATGAACTGAATCGCGATGTGGCAGTAGCTCGTGCCAAGCTGCGCCGCTGGATAGGCAACGAGGCTGACCAGCCTTTGCAAGGAGATGTTCCCAATCTGAACCTGGTGGCACCGCACCTGCAGCAACGCATTGCCTCACACCCTGAGTTGCGCGCTGCCTCCGCCCGAGTCGGCGAGGCTAGCGCCGAGCTGAACGAGGCCATCGCCGAGAAGACCCCCGACTGGGGTGTTGAGTTTGCCTACAACAATCGCGACAACCAGTTCGGCGATATGGTGATGGTGCAATTCACGTTCGACCTGCCGTTGTTCGTAGGCACACGTCAGGGGCCCAAGATCAACGCCAGACAACAAAGCGTGTCGCAGATGGAAGCCGAGCAGGAAGCATTACTGCGCGCCCATCAGGCTGAGCTGGAAGGCGGTATTGCCGAGCTTGAGCAACTGCGCAGGACCTTGTCACGCACCGAAAAAACCTTGATCCCGCTTGCAAGCAAACGTGCCGATCTCGAACTGGCCGCCTACCAAGCCGGTAACAGCCAGCTCACATCCGTTATTACTGCCCAGCGCGACCTGATTGATGCGCAACTGCGGCAGATTGAACAGCAGCGCAAGTTGAGCCAGCTCTCCGCAAGCCTGTACTACGCCTATGTGGAGGGCCTGAAATGAAGATATCGACATTTGGTTTTGCGGTCGCCGTGCTGACCGTGGGCATTGGCGCGGCGGGCGGTGGCTACTGGCTGGCCCAGCGGCAAGCCAAACACGAGCTACTGCCTAGCTCCGCACCGACGGACGAGCGCAAGGTGCTCTATTGGTACGACCCGATGCAGCCTGAGCAGCGCTTCGATAAACCGGGCAAGTCACCTTTCATGGATATGGAGCTTGTCCCTAAATACGCAGGATCCGAGCAAGATCCGTCTGTCCTGAGCGTCCCCGCTCAAGCCGTGCAGAACCTCGGAATGCGAACCTCGACGGTGATCCGCGGTGTACTGCCCTCGGATATCGAGGTGGTCGGCTCCCTGGCCTATAACCAGCGAGAGGTAGCGAACCTCCAGGCCCGCGCTGGCGGATTCGTCGAGCGGGTTTACGGGCGTGCCCCTGGCGATGTACTGCCAGCTGGAACACCCCTGGTCGACCTGCTGATTCCCGAGTGGTCCGCCGCGCAGTTGGAGTTCCTCGCGGTACTGCGTACCGGTGACGCCCGCTTGATCACTGCGGCCCAAGAGCGCCTCCGCCTGCTCGGCATGCCACAAGCGTTGATAGAGCAGGTTCGCCGCAGCGGCAAACCGCGGGCAGTGCAAACCCTCACCACACCTATCAGCGGCGAGCTCCAAGCCTTGCAGGTACGCGCCGGGATGACCGTTGAAGCCGGGCAGGATCTGGCGTTGATCAACGGGCTGTCCAGTGTCTGGCTCGATGCGGCGATACCCGAGGCCATGGCCGGAAGTATCCAGGTCGGGGACGAGATCCGCGCCAACCTGACGGCCTTTCCTGATCGACCGCTGCTGGGCCGCGTCATAGCCTTGCTGCCGAGTGCCGATCCGCAAACGCGCACGCTCACGGTACGCAGCGAGCTACCCAACCCTGCCGGTAAGTTGCGCCCCGGCATGTTCGCCGCCGTACGCCTGAACAGTGCCGTCGAACAATCCACGCTTCTTGTGCCGAGTGAAGCCGTGATTCGCACCGGCAAGCGTGCATTGGTGATGCTGGCCGAAGGCGACGGACGCTACCGCCCCCAGGAAATCACCTTGGGCCGCGAGGCCGATGGGCGTCTGGAGGTGTTGTCCGGTCTCGAGGAAGGTCAGGCGGTCGTTACCTCCGGCCAGTTCCTCATCGATTCGGAAGCCAGCCTGCAGGGCATCCTGGCCGGCAATGCAGAACAGGACAGCACGGAGGGGCTGCATGTGTCTCACGGTGTGATTCGTGCTCTGGACGCGGAGTCAGTCACCCTGGAGCACGGGCCCTTCGAGAGCCTGAATATGCCAGGTATGACCATGGCTTTTCCATTGGTCAGCTCAGAAGTAGCTGTGGGACTTAAGCCAGGAGATCACGTACGTATCGGCGCCCGCCAGAAAAACTCCGGCCTGATGATCGAGCAGCTCAGCAAGGAAGGAGACCAGCCATGATCGCACGCCTGATCCACTGGTCTATCGGCAATCGCTTTCTGGTGCTGCTGGCGACCCTGTTCATCACCGCCCTGGGCATCTGGTCGCTGCGCAACACGCCGTTGGATGCACTGCCGGACCTATCTGACACCCAGGTCATCATCAGAACCAGCTTTCCCGGACAGGCACCGCAGATCGTCGAGAACCAGGTGACCTACCCACTGGCCACAACCATGCTCTCGGTACCGGGGGCGAAGACGGTGCGCGGCTACTCGTTCTTCGGCGACTCCTTCGTCTACGTGCTGTTCGAGGACGACACCGACCTCTACTGGGCGCGCTCGCGGGTGCTGGAGTACCTCAACCAGGCGCAGGAACGCCTGCCCGAGGGTGTTACCACCACCCTTGGGCCGGATGCCACCGGCGTGGGCTGGATCTACCAGTACGCCTTGGTCGACCGCAGCGGCCAGCATGATCTTGCCCAGCTGCGGGCACTGCAGGACTGGTTCCTCAAGTACGAACTCAAGAGCCTGCCCAACGTAGCCGAAGTGGCCACCCTCGGCGGCATGGTCAAGCAATACCAAGTGCTGCTCGATCCGCAGAAGCTGGTGGCTTATGGGGTAACTCAGCAGGAGGTCGAAGCGGCGCTGAAGAGCGCCAATCAGGAAACCGGCGGCGCCATCCTGGAGCTGGCAGAGCGCGAGTACATGGTGCGGGCTTCAGGCTATCTAGAGAGCCTGGCGGATTTCCGCAATGTGCCGCTGCGGGCTTCGGCCAGCGGAGTTCCGGTGCTGCTGGGTCAGGTGGCCACCATTCAGCTGGGGCCAGAGATGCGTCGTGGCATTGCCGAGCTGGATGGCCAGGGTGAAGTGGTAGGCGGCGTGGTCATCTTGCGCTCCGGAAAGAATGCCCGCGATGCCATCGCCGCGGTGAAGACCAAGCTGGACAGCCTGAAGGGCAGCTTGCCGGCCGGCGTCGAGGTGGTCACCACCTATGACCGTTCGCAATTGATCGACCGCGCCATCGATAACCTCAGCTACAAGCTGCTGGAAGAGTTCGCGGTGGTTGCCCTGGTTTGCCTGATCTTCCTCTGGCACCTGCGCTCGTCGCTGGTCGCGATCATCACCCTGCCCCTGGGCATCCTGATGGCCTTCATCGTCATGCGCTACCAGGGCGTCAATGCCAACATCATGTCGCTGGGCGGGATCGCAATCGCCATCGGCGCCATGGTCGATGCCGCCGTGGTGATGATCGAGAACGCGCACAAGCACATCGAGGCCTGGAAGGCTCGACACCCCGGTGAACCGCTTCAGGGCGAGGCGCACTGGCGGGTGATCGGCGAAGCTGCGGCCGAGGTCGGGCCGGCGCTGTTCTTCAGCCTTTTGATCATCACCCTGTCTTTCCTCCCGGTCTTCACCCTGGAGGCCCAGGAGGGTCGCCTGTTTGGCCCGCTGGCATTCACCAAGACCTATGCCATGGCTGCCGCTGCTGGCCTCTCGATCACCTTGGTACCGGTGCTGATGGGCTACTGGATTCGTGGGCATATCCCCAGCGAACAACAGAACCCCTTGAATCGTTGGCTGATCGGTGCATACCGGCCGGTGCTGGAGTGGGTGCTGGCTTGGCCTAAGGTGACCCTAGCGCTGGCCTTGCTAGTGTTTTTGTCCAGTCTCTGGCCCCTCAGCAGACTCGGAGGAGAGTTTCTGCCGCCGATGGACGAGGGCGACTTGTTGTACATGCCATCAGCCCTGCCCGGCTTGCCGGCCAGCAAGGCCACCCAGCTGCTGCAGCAAACCAACCGGATGATCCTCACGGTGCCCGAAGTGGCACGGGTATTCGGCAAGGCCGGGCGAGCAGAGACCGCCACCGATCCAGCACCGCTGGAAATGTTCGAGACCACGGTGCAGTTCAAACCACGCGATCAATGGCGCGCGGGGATGACACCCGAAAAGCTGATCGAGGAACTGGATCGCGCGGTAAAAGTTCCGGGGCTGTCCAATATCTGGGTGCCGCCCATCCGCAACCGCATCGACATGCTGGCGACGGGGATCAAGAGCCCCATTGGGGTGAAAGTGTCCGGAACCTCCTTGGTCGACATCGAGCGCATAACGCGCGATATCGAGGCCGTGGCCAAAGAGGTGCCTGGGGTGAGTTCGGCCTTGGCAGAACGCCTTACTGGCGGCCGTTACGTGGACATCCAGATCGATCGACTGGCCGCGGCGCGCTATGGCCTGAGCATCGCCGATGTGCAGGCGGTGGTATCGGGCGCCATCGGCGGCAGCAATATTGGTGAGACGGTTGAAGGACTGGCCCGCTTCCCGATCAACCTGCGCTATCCCAAGGAGTGGCGAGATAGTCCGCAGGCACTACGGCGTATGCCGATCCTCACGCAAGCCGGCCAGCAGATCACCTTGGGCACCGTCGCCCAGGTTAGTCTGACCGAAGGGCCACCAATGCTGCGCAGCGAGAACGGGCGTCTGTCCGGTTGGGTGTATGTCGATGTACGTGGGCGCGACCTGGCATCGACCGTGCGCGAGTTGCAGCAACGCGTCGCCGAGCGGGTACAACTCGACGCCGGCATGACCGTCTCCTACTCCGGTCAGTTCGAATTCCTCGAGCGCGCCAATGCGCGGCTGGCCTGGGTGGTGCCGGCGACTCTGTTGATTATCTTCGTGCTGCTCTACCTGACTTTCAGCCGCTTCGGCGAGGCCCTGCTGATCATGGCCACCCTGCCCTTTGCCCTGTCGGGCGGCATCTGGCTGCTCTACTGGTTCGGCTTCAACCTGTCGGTGGCCACCGGCGTGGGCTTCATCGCCCTGGCCGGCGTCTCGGCCGAGTTCGGGGTGATCATGCTGCTGTACCTGAAGAACGCCTGGCATGCGCGTGTGGATACCGGGCGCAGCGGTGATCCGGCCCTACTGGAGGCAATTCGTGAAGGCGCGGTGCTGCGTGTGCGGCCCAAGGTGATGACGGTGGCCGTGATCATCGCCGGCCTGTTGCCAATCCTCTGGGGCGGAGGTGCCGGATCTGAGGTGATGAAGCGCATCGCCGCGCCCATGGTCGGCGGCATGATTACCGCGCCGCTGATGTCCATGTTGGTTTTGCCGGCCGCGTACTGGCTGATGCGAAGGCAGCGTACACAGAAGGTTCGCGCACCGCAGGAGCTATAGCTTTACAAACCCGGGCAAGCCACGCGCCAAGCTGACTCGCCCGGGTAACGCGGCAGGAAGCATTACGGCGATGTAACTTTGACTTCATTTTTATGACAGGTTGAGCGGATATATTTTAATCACCACCTTGAAGGGGTCATGCCGAGATAAGGGGAAAATTCATTCATTTGGAATGTAAGCCATTGCTCTGAAAGGCTTTCTATCCGGCAAGCGCTGGCTTGCACCTCATGGTCTATCTTTTCCGTCTGGTTCAAGGAAAGGAGTGACACATGGCATCCCTCGAACGTACCGCCTACCCTGTATTGTCGCGCTCCTATTCGAGGGCCGAGCTTCAGCGTGAATTCAGCTTCTCCGAGGAAGAAGTCACGTGGGTCAAAAGTCGCTCTAATGCAGCATTCCGACTGAATCTCGCTGTTCTGTTCAAGACTTTTCAGGTACTCCGATACTTTCCAGAAATCGCTGAAGTGCCGGAGCCAGTTGTCGATTTCATCCGCACACAAATAGGTCTACGCAGCAAGGTTGCGCTATCACCCTACAAGTGGATGCAGCTTTACCGCCATATGAGTGCCGTTCGGGAAAAACTTGGGGTTCGACCGTTCTACGGCTCGGATGGTCAAGACATAGCATCCACGCATGCACAGTTGATGGCTCCCCTCCTCGAACAGCGCGCTGACATTATTAATGCGATCATTGACGAGTTGCTGCGCCAAAACTACGAGCTGCCCGCCTATTCGACCTTGAATGACCTAGCAGAAGCCGCTCGTGCAGAAGCACAAGAGAAAATCTTCAACCTTGTGGTAGCCAGAGCTCCAATCAAGGTGATCTATAAGCTAAGGGATCTTCTCGACACGGACTTCGGGCGTCGGCAGAGTGACTTCAACACACTCAAACAGGCACCCAAGAAACCCTCGCGCAAGCATCTGGAGGTACTGATCGACCACCTAGCCTGGCTAGAGAGTTTCGGGAAACTGGATGCCATTTTTGATGGGATCGTCGATACGAAAATTCGCCACTTTGCTGCCCAAGCTGCGGCGTCGGATGTATCTGAACTGAAGGACTGCTCGCTGCCGAAGCGTTACACGCTGATGCTTGCTTTGATCTACCGTATGCGGGTGCGAACCCGAGATCACCTGGCCGAGATGTTCATCCGAAGAATCTCCACGATCCACAAACGCGCCAAGGAGGAGCTGGAGCAAATCCAGGCACGTCAACGTCAGAAGTTGGAACAACTGGCGGCCACCCTGGACGGCGTGGTGCAGATTCTGGTTCAAGAGCCGGATGACCAGGAGGCTGGTAGCCTGATTCGAGAATACCTCTCCCCCGATGGCAACATGGATCGGTTGCGAGAGGTTTGTGCTGAAGTTCAGGCCACAGGAGGTAATAACTACTTGCCGCTGATCTGGAGGCACTTCAAGTCCCATCGTTCACTGCTGTTTCGCCTCAGCCACCTTCTCCAGTTGGAGCCCACCACCCAGGATCGCTCACTTATCCAGGCGCTTCAGCTCATTCAGGACAGTGAGAATCTGCACCGTGAATGGATCGATGAGCATGTCGACTTGTCGTTTGCATCAGATCGCTGGGTGAAGATCGTGCGTCGCCCTACCAGTGAAGGGCCGCCTACCAACCGACGTTATCTGGAGGTCTGCGTGTTCTCCTACCTGGCCAGTGAACTGCGCTCGGGTGATCTGTGCGTGCAGGGATCGGAATCCTTCGCCGACTACCGTAAACAGTTGCTGCCTTGGGAAGAGTGTCTCCAGCGGCTACCGGCATACTGCGAGAAGGTGGGCCTTCCTACCACAGCGAAGGAGTTTGTCGCCTCGCTCAAGAGCCAGTTGGAGGAAACCGCGCAACAGTTAGATGACAAGTTCCCTTCCTGTCGAGGGGATGTGTCGATCAACGATGCAGGCGAGCCGGTACTGCGGCGGGTGATGGCGCGGGACATCCCGCCTTCAGCCATCTCGCTACAGACGGCGCTTATGCAGCGTATGCCAGCCAGGCACGTGCTGGACATTATGGCCAACATTGAGCACTGGATTCAGTTCACGCGGCATTTCGGACCGATGTCCGGCAACGAGCCAAAGCTCAAAGAGCCGGCCGAGCGCTACCTGATGACGATCTTCGCCATGGGCTGCAATCTCGGTCCCAGCCAGGCCGCGCGGCATCTGGCCGGTAATGTCACACCGCATATGCTGTCCTATACCAATCGCCGCCACCTCTCGCTGGAGAAACTGGACAAGGCTAATCGCGAGTTGGTGGAGCTCTATCTGCAACTTGACCTGCCCAAGCTTTGGGGCGATGGCAAAGCAGTGGCCGCAGACGGTACCCAGTTCGACTTCTATGACGACAACCTACTGGCCGGCTACCACTTCCGCTATCGCAAGATGGGGGCCGTGGCGTACCGACACGTGGCCAACAACTACATTGCAGTGTTCCAGCACTTCATCCCGCCAGGCATCTGGGAGGCGATCTATGTGATAGAGGGACTGCTCAAAGTCAGCCTTAGCGTCGAGCCCGATACGGTCTACTCCGACACCCAGGGCCAGTCGGCCACAGTATTCGCCTTCACTCATCTCCTGGGTATCAATCTGATGCCGCGTATCCGCAACTGGCGCGACCTAGTGATGTGCCGACCGGATCGAGGCGTATCGTACAAGCACATAAACCGACTGTTCACCGACACTGCCGACTGGCACCTGATCGAAACTCACTGGCAGGATCTGATGCAGATTGCGCTGTCGATCCAGGCCGGCAAGATTTCCTCGCCCATGCTGCTACGTAAACTTGGCTCTTACAGCCGGCGCAACAAGCTCTACCTCGCAGCACAGACGCTGGGCAGTGTTATCCGCACGATTTTCCTGCTCAATTGGATTGGCAGCCGAGAGCTGCGCCAGGAGGTCACTGCGAACACCAACAAGATCGAGTCCTACAACGGCTTCTCCAAGTGGCTCTCTTTCGGCGGCGATGTAATTGCCGAAAACGATCCGGACGAGCAGCAGAAACGTCTGCGTTACAACGACATGGTGGCTTCGTCGGTGATTCTGCAGAACACCGTGGACATGATGCGCATCTTGCAGAAACTAGCCCGCGAAGGGTGGCAGTTTACCGATGAGGACGTGTCCTTTCTTAGCCCCTACCTGACCAGTAACGTCAAGCGTTTCGGCGAGTTCAACCTTAAGCTCAACCGACCGCCGGAGCCCTGGATCAAGGATTCGGTATTCCAACAGGCTGCCGGCTCGTTGCGAGTCAACTCGACCAGTAAGGCCGCGGCCGAGGAGGCAATATGATCGAGATTGCGTCAGCGTCTTTTCGAGTCACACCCTACGGTGAGGTGGACATCGCAGCACTGGACAGAATGCGAGCCGGATTCGATACATCCCAACTTCTACGGCTAGTTGAAGGTCTGGATGCATGCCTCTCGGAAATGGGTGGTATCACCGCCTTGCGTGACGAACTGCTGAAATTGCACGCAATGGCACTGACTATCGTCGAGGGGACTGCCCCGGCTGCACCCACCGAGAACGCGTGTATCTGGGCTGAAGCAGAATCTGTGCAGTTGGGCCTAGAAGCGCTGGCGACGTGGATTCGCTCCGCTCAGGGCTTCCTAACTCCCTTGACCAGTCTTGAGCCTGAGCATCAGCAGTAGCTCGTTAAACCGTATCAAGCCGAGCCGGAATCAGCCCGGCTTGATCAGTGACCTAGCGATTCGGTAGCCGCTGAGCGATCACGACAAAGAAACGCCGGCATTGCCCGAACGTCGACCAGTTCAGCAGCCAATTTGACAAGGGGCTGCGTAATCATAGGTACCACTCAAAATGTATATCTTTACTTGAGACTATGACTCATCATAACGAATCGCTCGCGAAATTCGAAACCTGACTTCTTATAAAAGCTTACTGCTTTAGGATTATTTTCGTCCACTTCTAGATGAACTATTGCGGCACCTTGAGACTTCAAGAAGGACTTGACCTTTTCTAGAATCTCACTGCCAAATCCCTGTCCTCGGCACTGTTCATCGATATAAAATTCATCAATCCAGACCTCAATCCCCCTGAACTCGATACTGTAGCAATTGCAAGTAGCAATATATCCAATCTGCTTGCTGCCAAGACAAATAATCCAAACGTTGCCCTTTTCTGAAGATGACAAGAGAGGGCGAAGTGCAGCCAGCCTGTCTTCGTCAGTCATCTCAATACCATCGTATAGGTGGTATTTTTTCATTAGCTCCACGAGTAAGAGCTCATCATCTATTGAGGCTGAGATCAACTTGATATTTGAATTTTTGCTCATGGCATCTTCAGATCTTGGTCATCATTATTACGCCGGCAACGATTACGACTATGGCGCTCATGCGCTTATATGCGTCCGACGAGCTAAAGTTTTCGCTGAGTATCTTTGGGTTAACTATTGCTAGCCAATGACTTAAGGCTAGCACATATACCGGGTGAAGACTGACCAAAACCGAGACCACCGCAACGTTTCCACCAGCAGATAATGCGCCAATAAAAAGCGCGTATCCACCGGCGTCGAAGAGATTGCTCAGCGCATACACCGCCCAGCCCTTTGGTGGCATTTCGGAGACATCCTTTGCGATGGAATGGCGCCATTTCGGAACCAGCAGCATCAGAGTCCCGCCAAGACCGTAGCCTGCATAGTTAAACATAAGAACCGAGGGCAGGCTGTGACTCAGGAGCAGGTGATCGTATAGTAGCGTAGCCACCGCCCCAAAAACTGCTGAACCTATTAGAAGCAATACTGCTGATAAACTTATCGAGCCTGGTCTCCCTTTGCCGATTGCCACAGCAAAGTAAACCCCGACAAAAACCAAGGCAATGCCGAGCAGCTCAATCCCTGTTGGCGAATAACCAAGCAAGAGGATCGATACGACAAGCACCAGCAAAGGAGTTAACTGATGAAGCGCAATCGCAGTAGAGATATCGACCGACTTCAGCGGCATTGCGTATAGGAAATACATTCCAAAAATGCATAATCCTGACAGCAGGTTCAGAAGCGCTGAGGTTGTGTCAAAGTCAGATGGTGTAAAGAGAAGAAAAATCAGCGCAGAATAAAGAAGATTTCCAATGCTCAGGAGAAATATAAATGTAGTCCAGTGATTCGCATGATGGATCACTGCCAGCTTGTCCAGGATATTTGAAAGGCTCCACAGCAGTGGAGCCATAAGTGCCATAACTAACCAGGTCATTTTCCTCGAAGTACCTCTAATATGGTATCGCGACTATCCTTCAATAAAACATGAGAAAAGTCGTCGGTGTCATGGTCAAATATAAAGGTTCGCTGATAGTCGAAGCTCTCTGAAGTTTCGAATTCCACAATCTTGTCTAGAATCGCCTCAACCTCATCAAAGCGATGAGAGTGATTAAGGCGAAGAATTTTCATTGCATTACCGTAATGGGCTGCCTCATCACGGGCAGCATATCTAATCCAGGTTGAAAGAGACTCGTTTTCAAACGAGTCAAAGAAGCTTACATCTTGCTTGTAGGCTCTTGTGCTGGTCACTTCATCAAATGCGATAGAGAGAAGAATTGTGAATTCATCCTTCATGAAGTCTTCGATATGAGAAAAGTCCGGAGAGTTCGATCTAATCTCGCGATCAATCATGTCTTCCGGCATGGAGTAAAGTACGCTATTAATCTTTCTCAGTCCGCGATAATGATTTTGCTCATCGAGATGCCACAGGCATACGAACTCGATAAATTCATTGCTAAATTGAATGTCGCGACGGCCAAACAAGTAGCGCAAGAAGTTTATTGAATCAAATTCAGAGCTCATGTCATGCCAAAAGAAAGGCCGACGCTCCTCGAGCTTTGAGGGATTCGACTTTATCTGTTCAATTGACAAACCCTTCAGCAACTCCAGGGATGACCATTCGTAGCTTTTAAGACCAATACCCGACTTAACATTTGACACTTGAACGCTCCTTGTTCAGAGGACAAAATTTGAGAACAGCCAGGGAGAGTCGCTATCTATGGCCGAAAAGGTGCCTGGGTTGTTTTTGGTAGGATTCCAGTCCGAATAAACCCCTTTTAGTTCGCCTAGATACTGTGAAATATAAGATAGTGCCACTTCATGATCCATGTCTTCGGCTTCAATTATTCCTGCCGACGGATGGCTCAGGATCCATAAGTAACCGGAAAGAACTCCGGCTGCTACCTGTAACGTTGTTGCAGTGTTGAGAGTGGCAAGTTCCTTGGCCTTTTCGATGCTTAAGATAGATCCATACCAATAACTAGATTTTTCGTGCCCCATAAGAAGAACACCGAGGTAATCAGAACCCGACAAGATATCACCAGGACGAAGTACTTTTGTCTTTTCTGGAGTCATGCAATCATTGCCGAACCATTCATGTACAGAGAGAATTGCTTCATCGCTTGGGCGATAGGCATAATGGACAGTTGGTCTATATGTCTCATCGGCAGTTCTGAGCGTCAAAAAGTCAGCAATTGAAATTGCCTCGTGATGAGTTACCAAATAACCTAAGCTAGGGCCGTTAAATGGCGTCCATGTCTTAACTCTAACAGAGGCCCCTGGCTTCTCAATATAGATTGCTGCTCCGCATCCATCTGTATGCATTGACGCATCCGTGGGTAGACTTCGCTCGTGACTTCCCCAGCCCAACTCTGCCGGTTGTTGCGACTCACTTATGAACCCATGCACTGACCAAGTATTTACGAACTCACCCCTCTCCCTAGATTTCTGAGAAATTTGCGAGTCGTACTCTGCGACATGGATTACTTTGACACCCAATCTTTGGCTTAGGATAGCCCACTGCTCTTTATTAGAGGGCTTTTTACAATCACCCAATATCTCTTCCGCTAAATCTAAAAGAGCACGTTTAACGAAGTGGGATACCAACCCAGGATTCGCGCCATGCGCCACGAGAGCCGTCACCCCTGAGCCTAGCCTCTTTTTCAGAGACAGCATTTGTTCTCTTAAGTGATAGTTAGTTCGCTTATGCAGTGGTATGGTTGGGTCATCATATCCGCCCTTCCACGGCTCAATGCATGTGTCTAAATAAAGAGCCCCTGCGGAGCGGCATAATTCTATCAGGGCAAGACTTGAGACATCGGTTGATAGATTTATTAGAACCGTCCCTTCACCAAGAATCGGCACAAGAATGTCGCGATAGTTGATTTGATCAATTGCAGAGTTGATAAATTTTAAGCCAAAACTGTTAGCAAAGTACTCAATAAGCGGTGGTGTTTTTGGATCGATCGCGTAGATTTCTAAAGTAGATAAGTCGTGAACCTTAGAAAGGAGAGGAAGGAAGGACTGGGCAATCGTTCCTAGTCCCACAAAGACAATTCGCTGGGGGGGATTAATTGAAAAATCCATTCAAGCATCCTTACTGTCTATTATGAAAATCTGTTTCCCTATGCCTGCATGTCTACTTTGAACTTGGCTGGCATGTCAAATTATTTTTCTGGATCGCCTATATTTTCTTTTTAAATCAAATACTTAATCGATAGTTAACTTCGGGGAGGGAGGTGCCAACTGGGCAGGTTTTAGTCAGCTCCGTGGCAAGTGACAATGATTTTCACTTGCACATCACGCACTATGCAGTTTTTGGGCTTGCCCGCTTGAAACTCCCTTCTTATCGCCGCACTCGTTGGAGCTTGCAATCAAGACTGGCAGCCAGGCCCAGAGAAGGGGCCAGGCCTTAACCGCAGTGGAGCGCTTGACCAGCGTTTCGGTCGACAAGGCCAGGATCAGATCTAACACTGTTGGCGGCAGCGGTGTTGATGGTCATGTGTCCCTGGACGTCTTCTTCTGTTGGGGAAAGAAGAAAAACGTCTTCTGCGGCGGCGCGATCAGGATATCGGTGGACTTGATGCTCGTGCCTTTGCGCCGCCTGCTCTTGCCTTCCTTGTCCACTGCCTGGATATCGCCGTTGGCCACCGCGACATCCAGGGCCAGCTTCACGCGACTTTCGTCTGCCATGGTGAAGTTGGTGAGCTCCGTCATGAGCTGGATGAAGGGACGACGCTCGACTTCGAATACCTGTTTGGGTAGCAGCTCGGACAGTTCCCCACGAATCCGGGTATCAGTCACTTGGTCGAACTGGTGTTCTCCTTCGCAGAGTAGGTCCGGCTGGCCGGTCACCCCCACATCCCGGTTAGCGTCGTAACCAAAGAAGCAGGACGGTGATAACAGGTGGGAGAAATTGTTGCCGTACTTCCAGTGTATGGCTTTCATCACGTCGTTGGCGCGGTAGCTGTTCGCCAGGTGGATGAACCAGTAGGCCATGGGGTTGGTGCCGTGTGGGCGAATGAAGAACACCGTCATGAACTGCGCGCCGCTTTCCTGCTTGATCCCGTCCGACAGATAGCGCTGGATCAGGTACTGCCAATCCTGGGAGCTATGTGCTTTTAAGTGCCGTAGCTGTTCCCAGGGGACATACTGTTCTAGACCGATACTGGCAATAGCCTTGCGGTTGGCGTGGCGGTCCGCTAAGTACGTGATTAGAAAGTCGACATTGAAGGTCAGCAGGACCTCAGCATTGCTGAGGTGCTGGAAGATCCATTTGATCTGGCCGAATGGCACGTCGCCGTAGCCGTACTGATCGAGCAGAAACAGAACGCGCTCGCTTTTTCCAAAGGCCTTGAGGCTTTGCGCAATGGCCGGAAGAGCTTTGGTGAACTCGGCGGTATGCAGGTGAATGTCCTGTCCAATGCGGGCCTGATGTCCGCGGCTGGCCAGGACGGCGTGCAAGCAAGCAGTATTCTTCGGCTTCACATCCACAAAGTGATGCTGCGAGCAGATCGGTCGATGCTTGATGCGCCCCACGTTGTTGCGCACTTCCGACTCCTGGATTGCTTCCAGGGCGATCACCGGGGAGCCGAAGTGGTGACCGCCTGCGCTGTCGTTATATATACCTCCACCGCTGAAGCCATCGACAATTGATAGGCCAAGCAGTGGCATTTGCTGATTCCGCATCAGGACATCGATGTAGGCCTGGATGTAGTCGTCGATGATCTGGTGCTTGATCTTGCTGTGTGGATCGATGGTGGGAAAGGTTTGGGTTGCCCAGTCCCAGCGGTACTTCTCGTCATCCTTGGCCATCGGGTCGTCCTTGTTTTGGTATCAGGCGAGGGTCAGCAGCGGAATTTCATCCCAGGTCTGGCCCTTCAGCAGCCGGCCATTAGCTTTCTTTGAACGCTTCACGCCATCGGAGCCCCAGCCGCCCCATTGTTTGAAAAAGAAAGCAGCGCCAAAGGCATCGCACTGGCGGTGGATGTTATCCACCCACTCCTGCTTCATTGGCCGGGCCTTGGCGCCGGACTCGCCGCCGACGATGACCCAATGGATGTCAGTCAGGTTCAGTTCACCCAAGTCTTCTAGTAAGGGTTCCGCGGAGAGGAAACGGATCGCGGCGTTGATGCCACGCAGGCAGTCGATTCTGGGCACGCCGTACTCCCGGTCCTCGACCGAGACCCCCAGCCAAGCGTTGGCCGGCGGTGTGCGCTGGCTGAAATAGTCGGCCAGGCGCTCGGCCCGCTTAGTGAGGATCTGGAAGGTGTGCTGTGAGGCCTGGTGGATAACCGCGAACACCTGGTCGATGTAGGTGTCCGGCACCTGCTCATGGAACAGGTCAGACATGGAATTGACAAAGTAGATGGTCGGCTTCTTGCGCTGCAGAGGCTCCTGCAGTTTCTCTGGGCGCAGGCTGAGGCGAAAGCCGTTCTCGTAGCCGGGCGTGCCCATGGCCTGCAAGCGACGCGCCATGTTCTCGGCATAGCAGTGTTTGCAGCCCGGCGACACCTTGGTGCAACCCACCACCGGGTTCCAGGTCATTTCCGTCCATTCGATGCTGGTCTGCGTACTCATTGCACCGTCACTCCTGTCGTGCGTCGATGTTAGTGAGAAGCTGGCACTTGAGTCAAAGTGCTGGCATTTAGTTCGAGAGCAGGCCTCGCAGCGAGGCCGCCAAAGGAGATGGCAGGGTCGATGTAGCGCATCGCCGATTTGATGTCCTTCCACCCCACGTAGGTCATTAACGCCTTAATGTCCCAGCCATTGGCCGTGGCCCAGGTGGCGAAGCCTCGACGCAATGAGTGGCTGGTATAAAGGTCAGCCTGGATCCCCGCACGCTGGAGTATCTGCCGCAGTAGGACGATCAGACTGCCAGGATTCAAGCCAGCCTCGTTCAAGTTGCCCCAACGGTCCAGCCGACGAAAAACCATCCCTCGAGCAATCCCTGCTGCACCGATCCAGTCGAGATAGGCCTGTACTGGGCACAGCCGCCTCAGCGCAGGTACGTAGTGAGTGGTGCCAAGGTTGTCCCGGTCACCCTTGCTCCAAGGCAAAAACAGCGTCATGCCAGCACCGGCTTCGGCTTGAATGTGCTCCACCTGCAAGCGGCACAGTTCATCGCTACGAAAGCCTCGCCAGAAGCCGATTAGTAGCAATGCCGTATCCCGCCGACAGCGCAAATATCCCGCCAGGTCTTCGGCTTGAAACAGACACATAGCCTCCTGCTCCAACCACTCAACCGCATGCTCCAGATGCTGTAATTGCAGCGGCGCGGCCTGCTTTGTCTGGCTCGGGTGCAGGGTGCGAATTCCCTTCAGTACCTGGTGTACGGTCGGGGTCTTGGTGGGATCGGGGAAGCCGTGCCTGATATGCCACTGCGCGAGGGCGGCGAGGCGCTGCTTTAGCGTGTTGAGGCTCAGCGTGTCGGCGTAGTCCACCAGGTAACGCACGATGGAGTCACTCGTGGCCGGCAAGAAGCCGCCCCAGGTCACCTCGAAATGTTCGACGGCCGACTGGTAGCTACGCCGGGTGTTTTCCCGCGTGCCGGCTTGCAGGTAGCGCTCGACGTCCTTCATCGCCCGTGCGTGCCCTTTGTGTACTGGGAAACGACCGCGAAGCAGCCGTTTTTGCCAATCATATTGAATAATTCATGATTACCCAATTCTAGATTATTGGTAGAAAATAAGGGAAATTCTTGATAAAGTGCTATGTATCTACATGGTATGTACCACAGAACGAAATCGTTAGGAGGCTCCGTCATGGCCCGTGGTGGAATCAACAAAGCTGTCGTGCAGAAAGCCAGGCATGCCCTCCTCGCCCGCGGCGCCCACCCCAGTATTGATGCGGTGCGCATCGAGCTGGGCAACACCGGTTCAAAGACCACCATTCACCGCTACCTGAAAGAGCTCGAAGACGCCGAGCGCGGCCGGGATGCGGCTTCGATCCCGCTCAGCGAACAGCTGGCCAATCTGGTCAGCCAACTGGCAGATCAGCTAGAGGAGGAGGCGCAGGCCGCGGTGGCCCTGGAGCGCGAACAACTGACCCGCGAACGGCTCGATTACCAGCATCGGTTTCGACAGGCCGAAAGCCGCATCCAACAACTGGAAGGCCAGACCGCGCTCGACGCGGAACGGCTTCAGACCACTCATCACGAGTTGCAGCAGGCACGCGAGCAACGGCAACAGGCCGAGATCGAGAACGCCCGCCTACAGCAGGCTAATCGTGACCTCGAGGAGCGGCACAAGGATCGCGACGCACAGATCCACTCGCTGGAGGAAAAACACCGACATGCGCGCGACACCCTGGAGCACTACCGACAGGCCAGCAAGGAACAGCGTGAGCAGGAACAACGCCGACACGAGTCGCAGGTACAACAACTGCAACTAGAACTGCGGCAACTGCAGCAGACCTTGATAATCAAGCAGGACGAGCTGACGCAACTGAACCGCGACAATGCACGCTTGCTCACCGAGGCGCGGCAGTTGCAAAAAGAGCGACATGCACAGCAACAGCTAGTGGCGCAGAAAACTCAGGCCCTGGAGGCTCTGCAGAGCACGCTGGCCGGCTCCGAACGCACGAATGAAGCCCTTGATCAGCGTTGTCGCACATTGCAGGAGGAGGTGTCCCGGCTGAGCGAAGCCTCCGCGCTTCAGGCGCAGCAGACGCAGGGCCTGCAGAAGCGCTTGGTCGAAGCCACTACACAGCTGAAGCTACTCGGGGCACCGCTTGCGAACAGCGATGGCGCATGTAGCACATGAACCGGCACACTGAGCCTATGCGCTGAGCGGAGGTGAAGATGACACTACTTGAGACTACCAATGAGGGGGCTGCGGAACCTGTCCGTTTGACTACGCCACTGGGCCAGGCCATTGGTAATCTGTTCGCCCGGGCCTTGCCGCTACTGGATGGCAATCCGCCAGGCTCGCTCAAAGTCTTCGTCTTCGGCGGCTGCGCGGTGCACCTGCTCACCCATGCGCGTGGTAGTGCGGACATCGATGCGGAGATCGAGGCGGCCCGCGTGCTGCGTAAGGACGAGATCATGGCCGTCTACACACCGCCAGAGGGTTATGAGGACGGCGACGGCCGCGACTTGCAGGTGTACCTGGACCAGAACTACACCAATGCCCTCGGGCCACTGCACGAGGACTACCGCGAGCGCGCCATCCCGATGGAGGGTTTCGAGGGTGAGCAGCCGCTGCATATCTTCGTTGCCGCCGGCGTGGATCTGGCCATCTCCAAGCTCGGCCGCTTTACGGAAAACGATCAATATGATATCGAACAGCTCATCGAATGTGGCCGTGTCGATGTCGGCCAGTTTGTTACACTGGCAACAGAGGCAATCGATTATGCCGTGGGCAACCGAAGCGCAATGCTAGGCTGCCTGAAACTGGTCATAGCGAAGTACCTGGAGGATGGGCGAGATGCCACGTCTGGATCGTAAACAAAGCTTTGGCACGCTCCTGGAGACTGTCACCCAGCAGCGTCTTAGCCAAGTTGCGTCCGATGCTCTTGTGGAGCTTGCCAAGCAGTTGTGGTACGAAGAGCGCGACCTCGTGCCAGTACTGCAGCGTGAAGTGGCAAGCAAGCTGCGCGAGCCTGAACAGAAGCTGCGTGCCCTCTATCTCGTCGACCTGCTGCGTCGCTTTCCCTGTGTATCAACGGACAAAGCCGCGCGCCTAAAAGGCTTTGTCAGCAGTTGGTCGAACCTGAAACCAGCAGAACGCTCACCTCGTGCGACCCAGCTTGTCTCTCGCTACCAACTCGACAAGCTGGCCTATGAATGGGGGCTTGAAGAGGACGTCAGCAAGCAGATGCAGGATGTCCTGGCTTTCCAAACCCGCCATTACGCCGCCACCCAGGGCGTGAAGACGGGCTATTCAGAGCCAACGCCCGTAAGCTAGCAGCAGGGCACGGCAAAATGGACGCGGAATGGCCAACTCAACAAATGACGACCAACGACTCGCTGATCTAACACGCGAGGCATTAGCCGACGTGAGCGAGGGTTTGGTGATCGATCACGCATTGGTCGAGACCTGGGCTCAGAGCCTTGATACCGACACCCCGGTGCCTTTGCCAACTCCAGATCGGCCTACTTAATTCGCAGCAGGCCGAACTGATCCTCAGCGGTATCAGGCTGAAGCCATTGCGCTAAGCGCGCCTTCGCTTGAGCAGGACTTCCATTCTGTTCGTTTAAATACAGCAAGTTACAGAACGAATGCACTAATTTTTGCCTCATCTCGGCATACCCCTGATTCCCCCCTTACCTCGGCATAACTTCAATCAGGCGTTCAGAGCCGATTCTATAATTGACTATAAAATCCTATAAAGCCCATCCTGAGTAACTTAGCGACGCTAGAAAGATATTTAAATACAATCAGTTGCAGCGCGTATGTCCTAATTTTCCTTTATCTCGGCATGACCCCTCTATCGAACGCTCTGACAACAACCACAAGGCCGGCTTCGAGCCTGCCCTTCAATGGCGAGAATCGATATGCAAACCAAACTTCTGATCAATGGTGCCCTGGTGGCCGGCGAAGGCGAGAGCCACGCGGTGTACAACCCGTCCCAGGGCAACGTCCTGGTGCGAATTACCGAGGCCAGCGGCGCCCAGGTCCATGCCGCGGTGCAGAGCGCGGATGCGGCCTTCGACGCCTGGTCGCAAACGCCGCCCAAGGATCGCGCGGCCCTGCTGCTCAAGCTTGCCGAGCGCATCGATGCCCAGGCGCACGTGTTCGCTCGCCTGGAGGCGGACAACTGCGGCAAGCCTTTCAACGCCGTGCTGCTGGACGAACTGCCCGCCGTGTCGGACGTGTTCCGTTTCTTCGCCGGCGCCGTGCGCTGCCTGCAGGGCTCGGCGGCGGGAGAGTACGTCGCGGGGCATACCTCGATGATCCGCCGCGACGCGGTGGGCGTGGTCGCCTCCATCGCGCCGTGGAACTATCCGTTGTTGATGGCAGCGTGGAAACTCGGCCCGGCATTGGCCGGCGGCAACACCGTGGTGCTGAAACCGTCGGAGCACACGCCGCTGAGTACCTTGAAACTGGGCGAGCTGCTTGCCGAGATCTTCCCCGCCGGCGTGGTCAACATCGTCCACGGTCGAGGTGCCTCGGTGGGTGAGCCGCTGACCAGCCATGCCCAGGTGCGCATGGTGTCGCTGACCGGCTCCGTGCGCACCGGCAGCCGGATCATCGAAGGTACGGCCGAGAGCGTGAAACGCATGCACATGGAGTTGGGGGGCAAGGCTCCTGTACTGATCTTCGACGATGCCGACATCGACGCCGCCGTCGAAGGCATCCGCACCTTCGGCTTCTACAACGCCGGCCAGGACTGTACCGCCGCGTGCCGCCTCTATGTGCAGAAAGGGGTCTACCAGGAGTTCGTTCGCAAGCTCGGCGAGGCCGTATCCAGCATCCGGTGCGGGCTGCCGGACGATCCGGCGACCGAGATGGGACCGCTGATCACCAAGGAGCATCTGGAGCGTGTCGAGGGGTTCGTGAACCGGGCCAGGGAGTTGCCGCACATCGAAGTGGTCACCGGCGGCAAGCGCGCCGAGGGTGCCGGCTTCTTCTTCGAGCCGACGGTCCTGGCCGGCGCTACGCAGGAGGATGAGGTGGTGCGCCGCGAGATCTTCGGCCCGGTGGTGACCGTCTCGCCGTTCGAGGATGAAGCCCAGGCGCTGGCTTGGGCGAACGACTCCGATTACGGCCTGGCGTCTTCGGTATGGACCGCCGATGTGGGGCGCGCTCATCGCCTGGCCGCCCGCCTGCAATACGGCTGCACCTGGGTCAACACCCACTTCATGCTGGTCAGCGAAATGCCCCACGGCGGGGTCAAGCTGTCCGGCTACGGCAAGGACCTGTCGATGTACGGCCTGGAAGACTACACCGTGGTGCGCCACGTGATGTTCAAGCACTGACCGCCCACACCCCGGACTACCCAGATCATTTTTCAAGAGGTTTGCATGAACAACATCGAGACGTTCGAAAGGCTCGAGTCCAACGTGCGGATGTACTGCCGCGACTTGCCCCTGGTGTTCGATACCGCCCAAGGCAGCAGGATCCGCGGCGAAGATGGCCGCGAATACCTGGACTTCTTCGCCGGCGCCGGCGCCCTGAACTATGGCCACAACGACCCGCGCATGCGCGATGCGCTGATCGCGTATCTGTCGGCCAACGGCGTGACCCACGCCCTCGACCTGCACACCACCACCAAGCGCCAGTTCCTGGAAGCGATCGAGCGCGACCTGTTCAAGCCACGCGGCTGGGACTACAAGGTCCAGTTCACCGGCCCGACCGGTGCCGACGCCGTCGAGGCGGCGTTGAAGCTGGCGCGCAAGGCGACCGGGCGTACCAAGGTCGTATCGTTCTACGGGGCTTACCACGGCATGACCGCCGGCGCCCTGGCCGTCACCGGCAACCGCACTCGCCGTGGCCCCGGGCTTTCCACCGACGTGGTGTTCGTGCCCTACGAAGACAGCCCCTATGGCGAATTCGACAGCATTGGCTTCCTCGAGCGCCTGGCCAACGACCAGGGCAGCGGCTCGGAGCTGCCGGCGGCGGTGATCGTCGAGTCGGTGCAGATCCAGGCCGGCGTCTACCCGGCTTCCAACCAATGGCTGCAACGCTTGCGCAAGTGGACCACCGACCACGGCGTGCTGCTTATCTGCGACGAGATCCAGGCCGGTTGCGGCCGCACCGGCGACTTCTTCGGCTTCGAGCGCTCCGGGGTGGTGCCGGACCTGATCACCTGCGCCAAATCGATCGGCGGCTTCGGCCTGCCGATGGCGATCGTGTTGCTTCGTGCCGGGCTGGATGTATGGCAACCGGGCGATCACATCGGCACCTTCCGCGGCAACCAGTTGGCGTTCCTGACCGCCCGCATCGCGCTCAGCTATTGGCACGATGAGCAGTTCCTGAAATTGCTGGCCGACAACTGCGCGGCCATGGAGCGCGCAGTTGCCGGCTTTGCGGAAATTCCAGGCGTCGCGTCCGCGCGTTGTCGCGGCATGATCGCCGGCATCGATTTCGGCCGCGGCAACGTCGAGGTCGCCAAGGACGCCCAGCAGCGCGTGCTGCAAGCGGGCGTGCTGGTCGACCGCTGCGGCCCGAATGGCGAAATCATCAAGCTGATGCCACCGCTGAACACTCCGACCGACCAACTCGAAGACGGCCTCAGGGCCTTCGGCGAATCGGTCGCGGCAGCGCTGGGAGAATAGCTGCCAGGGTCACCCTTCGGCCTGTGTTGAAGCGCAGGCCGGAGACCTGTTGGACATCAGCCAGAACAATAATCAGGAGACCTCGAGCGTGCGTGAACACAATGATGAAAGCTTCGAGTTCGAAGTGTCCGTGATCGGGCTCGGAGCCATGGGAACCATCATGGCCCAAGCGTTGCTCAGGCAAGGCAGGCGCGTGGCGATCTGGAACCGCTCACCCGGCAAGGCCGCGGCGCTCGTCGCCGCTGGCGCTCACCTGTGCGAGAGCGCCGAAGCCGCGCTGGCTGCAAGCCCGGCCACGATCTTCGTGCTCCTGGACAACCAGGCGACCCACGAGGTGCTCGGGATGCCAGGTGTGATGCAGGCGCTGGCCAACCGTACGATCGTCGATTACACGACCAACGCCCGGGACGAGGGCCTGGCGCTTCAGAGTCTCGTCAACCGCGCGGGCGGCCATTACGTCAAAGGGATGATCGTGGCCTACCCGCGCAACGTTGGTCGTCGCGAAAGCCACAGCATTCATACCGGTGATCCTGAGGCCTTCGAACGGCATCGGGCGCTGCTTGAGGGGCTTGCCGGCCATACGACGTTCCTCCCCTGGGACGAAGCATTGGCCTTCGCCACCGTGCTCCACGCGCATGCGTTTGCCGCGATGGTGGCTTTCTTCGAGGCCGTGGGGGCTGGTGTCCACTTCGGCCTGCCGCCTTCGAAGACCGCTCGGCTCATGCTCGACACGTCGCGCTTTTTCGTCGCCGATGCACTCGAGGAAGCGGTCCGTCGGCTGGAAGCGCAGGATTTCGCAGGCGATCAGGCGAGGCTCGATGTGCATGCCCAGGCCTTCGCCCATATCGCCGGAGCCCTGCACGCACAAGGGGCCTGGACGCCGGTCTTCGACGCGCTGTGCCAGGCCGTGCAACGCGCGGCAGCCATGGGCTATGGCGACCAGGACATCGTAGCCGTCACCCACCTGTTCGCCCGCGAATGCGACACCGCAAGCGCGGCGGGACAGTGACTGCGCTGCGCTTCTAAGGTCCGCATGGATAGCGCCCGAAGACAACAACTATAAAAAATCGCTGGAGAATCATATGCGCCGATTCGGTTTTCTACTGGCTGTCCTTGTACTGGTCATCTTCCTGAGTGCACTGTTTTCGAAGCCTTCCGTCGTCAACCGCGGGACGGCTCAGCGCATGGAGCACTACCCCACCGTCGGTATCGGAGACATCTTCCGGGGGCACTAGCCAGGCCTCGGGCGACAGACAGCCTCGAAGCCTGCCACCCGTTCGACAGCGATCGTGTGCGCCTCAGTGGTCTATGGCTCCGCTGGCGCCAAGGCCGGTCTGGCCTCGTACGTACTGGTCGGCGAAGGCTGCCCTTTCCGCCATGGCCCGCTTGGTCCGGTCCAGGCGGGAAACGCCATACGCCACCAGGAACGCCAACGGCATGGAGAACAGCGCAGGCTGGGTATAGGGGAACAGCGGCTCGGCGAAGTGCAACACATCCACCCACACCAGCCTGGAGAAAACCACGAAGCCCATGGCGCTGAACAACCCGACGTAGCCACCGGCCAACGCGCCACGGGTGGTCAGCCCCGACCAGAACATCGACAGGAACAGCACCGGGAAGTTGGCCGAAGCGGCGATGCCAAAGGCCAGGGCGACCATGAAGGCCACGTTGATGTTCTCGAACACGATGCCCAGGGCTATCGCCACCAAGCCAAGGCCCAGGGTTGCCAGCTTGGTTACCCGCAGCTCCTGCGCCTCGCTGGCCGCGCCCTTCATGATCACCCGCGCATACAGGTCATGGGCGATGGCGGACGCCCCGGCCAGGGCCAGGCCTGACACCACGGCCAGGATGGTGGCGAAGGTCACGGCGGAGAGGAAGCCCAGCAGCAGGTTGCCTCCCACTGCCTGGGCCAGGTGCATGACCACCATGTTGCCCCCGCCCAGCAGCTTGCCTCCCGCTTCCCCGCCCTCGAAGAACCGGGGCTGCTGGCTGACGATCACGATCGACGCCAGGCCCAGCAGGAAAATGACATTGAAGAAGTAGCCGATGAACCCGGTGGCGTAGAGCACCGACTTGCGCGCCTCCCGGGCATCGCCGACGGTGAAGAAACGCATCAGGATGTGCGGCAGCCCGGCGGTGCCGAACACCAGCCCCAGGCTCAGCGATAGCGCGGTCAACGGGTCGGCCAGCAAGCCACCAGGGGCCAGCAGGCGTTCGCCCAGGGCATGGCTATCCATCGCCTGGCTGACCAGCCTGTCATAGCTGAAGTCGAATTCGCGCATCGCCAGGAACAGCACCAGCGAGCCGCCGACCAGCAGCAGGAATGCCTTGACGATTTGCACCCAGGTGGTTGCCACCATACCGCCGAAGGTCACATACAGCATCATCAGCGCACCGACGATCACCAGGGCGATCTGGTAGTCCAGGCCGAACAGCAGCCTGATCAACTGCCCGGCCCCGACCATCTGCGCCACCAGGTAGAAACACACCACGGTCAGCGATCCGATGGCGGCCATGGTGCGCACCTTGCCCTGGTCGAGACGGTACGAGGTGATGTCGGCGAAGGTGAAGCGGCCCAGGTTGCGCAGCCGCTCGGTCATCAATAGCAGCAGTACCGGCCAGCCCGCGAAGAAGGCGATGAGATAGATGTAGCCATCCATCCCGGAGCTGTAGATGAGCGCGGTGATTCCCAGCAGCGTGGAGGCGGACATGTAGTCGCCGGCCAGCGCCAGGCCGTTCTGCCAGCCCCGGATACCGCCACCGGCGCTATAGAAATCCGCCGTCGAATGGGTCCGTCGCGCCGCCCACCAGGTGATGCACAGGGTGAACAGCACGAACACCATGAACATGCCGATGGCATGCAGGTTGAGCGGCTGGCGCTGGCCAGCGTCCAACGCGGGCGAGGCCAACAGCAGGCCGGAGTGCAGCGACAACGCCAGGGGAAGGAGCTTCTTCATGCGCCCTGCTCCTCTTCCAGCCCAGCGACCAGAGCCTGGGTCAGGCGATCGAATTCGCCGTTGGCGCGGTACACATAGAGCGCCGACAAGGCACAGAAAAACACGAACAGGAACACGCCGGCCGCGACGCCGAAGGTCATGTTCGAGCCCTGCGCCAGACGCCTGGCAATCAGCTCGGGGCAGAACGATACCAGCGCGATGTAGCCGTGGAACGTGGCCAGGATCAGCAGGAGCAGGCTCAGGGTGAAACGGTTTCGGCGCGCCACCAGTTGCTGGAACCGGGCACTGGCGCGGATACGCGCGTATAGCAGGCTGGACATGGGACACCTCGGGCAACCTAGTTATTGTTATGGAATATGCGGGTGCGGCAGCGCCATCAGCGGCCGGCGTCGCCGGCCTCCTCCTCCTGCCGGGCCCACTCGCGCAGGACGAACTTCTGGATCTTGCCGGTGGCGGTCTTGGGCAGTTCGGTAAGCGTCACATGCCGCGGTGCCTTGAAGTGCGCCAGGCGCTCGCGGCACCAGCGGACCAGATCGTCACCCGTGGTTCTGGGTAAGGCATCCGCCCGCAAGGCGACGAACGCGTGGGGTGTCTCGCCCCAGCGCGAATCCGGGCGCGCCACCACCGCGGCCTCGACCACCTCGGGGTGCTGGTAGAGCACTTCCTCGATCTCCAGTGAACTGATGTTCTCGCCGCCGGAAATGATGATGTCCTTGGCCCGGTCCTTGATTTCCACGTAGCCGTCCGGGTGCAGCACGGCCAGGTCGCCGGTGTGCAGCCAGCCGTCGGCCAACGCGGCACGGGTGGCCTCGGGGTTGTGCAGGTAGCCTTTCATCACGGTGTTGCCCCGCACTACCAGTTCGCCAAGGGTGCGGCCGTCGGCCGGGACCGGACGGCCGGTGTCGGTATCCAGCACCGTGGCCTCCTCGAGCATCGGGTGGGCGACGCCCTGGCGGCTCATGAACTGGGCCCGGGCCTCCAGCGGCAATTCGTCGACCCCCGGCTGCCACAGGCACAGGGTGCTGGGGCCGTAGCTTTCGGTCATGCCGTAGGCGTGGGTGATGCTGAAGCCGCGTGCTTCCATGGCGGCGATGACCGCGCTGGGCGGCGCGGCGCCGCCGGTGATCACCGATACCGGCACGGCAGGGACGCTGGCATGCTCGGCATGGATCAGCATCGACATCACCACCGGCGCGGCGCTCAGGTGGGTCACCGCATGCTCGGCAATCGCAGCGTGGATCGCATCTGGCTGGACCTTGCGCAGGCACACGTGCGTGCCACCGGACAGCGTCACCGCCCAGGTATGGCTCCAGCCGTTGCAGTGGAACATCGGCAAGGTCCACAGGTAGACGCTGCGCGGCCCCAACTGGAAGATCAGCGCGCCGGCGCAGGCGTTGAGGTAGGCGCCGCGGTGATGCAGGACCACGCCCTTGGGATCCCCCGTGGTGCCGGAGGTGTAGTTGATGGCGATCGACTGCCATTCGTTCTGCGGCGCACTCAGCGGCCGCCCCGGGTCGCCCTGGGCCAGAAACGCCTCATAGTCCAGGTCGTGGGCGAGGTCGGCTCGCTCGGCCTGATCATCGTCGATGCCCACCAGCAAGGGCGGCGCATCGAGCATGGCCAGCGCCTGCTGGGCCACGGCACCGAACTCACGGTCGCAGATCAGCACCCTGGCCGCGCAGTGGCGCAGGATGAAGGCGATGCTGCGTGCCTCCAGGCGAATGTTGATGCATACCAGCACCGCCCCGGCACCGGGTACGCCATAGTGGGCCTCGAGCATTTCCGGGATATTCGGCGCCAGTATCGCCACCCGCTCGCCCGCTTGTACGCCGACCCGCTCCAGGGCACTGGCCAGGGCGCAACTGCGCTCGTGCAACTGGCGGTAGCTGTAGCGCCTTGCGCCATAGACCACCGCATCGCGCTGCGGGTACACCTGCGCGGCACGCTTGAGGAACGACAGCGGCGACAGCGGGACATGGTTGGCTTCGTTGGGAGCAAGCTCGTGCTCGAGGGTCGGAACCATCATGGCAGCCACCTCATCGACACATTGCTCGGGTCTTGCACGCACATACATACCTCCTGTTCTTGTTGTTATTGCGCCAGGGCGCGTTACAGGCTGCTGCACAGGTGGCCGCCATCGACCACGATCTCGGCGCCGCTCATGGCCCGCCCGGCATCGCTGGCGAGCAGCAGCAAGGCGCCGTCCAGGTCCGCCGGCACGCTGAAGCGGCGGCTGGGGATACGCGAGCGCAACTTGTCGCCGGCCTCGCTGGCCAGGAAGACCTCGTTCAGGTCGGTCATCACGTAGCCGGGCGCCAGGGCGTTCACCCGGATGCCATGGCGCGCCAACTCCAGCGCCATGGCGCGGGTCAGGTGGGCCAGGCCGGCCTTGGCCGCCAGGTAGGGGCCGACGGCGCCGGCCACACGGCTGGCGAGGATCGAAGTGACATTGATCAGGCTGCCGCCCTTCCCCGCCGCGACCATGCGCCTGGCGCTTTCCTGGGCCACCGCCCAGGCGCCCTTGAGGTTGGTGTCGAGCACGCGGTCCCAGCTTTGATCGTCGCAGGCCAGCAAGGGCTGGCTGTCGCTCACCCCCGCATTGTTGACCAGCACATCCAGCGGGCCGGCGGCATCGAGCACCCGGCAGATATCCTCACGGCAGGTCACATCGAGGGCAAAGGCCTGCGCCCGCCCTCCCGCCACCTCGATGGCCTCCACCAGTGCCTGCAGCGGCGCCTGGCGCCTGGCAGTCACCACCACCTCGGCGCCTGCGGCGGCCAGGGTCATGGCGAAGTGGCGGCCCAGGCCGCTGGAGGCTCCGGTCACCAGGGCGCGGCGCCCGTCGAGGGCGAACAGTCGGGTCAGGTTCGGCTGCATCAGCGGGCCTCCAGGCGCTGGTCGAGCAGTTTCTTCGCCAGGCTCATGCGGTGCACCTCGCTCGGGCCGTCATAGATGCGGAACGGGCGAATGTCGCGGAAGATCCGCTCCACCACGGTGTCTCCGGTCACCCCGCGCCCGCCCAGTACCTGGACGCAACGATCGACCACCCGCCACAACGCCTCGGCGCTGATCACCTTGGCCATGCTGGAGTCGACATTGGCCCGCCGGCCCTGGTCGAGCACCCAGGCGCAGTGCCACACCGCCAGGCGCACCACGTGCAGGTCCATCATGTTGTCGGCCAGCATGAAGCCCACACCCTGGTGCTCGCCCAGCGGCTTGCCGAAGGCGTCGCGGGTGCGCGCATAGTCGCAGGCGATGTCGTGGGCGCGACGCGCGGCGCCCAGCCAGCGCATGCAGTGGGTGAGCCGCGCCGGCGCCAGGCGCACCTGGGCATACCGGAACCCCTTGCCGATCTCGCCGAGCACATCGCTCGCCGGAATACGCAGGTTGTCGAAACGCAGCTGCCCGTGGCCACCGGTGAAGCAGCTGTCCAGCGAGTCCAGCTGACGCTCATGGATGATGCCGTCGCGTTTCATGTCGGTCAGGAACATGGTCGCCGTACCATCCTCCATGCGCGCCATGACGATGCCGAAGTCGGCGCCTTCTGCGCCGGTGATCAGCCACTTGCGGCCATTGATCAGGTAGTCGTCGCCATCGCGGGTGGCGGTGGTGCGCAGCATCGAGGGGTCCGAGCCGGAGCCTGGCGCAGGCTCGGTCATGGCGAAGCAGGAACGGGCATGGCCCTGGACCAGCGGGCGCAACCAGCGGTCTTTCTGCGCCTCGGTGGCGACCACGTCCATCAGGTGGATGTTGCCTTCGTCCGGGGCATGGATGTTCAGCGCCACCGGGCCCAGCGGCGAGTAGCCGGCCTCTTCGAAGACGATCGCCTTGGCCACGTGGCTCAGCGCCAGGCCACCCATTTCGCGGCTGGCGTGGGGCGTCAGCAAGCCGGCCGCGCGGGCGCGGGCCACCAGGTCCTGGCGCAGGGCGTCGCTGGGGCCGTGGCTGTCCTGGCGGGGGTCGTTCTCGAGCGGGATGACCTGTTCGGCGATGAAGTCTCGGGTCTTGGCCTGCAAGGCGAGCAGTTCGTCCGGGAGGGTGAAGTTCATGGTTGTCCTTCTGGGTGCTTGTCTGTCGGGAATGAGATGGCTGACGCCGTTCAGGGCAAGGCCTTGGGATTGCTGATGGCCAATCGGGCGAGGGTGACCTGGCGCAATGTCTCGACCAGGGTTCTATGGTTTTGCGGGGCGTCATGGCTGCCCAGGCGAATGGCCCGTGCCAGTTGGCGGCGCAGGTCGGGCAAGGCTGCGGGCGCCTCGTCGACCAAGGCGGCCAGACGTGTCCGCTCCTGGTCCTCGGCCAGAGCCCCCAGGCGGCTTTCGCGGGCTGCGATGGCCATGGCATTGGCGATCATCAGGGCCGGGTAACGCAGCTCGCCGGGCAGCGCTGGCAGCAGTTGCTCCAGAAGCGTCGAGCGAGCGATGTCGAGCAGTTCATGGGCATCGGGCTGGGTCATGGCGCTTCGGCTCCGGTCATGTGCAGGATGTCGAGCTCAAGCTCCGGCAGCAGTCGTGCGGTCAGTGCCAGCTCAATGGACGGCTCTTCGCCGGACAGGTGGCGCTGGCCTTGCTGCAGGGCGATCACCGCCCAGCGCAGGGTGGCCATGACCTGCCAGTAGTGCAGTTGGCTGCGCTCGATACGCAGCGGAGACACCTCGTGGTAGCCCCCCAGGAAGTCCTCCAGTTGGCCGATACCGCCGGCCTCGAGGTCTGGGCGGGTGAAGCGCCAGCAGCGGGCGGTGAACCAGCCGAGGTCCTCGCACGGGTCGCCCCAGCCGGTGAACTCCCAGTCGAGTACGGCTTCGAGTCCCTGTTCGCTGGCCAGGTAGTTGCCGGTGCGGTAGTCACGGTGCAACAGACACAGGATGCTGTTGCGCGGTGCGTGCAGCTCGCACCAGCGCAGGCCCCACTCCAGCACCGGATAGGCATCGGCGAGGGTGTCGAGGTAGTGGCGATAGGCGTCGATGGTCGCCAAGGCCGGTGAGCGGGTTGGCATCGGCAGGAAATCCAGCGCGGCGCACGGCGGGCGAACCTGATGCAGGCGCGCCAGGTTGGCGCCAAGCTGCGCCGCCAGCTGCGCCCGGCCCTGGGTGCCGGCGCCGGCGCTGAGCAAGCGACCGGCGGCGACACCCGGCACGTACTCCATCAGGAAGAACACCCGCCCATGCACGCGCATATCGCGGCACAGCCACAGCGGGCGCGGTACTTTCACACCGGCCTGATGAACCACTTGCAGCACCGCGAACTCCTGTTCGCGGTCCAGGCTGGCGGGTAGCGCGGAAAGCGCATCGCTGCGCAGCACCCAACGCCGGGCGCCAGCCCAGGGGCCGCCTTCGATCAGCAGGTCCAGCAGCCAGTTTTCCTGGATGGCGCCGCCGCTCAGGCGCTGGCGTGCCTGGATGACCACCCGCTTCGCTGCGGCGTGCTCGCGGATGAACTCGACCAGTGGCTGGTCGTCCGGGGCCACGAATGTCTCGCCGTCCCGTACGGTCGTAGGAGGAGTGCTCATGGGGTTGTAGGGCCTGCCTGTAGTCATGTTGTCAGACAGCTTTAGCAACGCCTGGGCCAATTTTCGGGATATGCCTGTAACCCGCGCGCTCTCTGGCGCCAGGCTTTTCCATGGCGCTCGACGAAGCAATCCGGGTTTCACTTTTGCAACGAACTGATTCAGTATCGAAACAATTCAATCCTGAACAGGTCTCGACATGCGTCCTCCCCTTTCCCAGGTCGTCGTGCTGGTCAGTCACCTTCAACGACCTCGGCAGCGCAGTCGCCTCGCCAGCCTGGTGGCCGGCCTGGCGGCGGGCTACCCGGACGTCCATATCGAGGTGCTCGACACCTCGGTATCCGAAGCCCTGCAAACCGCCCGCGATCTCGAACAGCGCGGCAAGGCCGACGTGTTCGTCTGCGCTGGCGCCACTGCCGCCTACCTGCGTAGACACCTGGCACGTCCGGTTCTGACGATGCGCGTTGGCGGCGGAGACCTGTTGCGTGCGCTGGAGCAAGCCCGCGAACACTCCTCCCATGTCGCCCTGCTCAGCTACAACCGCATCGACCGGGACCTGCAAGCCATGCGAACGCTGTTCACGGTGCAGGTTCACCAGGTTGCCTACACCACCCTGGAAGAGGCTCGCCAGGCTGTCCTGGAGGTAGCCCGGCTGGGTTGCCGCAGTATCATCGGTTCGTCGACGGTGGTGGAGCTGGCGGAACAGGCAGGCCTGCACGGCGTGCTGTCGCTGAGCGAAGACACTGCGCGCAAGGCGCTCGAGGAAGCCATGGGAGTCCTCGACAGCCAGCGCCTGGAGATCGCCAAGCGGCGGCATCTGGACGCGGTGCTGCAACACATTCCAAGCGGTGTGGCAGCGGTCGACAACCAGGGTGTGGTGCAATCGCTCAACCCTGCCCTTGCCCAGTTGCTGGAGTTGCCGGTCAGCTCGGCTCTGGGTCGACCGTTACAGCAGCTATGCCCGGAGCTTGACCTGCAACAGGCGCTAGAGGATGGCGGTGGCGAGGAAAACCGGGTGATCCGGCTGGGCTCGCACGCCGTGGTCAGCAATCTCCTGCCGATCCTGGAGAATGGCGAGCGTACCGGCCTGGTGCTCACCTGCCAGGACATCACCGCCGTGCAGCGCGCGGATCAACGCATCCGCTCCACTCGCCGTCCAGGTGCCTTCACCGCGCGTTACCGGCTCGAACAACTCAACGGCGCGAGCAAGGCCAACCGTGAGATGTTGCAGCTGGCCAAGCGCTTTGCCGCCAGCCATTCGACCATCCTGATCACTGGCGAAAGCGGCACCGGCAAGGAACTGCTCGCCCAAGGGATCCATAACGAGAGCCCTCGCCGGCACGGGCCTTTCGTCGCCATCAACTGCGCGGCGTTTCCCGAGTCGCTACTGGAAAGCGAACTGTTCGGCTACGAGGAAGGCGCCTTCAGCGGTTCGCGCAAAGGCGGCAAGCCCGGCCTGTTCGAGGCGGCTCACCGTGGCACGCTGTTCCTCGACGAGATCGGCGACATGCCTGTGTCGCTGCAGACTCGCCTCCTTCGTGTATTGCAGGAGCGAGAGGTCTTGCGCCTGGGCGGCACCGAGCCGATCTCCATCGACGTGCGCATCATCGCCGCCACCCACAAGGACCTGGGGGCCGCCATGAAGGATCGCGAGTTTCGCACCGACCTGTATTACCGGCTGAATATCCTGCGCTTGCAGACCACTCCCCTGCGCGAGCGGCCCGAGGACATTCCTCTGATTTGCCAGGGAATCAGCCAGCGCCTGCTGGTCCAGGGCCAGCCACCGGGTGCCGCAGGCATAACGACGCTCCTGCTACCCTACCTCGTCCGCCATTCCTGGCCCGGAAACGTCAGGGAACTGGAGAATGTCATCGAACGGGCGATGCTCTCCGCCAGCGAAATCTTCCATGAGCACGGCGTGGATGAGCATTACCTGGCTCGCGTGCTGCCCGAGCTATTCGAAGGCCAGCCTCAGCCCAGGTCCCGGAAAGAGCCATCGCGCACAAAGGATTTGCACGCCATCGGCAAAACCGCGCAGTTGCGCTACATACAGGAGACGCTGGACAGCTGCCAGGGCAGCCTTGACGAGGCTGCGCGTCGGCTCGGGATCAGCCGGACCACGCTGTGGCGGCGGCTTCGCTCGGCACGCTGAGCAAAACGATGCGCCTGGGCGATGCGGAACTCGCCCAGGCATGGACGCGGCCGGTGCCGTGAAACTCAATTGATCAGCGGAACCTGCTTGCCGATCTGCAACGCCTCCAGCGCGTCCAGTTGCGCTTCGATCTGCAGGAAGCGCATGGCCCGCCGAGGTGACATCTTCTCGGCCACTTCCTGCACGTACCGGTGCAGCACGGCCAGCTGTTTCTCCTGCAATCCCCGATAGAGGTCGACCATCCTCGAAGCTTCTGCGTCGGTAATGCTGCCGGAACCATAGGCGCGGGCATATTCGAGCAGGAGCTGGAATGTCTCCTTGTGCAGGCTGTCCGTCTCGCCTCGGTAGCGTGAATAGATCGGCCAGAACGTCTCGGCTTCGGTGCCGTCCAGCGCCATGTTTGCCTCGACCATCCGTTTGCGCTTGTAGTTGATGGTTTCCAGCTGGTTCCTGATCTTTTCCTTGTGCTCGTTCATCACCTGCTCGACCGATGGCAGGGGTTCGTCGGCATGAGCGGCAAGGGAAAGGGTCGCGACCAGGGTGGCCACGAAAAGCAAGCGCCTGGACATCGGCGTTCTCCTTCTGGGTTGATCGAATGGATTCATGCTGCCGCGGTGCGATGCGACATCAACGGGCCCCGCTCCTCAGGGCGATCCTGGGCGCCCACTCCAGCCATTCGTCATTGGCCGAATCGAACAGGGCGAAGGTCTGCCCCGGCTTGGCGGGCTCGCCCATCTGCGCATTGTTCGGGGTGGCGAAGGCAATGCCGCCCTCCATCAGCGCCTCCATCGACTCGGTGCGTAGCGACAGGCCCTTGAACAGGCTGGCGTCGACGCCGAAGCCGCTGGCATTCCAGAAACGGCTGCCGGTACGCACCAGCGGTACGTAGCGCGGTTCGATGAGGATGCTGATCAGCACCCGGTCGGCCTGTTCGCCCAAGGCCAGGTCGACGACCTTGCCCACCGGGATCTGCCGGTAGGTCACCAGGTTGCCCGGCTTGATCGAGCCCTTGCGCGGCGCACTGAGGGTCAGCCGCAGGCCGTTTTCCCGACCCAGCAGGTTGGGTGCTTCGGCGAGAGTCTGGAAGCGTGCCTGGCGCTCGCCCGGCGTGCTCGACGGCAGCGCCTCGATATAGGGGCCGCTGACCAGGGTTCCGAGGTTCTCGGTACGCAGCAGGCCGAGCGCCGGACGCACCACCCAGAAGCGGGTTCCGCTGCGGGCGACGCGCTCGCCGGCGGAAGTCAGGCGGGCCTTCATCAGTACCCCGGAGAGGTCCGGGTTCAGCTCGACGCTTTCGATCTTGCCGATGTCCAGGCCCTTGAAGCGGATCGGCGTGCCTTCGCGCAGGCCGTCGGCATTGTCGATGCTCAGCTGGATTTCCACGCCACGGGCCATCGCCGCC
The DNA here is from genome assembly GCF_052044465.1 of Pseudomonas sp. 22490. Taxonomy (NCBI): domain Bacteria; kingdom Pseudomonadati; phylum Pseudomonadota; class Gammaproteobacteria; order Pseudomonadales; family Pseudomonadaceae; genus Pseudomonas; species Pseudomonas sp. 22490. Next base: position 1,190 of record NZ_JBQENS010000036.1, on the reverse strand, counting down.
TCCTCGCTGTCGAAGAGGGTGAAGCGACGCACCTTGGTCACGGTCGGCGCCTTCGGATCGAGGGTGTCGAAGGAAATCCCGCCGGTGATCAGGGTCTGCAGCGACTCGCTCTTCACCTGCACGCCGCTGAGGTTGCCGGTCAGGGTGATCCCGCTGGAGTTCCAGAAGCGCGTCGAGGTATTCACCAGGTGCGCGTACTCCGGCTCGATGTGCACACCCACCACCACTCGCTGGCGGTCGCGCGACAGCTGGTAGCTCTGCACGCTGCCGACGCGGACCTGGCGGTAGAGGATCGGCGCGCCGATATCGATCGAGCCGAGCTTGTCGCTGGTCAGCACCAGGTGCAGGCCGGGCGCGTCGGTGTTCAGCGGCGGCGCTTTCGGGCGGATGGTGAACTCGCGACTCGGCGCGCCGCTCTTGGCGAAGCGCACGTCGATATAGTTACCTTTCACCAGAGCCTCGAGGCCGGTGATGCCGGCCAGGGAGATGCTTGGCTTGACGGTCCAGAATTCGGTGCCTTCCAGCAGCATGTCCTCGACCCGCGGATCCATCGCCAGGTCGGCAGTGGCGCTGCTGTAGTCCTTGCCCATGTCGATCGACTTGACCAGGCCGACCTGCACGCCGTTGAACATCACCGGGGTGCGGCCCGGATCGATACCACTGACGTCGTTCATCTTCAGCTTCACGCGCAGACCGGCCTGGGCCGCGTCGTAGTCGTCGTACAGGCGGAACGGCTTGCTCGGATCGGTCGGCGGGCTGTCGGTGCGGTTCTCCGGGGTAGAGAAGGCGATACCGCCGGCGACCAGGGTCAGCAGCGACTCGCTGTGCACCTTGAAGCCGGACAGGCCGCCGGAAATGGAGATGCCGCTGGCGTTCCAGAATCGCGTGTGCTTGCGCACCAGGTCGGCGTAGGCCGGCTCGATGTGCACCTTGATCTCGATGGTCCTCTGGTCATCGCCCAGCTGGAAGCTCTTCACCTGGCCGACCTGGATCTGCCGGTAGAACACCGGGCTGCCCTGCTCCAGGGAGCCCAGGCGATCGGCCTTGAGGGTCAGGTGCAGGCCGGGCAGCTTGTCGGAAAGGGGTGGCGGCTCCTTCAACGCGGTGAAGTAGCGTTCTTCCTTCTCGCCCTTCACCGGATCGACCGCGATGTAGACGCCGGAGACCAGGGTTTCCAGGCCGGTGACGCC
>NZ_JBQENS010000035.1:0-72971 GCF_052044465.1 Pseudomonas sp. 22490 | reverse complement strand
CCACCCACCGAGTTTCCCGATGAAGCAGATGACCTTCGCCGACGCCGAGTACGCTGGCAAGCGCAAGCAAACCCGCAAGGAGTTGTTCCTGATCGAGATGGATCGGGTGGTGCCGTGGAAGGGCTTGATTGCTTTGATCGAGCCACATTATCCGAAGGGTGAAGGTGGCCGTCCGGCCTACCCGTTGATGGCGATGCTGCGTGTGCATCTGCTGCAGAACTGGTTCGGCTACAGCGATCCAGCGATGGAGGAAGCGCTGTACGAAACCACGATCCTGCGCCAGTTTGCCGGGCTGAACCTGGAGCGCATCCCCGACGAAACCACCAGGTGTCAGTTGGTCGAGATTGGGCGAGGAAGTCATGCCGCTGATTGTGCCAGAGCAGGCGATCAGCGCAGATAAAGCGATGGGCTAATGGCCGGCGCTACAGCACTGTGATCGCACCGGCTGCACCAACCCGCTGCCAAGGTAAACCGAGCACCAAAGCCTGAAGCTGCTCGGTGTCGAGTTCAACTTCCGAGCCGCGGTGGATGCCTGGCCAGTGAAACTTGCCCTGGTTCAATCGCCGCGCGGCCAGCCAGATCCCTACACCGTCATGCACCAACACTTTCATGCGGTTGGCGCGGCGGTTGGCGAACAGATAAGCACAGTGCGGCTTCGCCGCACCGAATACCTCCACTACACGGGCCAATGCGGTCTCGGTGCCGGCGCGCATGTCCATCGGCTCAGTGGCAAGCCAGATGCTATCGATGCGGATCACGGGGCAAGCCCCCGGACAAAGCGGGCGCAGCCGTCAGGATCGGACACTGGCCATTTCACTGTGACTGACTGCTCGCCAAGCGATAGCTCAATAATCACCGATGCTGCAGTCGGCCGTTTGGGCGTAGCCCTCAATGGAACGAACGCCGGCAACGCCGCGGGTAGCTGATCTCGGTAAAGCGGTAGCCATTTTCGAATGACGTTGGCGTTGATGCCATGGCGGATGGCAACGCTGGAGACGGTCGCACCCGGTTGTAGGCATTCCTGAACGACCTGGACCTTGAACGGTTCGGGGTAAGAGCTTCGTTGGCGCATGGAAATCCTAACGTTAAGGACGAACGCGTCCGCTTAAAAATACGCGGACACCATCGCCCTTAATGCTGGAGTTCGGAAGGTGACTTGGCTGGACGCTTACCCAAGATCGCAGATTGCAGGTCATTATTCACGGGACGACCATTACGCAGTAAAGCCGGTGCACCCTCAGCCCATGCTATGCAGTCAGGACCACTAGGCGTGACGGGGGCGTAAACCACGCCCAGCACTGGCGTTGCGTTATGCAGCAATCCGATAGAAATGGCAGAGCCCGGCCGACGATTGAGGAAGTCGCCTGTTCCATCATTGGGGTCAACAACCCAACTAAATGGGTGGCCTGATAGCTCGCAGCCCGTTTCTTCTCCGACAAAATCGCAATTAAGGATGTGCTTCAGTCGCTGTCGCAGAAGTACCTCGATTTCAACATCGACGTCTGCCTTAAAGCCACTGCCCCTTGGGCCGTCTGGTCTATTAAGCTCTGACTCAATAAGTAGGCCTGCTTCGTAAGCAAGCTGCATGACGGGTTCAAGAAGATCGCTCAGCCGCAGTCCTGTCATCAGCTCTTTTCCCAGTAGTTACCCTTGCTGACCAAGCCAAAATCCTCAGAGGAAAATGGCTGCTCATCATCGAACATGCCATTGACCATACACTCCCGACGCAATCCACTCAGCACCCTGAAAAAGCAGGGCTCGCAGAGATGCACCCGATAGTGCTTTCCGTCATGCTGTGATCCATATCCCCATTGGGCTTCAAGCTTGCCGTATTGAAGGCCATAGCCAGGGATACGAGTTCCAGAGCGGCACACGTCGCAGATCACATCCTCAACGACATCGACCAATGCCTGCGACCTAACCTCCATACGCACCTCACGATTACGTTCCACGCGGCACCGGCCGGTTATGGATTCATGCACACCGGCATCATTCGAGCAGCCTCGACTGGCTGAGCATCAGAAACAAGCCAGTAGCTGCTGCCGGTAATGCTGGGAAAAGCTGACCTGGTAAGCGGGCTCATTTGCAAAGCCACCCAGCGAAATGATGTTCGTAGCCTGCGACCCAATACCAGGTTCTGCGCCACCTAACCCAGCATCGCCGATACCCTTGACATGGCCCGAAGCACCCATCGGTTCAGGCCTTGAGTCTGGATTAAATCCAGGCATCTGCACATCTCTCAAAACGGCCAGGTCATCCGGCAAGTCATCTGCAATTCGCTCCGCAAAGCCCTGAAGCTTCGGTTCTGCCAGCATGAATAGCCAAGCCTGGTCATCCGATTCACCTGTGCGTCGCAGTACCCGTCCCAGCACTTGCCGGTAATGCAGTTCGGTGCGGATACGGCTGAGATAGCAGCACACTTGCAGGCGTGGAATGTCGGTGCCTTCGCTGATCATTCCTACGGCGACAATCCAGCGGCAGGTGTTGCTGCGGAATGCATTGATCACTTGCTGCGCATCCGGGGTTTTGTTGGTCACGATACGGCACTCTTCACCCATTGTTTCCAGAGCCTGGGCTATTTGCTGAGCGTGTTCGATGTCGGTAGCCACCACCAAGCCGGCGGCATCAGGCTTGATCTGGCGTAGCTCGTTGAGCTTGCTGTAGCCAAGGTCGAGGATTGGATTGATCACGTCGTCATGGCGCAGCAGTTCCTCATAGGTGACAGGTGACTCCCCCAAAAGCTTGGCGATGCTGGGAAACAGCCTGACGGAGCTATCCGCGCCAAGTTCTTCAGTGAGTTTCACCTTCTGATTATCGAGCAACACAATGCGAGGGGATCGGCACACGCCGTCGGCAATGGCGTCTTTCAAGCCATAGCGGTAATCGCAGATCAAATGCCCTTCGGGCGACGAATAGCGAGCCAAGGCAATGGCCTTGTCGTCCGAACGCCAGGGCGTGCCAGACAGGGCCAACGTGAAGACAGCGCGATCCTGTATCCGGTGCAGTATCTGCTGCCCCCAGGCATTGCTGAGGAGCGGATCGTGGCCGGCGCAATGGTGGATTTCATCGAAGACCACAAGCACCCGGTAGTCATCAAGAAGCTGCCAGAATCCCTCATCACGGTATTCCATGGCCTGATAGGTATAGGCCGCCCCCACGGCACCCATCTGGCCATCGAGACGTCTGCCTAGCACTTCCGAAAAAGTCGAACGAAAACCCTCCACGACCTGGCAGGACGGCGCAAAGCACAGCACCAGGTCAATTCTGTCCTGCTGAAGCAGTCGGCTGGTCAGCTCCGCGGCCATGCGCGTCTTCCCGGCTCCCGGCGTTGCCTGGCAGAAGAAGTGCTGCGTGACGGTAAGGTGCTCCAACGCCTTGGTGATGCAGCTGTTCTGCCAGCTGCGTAGCGATCTGCTCATCGTGGCGCTGCGAGCGTTTTGAGGGTCTTTTCTATGGCGCGTAAATGGCCCAGAAGGCGAGAACTGCGATCCCTGGCCTCCAGGTAATCGCCTTCAACCTTGTCGCGCAAATGCGGCATCTCGTCCAGAAGCAGCTTGAATCGCTCTGCCTCGCCCATTGAAGTGAGAAAGTCCAAGCGGATTTCCTTGTGGAGCGCCTCCAACTGCAAATCCGTATTGGCCGGCAAAGCCTCCACGTCGCGTACCGCCGTGTCTGGTTCGGGCACTCCGGCAGCCATAAGGCTGCTCTCAAAACCGTTGTCGATCAGTTCCAGTTGTAGGTGTGCCGGAATCGGCTGCAGGTGGTAGACCTGTCCTCGGACACGACGGTCCTCGTCCAGTGCAACCCAGCCCGCGCGCACTAGTCGACGGATCTGCTCATACACATAGCGTCGCACATCGGCGATACGGAAATGTGTGCCATTCAGGCGAGCAGCATAGGCATCGCGCAGTTCACGGGTCGTAAAGGTTGTACGCCCTGGCTCCTGAAGCAGCTCATACAGACGCCTGTCGAAGATAAACGAGGCCGATTTCATTGAGGCACCAGAAGAGTTAGCGCGAAAGAAATGCGGATTATAATCCGTGGCCTGTGCGTCCGCAAACGCACGATAGTGCCGCCTCAAGTTGAATTGAGACGGTCATGGATAAGTTGGCGAAAGCGTTAGGGGAACGCATCCGAGTGCAGAGGAAGGCCTGCCGGATTTCCCAGGATGCACTGGCGCTGGCGTGCAATATCGACCGCAGCTACGTAGGGCGGATCGAACGTGGCGAGGTCAACATCACCGTCGAGAAGCTGTATCGCATCGCAAGCGTGCTTGCATGCGATCCATGCGGCCTACTGCCTCAGGCGTCAGAGCTTTAGCCCACCTGATCGACGCTGGCGCTCAAGAAGGCTTGAAATTGCATTAATGCTGTCGGCCCTAACCTCATTATCCAGACTACTAGCTAGAACATTCCCCGACGCTTGTGATGCTGTCGAGGAGGCGTAAATCTATCAATGATGTAGCCGAACCCGGCGTGACTTGTTCTGACGCTCAGCTAGTTCCAGTTCTCTCACGCGCGCCCATAGCTGGAGGTTCTGTGTAAGCGCTCGATCACGCTGCGAACTGACCATCGCCAGCTCTTTTTCTAAAAACAAAACTTTATCTGCTAAACGTTTAATGCTTTTACCACTTGATGAGCCGCAGCCCTTGTCAGCCTCAGCACGACAAGCCTCGATCTTTGCGAGTAATGGCAAATGTGTTTTGCGAGACTTTTTCAGATAACCACGGTCAAATCCAGCCTCATGACTGACGATGCTCGCGGTAAGTTTGGATAGGTCTAGCCCTACATGCTCGGGCATAAAAGGCTTCCCATCGAGAAGGCGCTGCAAAGCTTCCTGACAGGCACCAACCCCCTTGCTTATTCCTTCACCAGACTTCATGACTAAAGCTCCACAGTGTCGATCAGGCGAGTCTTGAAAACCATTAGGCGCTCAATATCGCCCTTCACAATTTGATATTCGCCTGAGTCTTCTGCGTAGTTTGACAACTCGTTTTTCGCATCCTCAATGGCCGCACTTAACCTGGAGGGCTTGATAATCGCACCCTCGCAGGACAAACATTCAGTATAGTCACCGAGCATGAAGGAATCGCAGCGGCCCACCTTGGTGCAACCACCGAGTAGCGTTGGCCGATAGCTAATTGCACCGTTCTTCACCCGAAGCTCTGTATCGGCACGAATATCTTCAATCTTTATCTCGCCAGCTTCAACACGTTCTTTCTGCCTCTGCATGTATGAACCGGTGCCACCAAACAGCGGTTCTTCTTTGAACAGCAGATCTGCAATCAACTGATTGGCCACCGACATCGGCATGGCCATCTGGAACTCGAAAGCAAAGTGGTTATATGGTAGCACGAAGTCTATTTTCTTCTCGTCATAGTAGCCAAAAATGGTGCGCAAGTTATCAAAGCCATTCGCATAATAGCGCGCCATCTGAATGGTCATATGCTTGAACTGCGCTCGCAGAGTCGGTAACGAGAGAAAGCCGCTACTGCTTCCATAGAAGGCCAACGAACGTCGGAATTGATGGCTAGTCAGCGGCCAGGGCTGGCCTACTGCAAAATCTGGCTCATTGTAAAAGTCACGAGAAGGGTCGCTCTGAGCCAACTCTTGTAAATCCTCTGATTGAATCGATAAGGATTTCAAAGCACTGCCCATCGTTGCTCTCAATGTAAAGTCTGTTACACCAACTTCTGCACAATTCTTCGTTTTACACAGGACGGACGGATTGATGAATAGCGGACAACGATCATCCAGTTCAATCCTATAGAGCCGGGCTAAACCACGACAAATCGCCTGGCCAACCTCGACCGCCTTGACGACTTCGCCTGCCGCGAACCATGCGCTTTCTTTCTTGTAACCGCTAAACTTCGTGGTAGTCGATAATATGTGTACTGATTGCGGTTGATCGCGCATAAAACCTTGATCATCAACCACTGAACATCTCACGACTTGATCAGATAAGCAGTTATAAGACATACGCATCACCTCTTGATCACGCATGCCGGTATATAGGTGTATCACCATTCTCACCACATACTGCATCTTGAGAAGGACTCGCTGCAGCTTTCTCTTTTCGGAACAGGCAAACTCACCGACAAAAACCGCAGCCAGACCATATTCCTCTATTGCTTGCTGAATACCGGGGCGATAGCGCGACTTACCACCAACCCCCAAAGATTTTTGACGGTGCGGAGTAAGACCGAAATACTCATCAGCAAAGCACGATATAAATGAATCAATATTCCCAACACCCAAGTAAAGATGATCGAGCAGGTCGCCACAAATATTTATTAAATTCAAATAAAGGCGTGTCGGAATTACCGGATGCTGTTTAGAATCAGGTCTTCTCAAATCAAAAACTCTTGGATTCAGCACAACATACCCTAGGCGTTCCTCGCCCACACTAATCAATCCGTGCAATATCCCACTAAGAACCGTCTTGTCAAAATTACTTTCACTAACAAAAGCCGCTAGATAAACAGGCACGGTAAAAAGCTGCTGCAAGGACAGCACACCAACCATTGACTTCTTTTTCTGCGCATAGCAGAACTTCATAGCGATGCGCAGCACAACCCAATATGAAATAATCGTAGATGCACTCAGCTTACCAATCCGCCCACCGCCAGCGAAATAAATAAGACAATACAGAAGATATTTGGCTTCTTCGATCAGCGCTTGCTGATCATGACCATAATCACCGAACACCATATCGAAGCGTATTCGGCCAATTTTTTTTGCACTCAGCCTGTACGGGTTAAAGTCCCATACAGACTCGCCGTACACTGCCGTTGCATTGCCATACTCAGTGCGACAGATAACAAAATCCGACGCGGGCTTCCCATACAGCTGAGCCGCACTATCTGGCTGGCTGGTGACTGGAAACTGGCCGCTAGAAAAAAGACTACCTATCGACTGAACAGCAGCACTCAAAATACGATCCCCATTTTTTCATAGCGACCCAACCGGACTTCCCAAAACTTAGTTAACTCGCCGTATTCAAACACCTTAGCTTTAACCTTTTCGACTGTCTGTTTCACCGAGCTAGAGCGCTCACTAAGAGCATCGACTATAAACTCGATCCGGATAGATAACTCTTTGAAAAGTGCCTCAGTATGCGCTGCATCGGGGGCCGATTTACGCACGGCATTGACCACGTATTGCAAACTCAGAATTTTATGCAGATCCTCCTCATCGCCGTGACATAAATAGTTTTCGCAGTACAAACAACCATATTGGGTGCGGCAGTTCGGCTCTATAATCAATCCCACATCAGTGGCAGACGTCGGCTTATTGAAATCCTCGCAGTGACCCGCCGCTATTGCGACACTACTTGCTACAGCCTTGCGGCTTCGCTCACGCACAACATGAGCAGCGTGGCGTATTGCATCCCAAAACAGGCTGAACTCGGATTGCTGCTGTTCAGGTGTTGCCTCTGCATAGGTAGAAAGATTCACCGCTTCGGTGTGATTGAGGGATGCCGCTACCGTGGACGGCGACAAACGTGCAGAGTGCATTTCAGTGCTTTTGTGCTTGCGTATTTTACGAGTTGAAAGTCTTGGTACAGTCGGATCAAGAAAGACCCCGCTAATAAACTCATAAAATTTTTCTAAGGAGCTTGTCACGTTAAGATCACCAAAGCTTTTGCAAGTTCTAAGCTGACCAGACGTAGGCATTGCAAAGAATAGTCGCTCATGTCTCGCACCATCCAAAATCCACGCACGCAGCTTTAAATACTCTTTCAGCAGCGACAAACCCGAGCCCCGCCCAATGTTGTAAAGCGTTGACTTTCCGCCAGCCCGAAATTTCACAGCCGACAACTCTTTCTTGAGAGGGGACTTTTCAACTTTGAGTGCGTCTTCGTAACTAAACTGCTCAAATTCAGCCGGAGTGGCACCTGTAATCATAAAAAAAAGGATAGCATAGGCTTTCGCCGCAAGACTCGCTAGATTAAGACGATGCCAGTTGCGCCCATCTTCATTAGCCGCATCCAAAGATGCCTGGGAGCTTCTTAGTTCGCGCGCGACATTATAATTTCTCGGCTTTTTTCGGCCAAGCCTCTCGAAGGCCGCGAAGTATTCTTCGGCCGTAGCAATTCGCCGCTCAGCTGAGTTATATGAAGGAGCAGCATCCTTAAATGGGCTGCTCGCGCCTCGGTTGGACGGAAATATAACAACTTCATAATCTCTAACTCCAACCACGAGCGGGTAAGGTTTTTTATTCAAGATAAAATCACTGCACTGCTGGGCAATGGCAAAGCAAACATCTCTATACAACTCGACATGAGCAGCGCCTGCTGTTGCAGAACCTCTATCTGGAACAATCCTTACTGCACCAGCAAGAATATGGACACTATTATCTGGATAAAGTAATTTGATCAGGCTGGATGCTCTAGTTTGGTAGCTTGACGCGGTCCGGGGCTTCAGCTTTTTATCGGATATTTTTTGATTTAGATGCGCTGTATAATCTCGATATGCCTTTTGAGCATCCACGCTACTGGAAAATATTTCTCGGTAACCCTCAGCGTTCAACCAATCAATAAAATATTCGGTATGGAAGAAATTTGCCAAGACTGACTTATCACGCAGACCGACAAAAGACTCCAAAACTCTCACAATCAGCTCACGACGACTTTCAACGAACGACTCAATCACCAATGGCGTCCCGCGATCATCATGAACACTTTTATTCTTACCACGAATGAGATATGCAAAACTACCAATATCTAACGGCTTCTTTTTAACCTTAACGGTCAGCTGCAATCGCAAACGCTCAGGTTCGGAAAACTCCTGAACCAACTCATTTAGCGTAATAATTTTTGTATTTTCGCGATGCTCTAACAGCTGCCGACTACTCATTCTTGGACCGTCAATTTCATGACTTCGTAGTTACCGTTAAACAATTTCTTCTCCCACACCTCTTGGGCGATGACTTTTTCGTGAGTCATATTGAATAACTTTAGATAGTTTTCAGTTGTTTCCCTAGACTCGTGATGCATACGTTTTTGAATAAAATCAATATCCTCCCCTAATTTCAAAACGCCTTCTTGAACCAACGGTTGCAGGCGCTGGTAGAGTTGATAGGCAAAAGTCGCTCGCAGCCAGTGATATGTAAAATCTTTTGGAAATTGGCTAGAAGCTGTACTCTGCAATTTTCGCTTTATTGTTTCCGTCACCTGCCCTGTCTGTGGCGACCTAACAATTGCGTAACGCGGATCATTTGAAGCCATGTAATAACAATTGCCTTGATCGGAGAGAAACAAATACATATCGTCCTCTTCTATCAACAGACCGGGATGACTGACTTCTAATTGAGCACGAAATTTTTCCCGCCGTCTCCTCATCATCGGACTACGTGCAAGCGTGACCAATTCTTCAGCAAGTTGCTTTGGAACATACAGAACTTGAGTTTTGTCAAATTTCGTATCAATGCCTGTGCGCGGGCCGGCATGCAATTTATAGGCACATTCCGGCACTAGTTTGTCTTCTGTAAATCCTTTCAAATGCTTCAAGCGTATGGTCAAAACACTTTGCTTACGAGCTCCAGTCATCAGAGACGTGAGAAGAATCAACCGCTCAATCGTTGACCATTTCTTTTCATTAATGGCCTCCAAAAGCGCGCCTAACTCAAGATTGGAGAGAGGTCGAAGATCCTCGCCATCTTCACGCACGAATCCCAAAGGAACGGAGCTACTAGGCGGCGTACGCCGCGTTTGGCTGCGCTTTTCAGCATCGATGATTTTCGCGCCTTTTGGGCTCTGCACGATAAGCCGCACTTGCTTGATCGTATCAACACGCTTTAGATCGAGGTAATGCCAATGCTCGGAAACGTACTTATAAAAGTGATAGACCGCAGCGGTATATTGATTGATGACCTGATTACTGCGACGGCCTTCTTTAATCAGGTGATAGAAGTACTTGTAAGTCGGGCGAAGCGAAGGACGGGCACCGGAAAAGTCGAGCCAATCCAGATTGTTATCCTCACAGAATAGGAGGTAATCCAACAGTTTACTGGCACGACGCCTAACATCATCAGTGCGTCGACTTGCAGGAGCCCTATCACGCATGAGACTCAGCAAGTAGTCGTTCGCTTCGTGCCAAGGGTTGCCATTAGCACTAAACAAAAATGGGAAATTGAACAGGGCACGGTCATTCCCTGAACCGACTTCATCGCATTTATAAAGCAGATTGGATTCAGCCCCCTCAAGCGCTGACTCAATAGAGCCGCGAGGCGCTTCACTGACATGCAGGATAGCGAAGGCATCCTGCAAATTCGGGATGAGAATCAGACGACCTTCGTGACGCGGATTGGTGTAGGACATTCGCCCCCCCTGATGAATCAGTCAATCCTATATGTTATGCGTCAGTTTACAATCGCTACCTGTCAATCTTTTTGTTGTTAAGCGATTCAACCCAAGGGTCTAACTTATGGAATAGCTTCGGATAGCGTCCCTTCAGGTCCTTCTTGACTTCCGCATAGGTGCTGCGCCAGAAGTTCGCCAGGTCCTGGGTCACCTGCACCGGGCGATGCGCGGGTGACAGCAGGTGCAGCTTCACTGCCAGGCGGCCCTGGGCGATGCGCGGAGTGTCGCCGAGGCCGAACAGTTCCTGCAGGCGCACCGCGAGGATCGGCGGGGTTTCGCTGTAGTCCAGGCGGATGCGCGAGCCGGAGGGGACTTCCAGGGTTTTCGGCGCCCACTCGTCGAGACGCTGCGGTAATGGCCAGGGCAACAGCCCGGCGAGGATCGAAGCCAGGTCGAGGTTGGCGAAGTGAGCCAGGCGGGTGACCTTGCCGAGATAGGCCGGCAACCATTCCTCCAACCGTTCCAGCAACGCGGCGTCGCTGACGTCCGGCCACTCGCTCTCGCCCTTGTCTTCCAGGTCCAGCCGGCGCAGCAAGCCGATGCGCGCCTGCCACTGGCGCAGTTCCGGGGTCCAGGGCAACAACTCCAGTCCCTTGCGCCGGACCAGGCCGAGCAGCGCCTGGCTGCGCGCCGCTTCGTCGAGGCCGGGTAGCGCCTCGCTGGACAGCACCAGTTCGCCGACCCGGCGCTGGCGCTCGGCGCGCAGCACGCCTTCGCGCTCGTCCCACTGCAGCTCGTCGCGCTGGCTGACCTGCTCCGCCAGGACCGTATCGAACAACCTCGGATCGAGTTCGGCGGCCAGGTAGATCCGCTCTTCGCGCTGGCCCTGGCGGCTGCCCAGATCGGCGATCACCAGCCAGGGCTGCTTCATCAGGCTGTCCGGTTCGCCGAACTGCGCAGCGCGTCCATTGGCCAGCCGGTAGTCGCCGCCACCGGCGCGGCGCTGGCGAGCGATGCGGTCGGGATAGGCGAAGGCCAGCAGGCAACCCAGCCAACGCGGATGACCGGGATCGACGACCGCCTCGCTGGCGGCGCCGCGCAGGTAACCGCGGAACTGCCGGGCCAGTTGCCGGGCGCGCTGTACCGCGCCGCGCGAGGCGCCAGTGCGGGCCTCGCCGGCGAGCAGGGCGAGACGGCTGTGCAGGTCGGCGCCGCCGCCACGCTGTATGTCACGTTCGCCGAGCAGCGCCGCTACGTCGCAAGCCAGTTCGCCAAGGCCGAGGGCCTGGCCGCGCAGCAGCAGGTGGGCAATGCGCGGATGGGTCGGCAATTCGGCCATCGCCTGGCCATGGGCACTCAACGCGCCGCTGGCGTTCAGCGCCCCCAGCCGCCCGAGCAGCTCGCGGGCCTGGGCGTAGGCCGCCGCGGGCGGCGCGTCGAGCCAGGCCAGCTCCTCCGGCGCCACGCCCCAGCGCGCCAGTTGCAGGGCCAGCCCGGCCAGATCGGCCTGGAGGATTTCCGCCGTGCCGTAGGCAGGCAACTGCTCATGCTGGCTCTCCGACCACAAGCGGTAGCATACGCCCGGCTCCAGGCGCCCTGCGCGGCCGGCACGCTGGGTAGCGGAGGCGCGGGAGATGCGCTGGGTCTCCAGGCGGGTCATGCCGCTACCCGGATCGAAGCGCGGCACCCGCGCCAGGCCGGCGTCGATCACCACCCGTACGCCGTCGATGGTCAGGCTGGTCTCGGCGATGTTGGTCGCCAGCACCACCTTGCGCGTGCCCCGCGACGCCGGCTCGATGGCGGCGCGCTGGGCGGCGAGGTCGAGCTCGCCATGCAGCGGGCAGAGCAGCACCTCGGGGCGACCGCCAAGGGCCTCGCGCAAGCCTTCGTGAACGCGGCGGATCTCGGCCTGGCCGGGAAGAAAGACCAGCACGCTGCCGCTTTCCTCCGCCAGCGCCTGGAGCACCGCCTGCTGCACCCGCGGCTCGATGAACTCGCCGGGTTGCGCCGCCCGTCCCCAGCGGATATCCACCGGGAACATGCGGCCCTCGCTGCGCACCACCGGCGCTTCGCCGAGCAGCGCCGCAAGACGCTCGCCCTCCAGGGTCGCCGACATCACCAGCACTTTCAGCGGCGGCTCGTCGCGCAACAGTTCGCGGCCATTGAGAGTCAGCGCCAGGGCCAGGTCGGCATCCAGGCTGCGCTCGTGGAATTCGTCGAAGATCACCAGGCCGACACCGTCCAGCGCCGGGTCGTCTTGCAGGCGACGGGCAAGGATACCCTCGGTGACCACTTCGATGCGGGTCTTCGGGCCGACCCTGCTCTCCAGGCGGATCCGGTAGCCGACGGTCTCGCCGACCTTTTCGCCCAGCTCGGCGGCCAGCCGCTCGGCCGCGGCCCGCGCCGCCAGGCGTCGCGGTTCGAGCATGAGGATGCGTTGGCCGGCGAGCCAGGGCTCGTCGAGCAGGGCCAGCGGCACCCGGGTGGTCTTGCCGGCACCCGGCGGGGCTTCCAGGACGGCCTGGTGTTGTGCGCCAAGGGCCTGGCGCAGGGCGGGAACAACGGCGTCGATGGGTAGGGAAATCATGCTGGCTCCGGACTGACCGACGAAGTATACCGGCGAACCGGCAGGCGCTTTCGACGGTCTTATCGTCATCGTCGCGGCAGAAGATTGCCGAACGCTGGTCGATTGCTATAGTTCGCCGTCATGTTCACCCGGAGGTCATACATGCGCCTTGCCACCCGCGTTTCCTGTGCCGTTCTCAGTGCAGCCCTGCTGAGCCAGTTGTCGGCCTGCGGTACGCTGTTCTACCCCGAGCGACGCGGCCAGATCGACGGTCGCATCGATCCGGCCATCGTCGCCTTCGACGCCATCGGCCTGCTGTTCTATATCATCCCCGGCCTGATCGCCTTCGGCGTCGACTTCGCCACCGGCGCCATCTACCTGCCCGACGCCAAGTACTCGGTCGCCCCGGAAGTGCTCAAGGATGCCGTCGGCGCGGACGGCAAGGTCGACAACCGCAAGCTCAAGGCCATCCTCGAACGCGAGATCGGCCGTGAACTGCCGCTCGACGACCCGCGCCTGATCCGCCACAGCGGCAGCGTCGAGCAACTGGCGGCCTATGGCCTGAAGCCGGCCGCCTGATCCGCCCTCCGAGCGCGACCGTGCGTCAGTGCCCGGTCGCCGCCCGGTTGGTTTACAGTGGCGCCGTCCCTCCTGACAGAAGCGCCCCATGAGTCCCGATTCCCCCCACGCCCGCCTGCTGCGCCTGGCCACCCTGGCCTCGCTCGGTGTCGCCGTCACCCTGGTCATCGGCAAGGCCATTGCCTGGTGGCTGAGCGGTTCGGTGAGCCTGCTCGCCGGCCTCACCGACTCCCTGCTGGACAGTGCCGCCTCGCTGCTCAACCTGCTGGCGGTGCACTATTCGCTACGCCCGGCCGACGACGACCACCGCTACGGCCACGGCAAGGCCGAGGCCCTGGCCGGCCTGGCCCAGGCCATGTTCATCGGTGCCAGCGCGGTGCTGGTGGCTATCCAGGCGGTCGAGCAATTGCGCGACCCGCAGCCCCTCGGCGCGGCCACCTGGGGCATCGCGGTGATGCTGCTGTCGCTGCTGCTCACGGCCCTTCTCCTGGCCTTCCAGACCCACGTCATCCGCCGCACCGGTTCCACCGCGATACGCGCCGACTCGCTGCACTACCGCTCGGACCTGCTGCTCAACGCCAGCATCCTCGTGGCACTGCTCCTGGCCCGCTACGGCTGGCCACAGAGCGACGGCCTGTTCGGCCTGGGCATCGCCCTGTACATCCTCTGGAGCGCCCTGCAGATCGCTCGCGAGTCGGTGTCGATCCTGATGGACCGGGAACTGCCTAGCGACATCAGCGAGCGCATGCGCGAACTCGCCTGCAGCGTGCCGGGAGTGCTCGGCGCGCACGACGTGCGCACGCGGATTTCCGGCAACCACTGGTTCGTCCAGTTGCACCTCGAACTGCCCGGCGAGCTGAGCCTGTCGGTGGCCCACGCCCTGACCGACCGCGCAGTGCTGGCGATCAAGCGCGAATACCCGAAGGCCGAGGTGCTGATCCATGCCGACCCGCAGGAAGTGGTCGGCAAGGAAACCGTCAGTTGACGCTGTAGCCGCGCCCGCTCAGGCAGGCGGCCATGGCCCGGCGGTAGTCGTTGGCGACCTCGGCGGCCGGCGCGTAGGTCGCCCCCGCCGGGTCGAAGCCGCTCTCGCCCACCGCCCAGCGGTGGCACTCGTAGCGGTCGCGGCCCTGCTGGTCGGGCCCCTGGCCGCGCGCGGGGTAGGCCACCACGTCGTAGCTGGCGGCCGGCCCGCTGACCGGATAAACGGGTCCCGCTGCCCGCGGCGGCGGGCTGACCACTTCGTACTCGCGGGTGTCGGCATGCCACCGGTAGTAAGTGCCGGCGGCAAGGAAGTACAGCACGCTGCCCAGCCAGACCTGCTCCGCATAGGGCGGCAGGCTGCGGACGCGCACCCCGCGGGGCGGCACGACCAGCACATAGCGCGGGCCGTCGGGTCGGTACCAGTAGCCGTCGTCGAAGAAATACTCGCCGCCGCGATAGGGCACCCGCAGGTGTCCGCGCGGCAAGGCCTCCACCACCCGGCCCGGACGCCAGTCGGGATGCGGTCCCCAACTGCCGCCATGCGCTTCGCCGCGGCCAGGTCCCGGTTGTCCGTGGGCAACACCGCGCTCGCCGCCGGCTCCACCGCGTCCCCCTCGGCCGTCGTCGGCCTGCGCCTGGACGCACAGGCTCAGCGAGAGAGCGCCCACCCCGAGCATTCGCCACCATCCACCGTTCATCGTCTGCCTCGCCCCGGGCATGGTCGCCCGGCCATGTTCGAATGATCCCGGGAACGACTTTCCGCCGTTTTCCGCCAAGGGTGGGTAAACGCCGGGTAAAGAATGGGTAAAAGCGCGGCACGGGCCGGATCGCGGGCAAAGAAAAAGGGAGGCCCGTCGACCTCCCTTCTGGGGTAACTGTCCTGGCTCGGCGCTGTTGGCGACGGCTCACCTCACTCCACCTTCTGGGCGGTGTGCAACCCGGAGGCCGGCGCAACCCTGTAGGGTCGGCGGCCACGGCTGGCCTGATTGGGCGAGCCGTGATGGACGAGATGTCCGGGCCGTGAATCTGGGTAAAAGAATACGTCGCCAGGCGCGACCAATGATTGCTAATATTGCTCATCAGAACCTTGATTTCGCAATAAATCACTCAAATTCACCTTGCCGATGGCAATCAACCTGAAAGAAATCCTCGCCATGAACAAACTCGACCGCTACGACCTGCGTATCCTCGAAGAACTCCAGCGCGACGCACGCATCTCCAACCAGGAACTGGCAGAACGGATAGGCCTGTCGCCATCGCCCTGTTCGCGACGGGTCAAGCAGCTCGAGGACGACGGCTACATCGTCCGCCAGGTAGCCTTGCTGGACCGCAAGAAGCTCGGCCTGAGCCTCACCGCCTTCGTCCTCATAGGCATGGACCGACACACCCCGGAACGCTTCGAACATTTTCAGGAAGTCATCGGCAAATGCCCGGAAGTGCTGGAGTGCAGCCTGGTCACCGGGATGGACGCGGACTACCAGTTGAAGGTCGTGGTGCCGGACATGGACCATTACCAGAAACTCCTGCTGGGTACCCTGACGCGCATCGAGGGGGTCTCCAGCGTGCGCTCCAGCTTCGTCCTCAACCAGGTGCTGGCGAGTACCGAACTGCCGCTGGAGCACCTGCGCGATTGATCGTAGCGAGACCTGGGACATGACACGGAACAGGCGGCATGCCGTATAATCGGCAGCCTGTTTCAGTTGTCATGCCCGCGTGGCCCCCGCATATAAAGAGCAGCCTGCTCGTAGAACGATAAACGCCTTGCCCGCCCCCCATGGCACGCTCCGTCCGACCGCGAGCCGGACTTCGTTTGCTTGAAAATCCGGAGGTTGCCAATGGATCCCGAACTGTTCGAAGAGTGGATGATGACCGGTCTGGTGACCGTGCTTATCCTGTTCATGGCTTTCATCGTGTGGGACCTGGCGAAGAAGTCGAAAGCCGGCAAGTTCGGAACCCTGATCCTGTTCTTCGCCCTCGGCCTGGGCGTACTGGGCTTCATCATCAAGGGCCTGGTCATCGGCAGCCTCGAAGGCGCGGGCATGTAACCCCGGCGCCACGCGCGTCATCCAACCACTCGTAATCATCCGCCGGCCCCGGCCAACGGGGCCGGCTCGCCTTGCCATTGCCTAGAACAAGGGAGTCGCCATGAACGCCGCCGACCGCGTCATGCAGAGTTATGGACGCTGCTGTGCCAGCACCGGATTCTTCGATGATTTCTACCGGCATTTCCTTGCCAGTTCCCCGCAGATTCGCGCCAAGTTCGCCACCACCGACATGACTGCGCAGAAACACCTGCTGCGTGCCGGGATCATGAACCTGGTGATGTACGCCCGCGGCATGTCCGACAGCAAGCTGCGCGCCCTCGGCGCCAGCCATTCGCGCGCCGCGCTGGATATCCGCCCGGAACTCTACGACCTGTGGCTGGACGCCCTGCTGATGGCGGTCGCCGAGCACGACCGCGACTGCGACGCCGAGACCCGCGACGCCTGGCGCGACGTGATGGGTCGCGGCATCGCCGTGATCAAGTCGTACTACTGATCGTTCCGCGCCCGCTGGACGACGCCCCTCTCGTCAGTCCAGCCGCGCCGGCACTTCCCGCCATTCCCCGAGGCCCAGGCCGTCCAGGCTCCAGGGGCCGATCCGCACCCGCACCAGCCGCAGCGTCGGCAAGCCCACCGCCGCCGTCATCCGCCGCACCTGGCGATTGCGCCCCTCGCGGATCACCAATTCCAGCCAGTGGGTCGGCACCGACTTGCGAAAACGCACCGGCGGCACCCGCTCCCACAACGTCGGCTCATCCAGCAGACGCGCCTCGGCGGGCAGCGTCGGGCCGTCGTTGAGCGTCACGCCCTCGCGCAGGCGCCACAATTGCTCCTCGTCCGGCGTACCTTCGACCTGCACCCAGTAGGTCTTCGGCAGCTTGTGCCGGGGGTCGGCGATGCGCGCCTGCAGGCGACCGTCGTTGGTCAGCAGCAACAGGCCCTCGCTGTCGCGGTCCAGGCGCCCGGCCGGATACACGCCCGGCACCGGGATGAAGTCCTTGAGGGTCGAACGCCCTTGCTCGTCGTTGAACTGGGTCAGTACGTCGAACGGCTTGTTGAACAGCAGCAGCTTCGGCTCGCTCGGCGGCGCCTTGGCCACCCGGCGTGGCGCAGGGCGGACGGGATAACGCGGGGAAGGACGCGGGGGACGGGACATGACTGGAAACGAGTTGGCTTGATCGGGGTACCGGGCGGCATGCTAGGTTGTCCGAGAGCCTGACCGCAAGAGCATCCCCTCATGCCCTCCCTGCGTCCCACCTGGCTGATCAGCCTGCTGACCCTGGCCGGCTGCGCTGGCAGCGCCTATCAGGGTCCGCCTTCGGACCATTTCGACGGCGAACGTTTCCGCAATATCCAGCCGACCGCGCACAAGAGCCTGCGCGACCTGCTCAAGTGGCAGTGGAACCGCCCGCCGCAACGCCCGTGGGTCGCCCTGCCGCCGACGGCAACGCCGCCAAGGGTGAACGAGCGCGCCCGCGGCGAAGAACTGCGGGTCACCTACATCAACCACGCCACCCTGCTGATCCAGCACCGCGGCCTGAACATCCTCACCGACCCGGTCTGGTCGCAACGGGTCAGCCCGCTCGCCTTCATCGGCCCGAAGCGCCACCATCCGCCCGGGTTGACGCTCGACCAGTTGCCACCGATCGACCTGGTGCTGGTGAGCCACAACCACTACGACCACCTCGACCTGGAAACCCTGCGCCAGCTCCACCGGCGCTGGCCGACGGCCAAGGTGGTCAGCGGCCTGGGCAACGCCGGGCTGATCCGCCAGACAGGTTTCGCCGACGTCGTGGAGATCGACTGGTGGCAGGCCGTGCCGCTGGGCGCTGGCCTGACGCTGCATGGCGTACCGGTGCAGCACTGGTCGTCGCGCACCCGCAGCGACACCAACCGCACGCTCTGGCTCGGCTTCGTCATCGACTCGCCGGACGGCCCGCTGCTGTTTCCCGGCGATACCGGGCTCGGCCCGGAGTTCGGGCTGATCAACCAGCGCTTCGGGGCGATGCGTTTCGCCGCCCTGCCGATCGGCGCCTACGAGCCGCGCTGGTTCATGCGCGACCACCACATGAATCCCGACGACGCGGTGCAGGCCCATCGCACGCTGCAGGCGCAGACCAGCATGGCCATCCACTTCGGTACCTTCAATCTCACCGACGAACAGCAGGACGACCCGCCCAAGGCGCTCCAGGCGGCACTGCGCAGCCAAGGCGTGGACCCGGCGACCTTCGGCACGCCGAAACCCGGCGAGCAGTGGCGCGTCGCACCGCGCAACGTCGCTCAGGAGGCCGAGGCCACCAGGCGGGAGCAGCAGTTGCGGTAGCGCTTGCCGCTGCCGCACGGACAAGCCTGGTCGCCACGGCCGCCCAGGGCCAGCCAGCTTTCCAGGCGCGCGGCCATCCCGGCCAGGCGCTCGCGGGCCTCGTCGTCCAGGCCGGCGCGGGCCAGTTGGCGCCGCAGGCCGAGGTAGTCTTCCAGCAGGACATCGCGGCTGAGCGCCTGGTACTGGTCGGCCAGCGGCACGCCTTCGTAGCGCCGCTGCGGGTCGGCCAGGAAAGCGATGGCGCCCGCCTGCGGCAGGACATTCCACAGGTTGCCGCGCGGATCGCGCCAGCAAGCGCTGAAACGCGCGCGCAGGGCCAAGCCACGCCATTCTTCCAGGATCCAGCCATCGACCCGCTCGCCGCCGAGGGCCTCGACCGCCCGCCCGACCGAGAACCACGGTTCGCCGGCCAGGCTTTCCGGCATCGGCAACGGCGCTGCCACTTCCGGCGCGGCATCGGGTACCAGGCGGCGGGCGAAGCGACGGAGCGGGTTGCTGAGATGAGTGGGGACGCTGAACGGCATGGGGCTCACATCGATGGCAGGCGTGGTCGTTCCGACCGGCAGAGGGCGCCGCGGTTCCACGCAGGGCGAAGGGCCATCATTGTAGGGCCTCGGCGCCGCAAGGCGTAGAAGCGNNNNCGCGTCCGATCAACGGAACGGCGGCTCGTCGAAACTCCGCAGCTTGCGCGAGTGCAGCGAGTTGAGCTGGCTGCGCAACAGGTCGAGGGCGGCGATGCCGATCCGCAGGTGCTGGTTCACCGCGCGCTCGTAGAAGGCGTTGGCCGAGCCGGGCAGCTTGATCTCGCTGTGCAGCGGCTTGTCCGAGACGCACAGCAACGTGCCGTAGGGCACCCGCAGGCGGTAGCCCTGGGCGGCGATGGTGCCGCTCTCCATGTCCACCGCGATGGCCCGCGCCAGGTTGATCAGTGGCCGCTCCTGGGCCCAGCGCAGCTCCCAGTTGCGGTCGTCGTAGGTGAGCACGGTGCCGGTGCGCAAGCGTCGCTTGAGCGACTCGCCGCGCTCGCCGGTGACTTCGGCGGCGGCTTCCTGCAAGGCGACCTGGACTTCGGCCAGCGCCGGGATCGGGATGTGCGGCGGCAGCGCGCGGTCGAGGATGCCGTCGCGGCGCATGTAGGCGTGCGCCAGTACGTAGTCGCCGATGGTCTGCGACTGCCGCAGGCCGCCGCAGTGGCCGATCATCAGCCAGCAATGCGGACGCAACACCGCCAGGTGGTCGGTGATGTTCTTCGCGTTGGACGGGCCGACCCCGATGTTGACCAGGGTGATGCCGTCGCCATCGGCGGCGATCAGGTGGTAGGCCGGCATCTGGTAGCGGTGCCAGACCACCCCGGCGACGATGGCGTTGGCCTCGCCTTCGTCCATCCCGCGTTCGATGATCACGTTGCCCGGCAGGACCATGCGCACGAAGCGCGGGTCCTCGCGCAGGCGGGTCAGGCCGAGGCGGATGAACTGGTCGACGTAGCGGTGGTAGTTGGTCAGCAGGATCCACGGCTGCACGTGGCGCCAGTCGCTGCCGGTGTAGTGCACCAGGCGGCGCAGGGAGAAGTCCACCCGCGCGGCGTCGAACAGCGCCAGCGGCAACTGGTCGGCGCGTTCCCATTCGTAGAGGCCGTCGGCGATGTCGTCGGAAGCGGCGGACAGGTCGGTGCTGGGGAACACCCGCGCCAGCTCGGCGGCGGTCACCCCGGAGCCGGCCAGCTCGTCGCCCTGCTCGACCACGTAGGGATAGGGGATGTCCTGTTGGCTCGGGCCGACCTGCACCTGCACGGTGAAATCGTCCATCAGCGGACGCAACTGTTCCAGCAGGTACTTGCGGAAGGCGTCGGGGTGGGTGACGGTGACGCTGTATTCGCCCGGCACCTGGACCTTGGCGTAGGCGCGGGTGGTGGACGGCACCTCGCCCTGGCAGCGGTAGCCGATGCGCAGTTGCGGGTAGTGGAAGTTCTGCCGCTCGGCCTCGCTTGGCTCGATGCGCTCCTTGATGTAGCGCTTGAGCGCCTGGCTCAGCGCCGCGGTGGCCTGGCGGTGCAGCTCGGCAAGACGGTCGACGGCCTCCTCGGCCGTGCGGGCGACGACGAACCCGTCGTCGGAATCGATACTCATGGTGGGCTTCCTGTCGGTTCGCATGGAAAACATCTTGCCTGTACCGACAGGAAAACACAGCGCTTTTCTCCCGTTACCTCATTCGGCCAGCGCCACCACCGCCATGGTCACGGTGGCCTTGCTGAACAGGTGCCGCCGACCGTCCCGCTCGGCGAACACCTCGGCCTCGACCACCGTCACCTGGCGCCCGGCCTTGAGCACCTCGGCGCGACACAACAGGCGCTGGCAAAGCGCCGGGCGCAACAGGTTGAGCTTGAACTCCAGGGTCAGCACCGTCTGCCCCTCCTCCACCAGGGTCGCGGCGGCGGCCCCGGCGGCATGGTCGGCCAGGGTCGCCTGGACCCCGGCATGGATGAAGCCGTTCTGCTGGGCGTGGCGGGGCAGGATGTCCAGCCCCGCTTCGACCCAACCCGGCCCGCAGTCCAGCGGACGGATGCCGAGGTCGCCGACGAAACTGGCCGCGGCGAAGCCCTGCTCGACCAGCTCCCGGTAGCGCGGATGCGCCTGCATCGCGACGCGCCTCAGGTCAGGTGCGGGGTGGCGCGAGCCAACAGCGCCTCGACCTCGACGCCGCGCGGGAGGGTGCCGTAGACACGCCCGCCGTCCCCCAGGCGACTGCCGATGAAGGCGTCGGACACCGCGGAGTTGCCGGCTTCCAGCAACAGCTTGGCCTGCAGGGCGATCGCCACGTCCTCGGTGAGCTGGCGGGCGCGGTACTGGATGTCGGCGGTGTCGGCGAAGGCCGCTTTGAGGTTGCCGATGTGCGCGGCGAGACGGGCGTCGCCATGGCCGTCGCCCAGTTCGGCGAACAACGCGTCGAGCACCCCCGGCTCCTTCGACAGGGCACGCAGCACGTCCAGGCACTGCACGTTGCCGGAACCTTCCCAGATCGAGTTCACCGGGGCCTCGCGGTACAGCCGCGGCAGGATGGTTTCCTCGACGTAGCCGGCACCGCCCATGCATTCGGAGGCTTCGTTGATCATCGCCGGGGCACGCTTGCAGATCCAGTATTTGCCCACCGCGGTGACCAGGCGGGCGAACTTCTCCTCCTGCTCGTCGTGGGCACGGTCCAGGGCATGCCCCATGCGCAGGGTCAGGGCCAGCGCCGCCTCGCTTTCCAGGGCCAGGTCGGCGAGCACGTTCTGCATCAGCGGTTGCTCGGCCAGCACCCGCCCGCCGACCTTGCGGTAGGCACAGTGGTGGGCGGCCTGGGTCAACGCCTGACGCATCAGTGCGCTGGAGCCGATCATGCAGTCGAAGCGGGTCATGGCGACCATCTCGATGATGGTCGGCACGCCACGGCCCTCCTCGCCGACCATCCAGGCCAGGGCGCCGCGATACTCGATTTCGCTGGAGGCGTTCGACCAGTTGCCCAGCTTGTCCTTCAGGCGCTGGATGTAGAACTGGTTGCGGCTGCCGTCCGGCCGGTGGCGCGGCAGCAGGAAGCAGGTCAGGCCCTTGTCGGTGTAGGCCAGGGTGAGGAAGGCGTCGCACATCGGCGCCGAGCAGAACCACTTGTGCCCGACCAGTTCGTAGGCCTGCCCCGGCCCGGGAATCCCCACCGGGTAGGCCCGCGTGGTATTGGCCCGGACGTCGGTGCCGCCCTGCTTCTCGGTCATCGCCATGCCGATGGTGACGCCCGCCTTCTGCTCCATCGGCACGTTGCGCGGGTCGTACTCGCGGGAGAGGATCTTCGGCAGCCATTTCTCGGCCAGGTCCGCCTGCAGGCGAATCGCCGGCACGCTGGCGTAGGTCATGGTCAACGGGCAACCGGTGCCGGCCTCCGCCTGGCTGTGCAGGTAGGACAGCCCGGCCCGCGCCACCTGGGCGCCGGGGCGCGGGTCGGTCCAGGGCAGCGAGGGCAGTTCGTGCTCGATGGCGGCGCGCATCAGCTCGTGGTAGGCGGGATGGAACTCCACCAGGTCGACGCGGTTGCCGTAGCGGTCGTGGCTATGGAACTCCGGCTTGTGCTGGTTGGCCAGGAAGCCGGCCGCCATCAGCGGGCCGCCGGCCAGCTCACCGTAGCGCTGCAGGCGCTCCTCGGCCCAGCCGCCCTGGTAGCGACGCACCCACTCCTGGAGAGGCAGGTCGAGGCGGTAGAGGTTGGCACCATCCAGCGACGGTACCTGGTTGGTCACTTCGTGGGTTTCGGCGTACTGGTGCAGGTTCATGAGGGTTCCTCGCAGACAGGCGCGCCCACCGCGCGCAGGCAGAAGTTCACCAGAGCCGTACTCACCGGCTCCAGACTCGGTTCCGGCTGGCCGCTGTCGCGAGCGGCGCGCGCCGGGGGAGACAAGGGGCCGACCAGCGCCTCGGCGATGGCCCCGACCAGGCAGGCCGCGGCAAGCGGCACCAGGGAAAGCTGGAATGCGCCACTGCGCCGGCCCTCCTCGAGCAGTTCGACGAACAGTGCGGCGTAGGCCTCGCGATAGCGCAGGCGCTGCTCGTCGACTTCAGGATCCACCGGCTCGGCGATCAGGGCGAAGGCCAGCCGCTGGCTGCTCCAGGCGCGCGCGGCAAAGCGCCGCAAGCCCTCGGCCAGGCGCCAGGCGGGCGCGCCGGGACCGCGCAGGACCACGGCCAGGGCATCGACCTCACGCTGGCTGGCGCGGCGGAAGATTTCCGCCGCCAGCTCGCCCTTGCCCTGGAAGTGGCGGTACAGGCTGCCGGTGGCGATCCCCGCGTCGTCGGCCAGGGCCTGCATGGTCAGCGCGGCGAAACCGCCCTCCGCGACACGCCGCAGGCCTAGCTGGAGGATGCGCTCGCGCAGCGCGGAATCGCGTTGCAGGCGGCGTTCGGTGACACGATAGACCATGACTGAATCCGGATTCACTTTTTCCCAGTGAATCACGCTTCAGGCTTTGCCTAAAGAGACATACAGGTCGCGCAGGCCGGCATTTCAGCCAGCCGCGGAAAGGCTTCAGGCGGACTTGGTGACGATCGGCTGGCACAGCAGCCAATCGTGCAGCAGGGTCTGCAACTCTTCGAACTTGACCGGCTTGGCCATGTAGTCGCTCATGCCCGCCGCCAGGCAGCGCTCGCGATCGCCGCTGTGGCTGTGGGCGGTCAACGCCAGCACCGGCAGTTCCGCGCAGCCGGGCAGCGCGCGGATCGCCCGACAGGTGGCGAAGCCGTCCATCACCGGCATCTGGCAGTCGAGCAGTACGCCGTCCGGCCGCTCGCGCGCCAGCAACTCCAGGGCCTCGCTGCCGTTGTCGGCGGTGCGCACCCGGTAGCCGAGCTTGAGCAGCATGCCGCGAGTCACCAACTGGTTGATGGCGTTGTCCTCCACCACCAGCACCGTGCACTCCTCGGGACGCCGCACCGCCTGCCCGCCGGCGCGCCGCGGCGGCGGCGCCAGGCCCTGGGCCGGCTGGGTCAGTTGCAGGCGCAGGAGGAAGCGGCTGCCCTGTCCCGGCCGGGACTCGTGGGTCAGCTCGCCGCCAAGCAGCTCCACCAGCTTGCGGCACAGAGCCAGGCCGATGCCGAGGCCTCCGTAGCCACGGGTCAACGAGCTGTCGGCCTGGACGAAACGCTGGTAGAGGTCGCTGCCGGCGGCCATGTCGAAACCGATGCCGGTGTCGATCACTTCCACCCGCAGCGCCACCCCGTCATGGGTACGCCCGGCGGCGACGCGCAGGGTCACGCTGCCCCTGGCGGTGAACTTGATCGCGTTGTCGACCAGGTAGCCCAGCGCCTGGGCCAGCTTGCCGGCATCGCCTTCGAGGGTGTCCGGCAGGCTGTCGTCCAGTTGCAGGGCGAAGCGCAGGCCCTTCTCCTCGGCGCGCGGCGCGTACTGCGCGCGCAGGCTGTCGAACAGGCCGCGCAGGCTGAACGGCTCGCGGCGCGGGTAGAGCTTGCCGGCCTGCAGTTCGATGAGGGCGAGGATGTCGTTGACCATCCGCATCATGTCCCGCGCCGAACCGGCGGCGGTGCGCTGGTACTCGGCGAGTTCGACGTCCATCGGCACCGTCTGCATCAGCTCCAGCGAACCGATCACCCCGCTCATCGGGGTGCGCAGTTCGTGGGTGACGGTGGCGAGGAACTCGTCCTTCAGGCGGTTGCTGTTGGCCAGTTCCTGGTTCAGCGCTTCCAGCTTGCGGCTGGACTCCTGGAGGATTCGCGCGCGCTCCTCCTTCATTGCGTTGATCCGGTCGGCCAGTGCCAGCGACAGCAAGCCCACCTCCAGCGCCGAACCGATCTGGCTGGCATACATGGTGAGGAACATGTTCGGCAGGTAGCCGAGGACCATCAGGGTGTTGACGATGCCGCCGAGAAGGAAGGCGGTCCAGGCGATGATGAAATAGCGCGCCACGCGCATGCCGCGCAGCCAGGCGAGGATGCCGGCAGCGAAGATCAGGCCGGTGAAGGCCAGCGCCAGGTAGGTGGCCAGGCGCAGGGCCACGGCGTAGCTCATGGTCAGCGCCATCAGCATGACCAGCGCGCCGACCGCCATCAGCGCCAGCAGGCCGCGGTCGACCCACACGCTGTGGTCGCGGGTATGCAGGAAGCTGCGCGCGAACTGGCAGCCGAACAGCGCCGCCGAACCGATCAGGAATGGCGTGGCGGCGTTCGCCCACCAGGGGCTGTCGGGCCAGAAGTACTCGATGCCGGCGCCGTTCACCGAGACCTGGTAGAGCCCGAACGAAGCGATATAGAGGATGTAGTAGAGATAGCTGGTATCGCGGACGCTGAGGAAGATGAACAGGTTGTAGATCAGCATCACCAGCAGCACGCCATAGATGATGCCGAGCACATAGATGCGTTCGGGCTGCTCCTCCAGGTAGGCCTTGGGCGACCACAGGGTCAGCGGCGCCTGGATCGACCCCTGGCTTTCCAGCCGCAGGTAGACACGCTGCGGCTTGTTCGGCTCGAGGCCGAGTTCGAACAGGTAGTTGTTCTGCCGGATCGGCCGACTGGCGAACGGCAATGTGTCGCCGGTGCGCTGGGCGAGGCGGTAGCCGCCCTGGCCATCGGGCAGGTAGAGGTCGAGCTTGTCCAGCGGCGGATAGGCCAGCTCCAGCAGCCAGGTGCGCGGATCGCTGGAGGCGACCGGCCGGTAGTCCAGGTCCAGGCGCAACCAGAACACCGAGCGCGAATAGCCGGCATTGAGCACGTCCTTGTCATGGCGGCGGAAGCTGCTGTCGATGGCCCGCGAGGTGATGTCGTTGATATCGGCGCTACCGCGCACGTCCTCGAACACGTCGATGGACTGCCCCAGCGGCAGGCGCTCGACCTGCTCGTTGAAGCTCACCGCACCCGCCAGGCACGGCAACGCAATAAGAAAGAGAATCAGCCAGTGCCGCATGATGCCCCGCAGTGCTCCTCGAACGGACCGGGAGCCCCACCTCCCTCGTCATGGTCCGCCCTTGGCGAGCGTTGTATGAATATTCGCCGAACTTTAGCACACGCCACGCCACGTCAGGCCCGGGACGTGTCACGCAGGGCCCGGGCGCGGCGCCCGAAAGGTCGTCCGCGCAGCCGCCACGAAGCGCTTTTAGTGGTAAGCTCACGCGCCATGAAAACACCGACTTCCCGCCCCGTAGTGCTCTGCCTGTCCGGTCACGACCCCAGTGGTGGCGCCGGACTGCAAGCCGACATCGAAGCCCTGCTCGCCCAGGGCTGCCACGCCGCCCCGGCGGTCACCGCGCTGACCGTGCAGGACACCGTCAACGTCAGCGACTTCCGCGTCCTCGACCGCGAGTGGGTGCTGGCCCAGGCCAACGCCGTACTCGCCGACCTGCCCGTCGCGGCGGTCAAGCTGGGTATGCTCGGTTCGCTGGAGATGGTCGACACGGTGGCCGAGATCCTCGCCGCCCACCCGCACTTGCCGGTGGTCTGCGATCCGGTGCTGCGCGCCGGCGGCGGCGGTGCGTTGGGCAAGGGCGACGTCGGCTTCGCCATGCGCGAGCGGCTGCTGCCGCGCGCCACCATCGCCACGCCGAACCTGCCGGAAGCGCGCCTGCTCGCCGACCTGCCCGAGGGCAGCGCCGACCAGTGCGCCGAGCGCCTGCTGGAACACTGCGAGCACCTGTTGATCACCGGCGGACACGGCGACGAAAGCGAAGTGCACAATCGCCTGTACAGCCGCGACGGCAGCCGCCGCACCTTCACCTGCCAGCGCCTGCCCGGCAGCTACCATGGCTCCGGCTGCACCCTGGCCAGCGCCCTGGCCGGTCGCATCGCCTTCGGCGAAGCGCTGCACGGCGCCGTGCAGAGCGCCCTCGACTACACCTGGCGGACCCTGCGCGACGCCGAGAGTCCGGGCCACGGCCAATACGTGCCGCGCCGCCTGCCCACCGACTTCTGTCACTGAGAGCCAGCCGATGAAACTGCGCGGCCTGTACGCCATCACCGATAGCCAGCTACTGGACGACGGCCGCCTGCTGCCCTACGTCGAAGCCGCGCTCCGCGGCGGCGCGCGCCTGCTGCAATACCGCGACAAATCCAGCGACCAGGCGCGGCGCCTGCGCGAGGCGGAAAGCCTGCGCGAACTCTGCGAACGCCACGGCGCGCAGTTGATCGTCAACGACGACGCCGAACTCGCCGCGCGCCTGGGCGTCGGCCTGCACCTCGGCCAGACCGACGGTTCGCTGTCGGCGGCGCGCGCCCTGCTCGGCCGCCAGGCGATCATCGGCGCCACCTGCCACGCCCAACTGGAACTGGCCGAGCAGGCGGTGGCCGAGGGCGCCAGCTACGTCGCCTTCGGCCGCTTCTTCAATTCCAGCACCAAACCCGGCGCCCCCGCCGCCAGCGTCGAACTGCTCGACCAGGCCCGGCCGCGCCTGCACCTGCCGATCACCGCCATCGGCGGCATCAGCCTCGACACCGCGCCCGGCCTGATCGCCCGCGGCGTCGATCTGGTCGCCGTGATCCATGCGCTGTTCGCCGCCGCGTCCGCCGCCGAGGTGGAACGCCGCGCCCGCGCCTTCAGCGCCCTGTTCGAACCTGCCTGACGCCTCCGCGCCTCGCCCGAGAGATAGAGAGCTAGCCATGTCCCGTTCCGAAACGCTGTTCAACAACGCCCAGAAACACATTCCCGGCGGGGTCAACTCCCCGGTGCGCGCCTTCAAGAGCGTCGGCGGCACCCCGCTGTTCTTCAAGCACGCCGAAGGCGCCTATGTACTGGACGAGGACGACAAGCGCTACGTGGACTATGTCGGCTCCTGGGGCCCGATGATCCTCGGCCACAGCCATCCGGACGTGCTCGACGCGGTGCGCCGGCAACTCGACCACGGCCTGTCCTATGGCGCGCCGACCGCGCTGGAAGTGGAAATGGCCGACCTGGTCTGCTCCATGGTGCCGTCGATGGAGATGGTGCGCATGGTCAGCTCCGGCACCGAGGCGACCATGAGCGCCATCCGCCTGGCCCGCGGCTACACCGGGCGCGACAGCATCATCAAGTTCGAAGGCTGCTACCACGGTCACTCCGACAGCCTGCTGGTGAAGGCCGGCTCCGGCGCCCTGACCTTCGGCGTGCCGAACTCCCCGGGCGTTCCGGCGGCCTTCGCCAAGCACACCCTGACCCTGCCGTTCAACGACATCGAGGCGGTGCGCAAGACCCTGGGCGAAGTCGGCAAGGAGGTCGCCTGCATCATCGTCGAGCCGGTTGCCGGCAACATGAACTGTGTGCCGCCGGCGCCGGGCTTCCTCGAAGGCCTGCGCGAAGCCTGCGACGAACACGGCGTGGTGCTGATCTTCGACGAAGTGATGACCGGCTTCCGTGTCGCCCTCGGCGGCGCCCAGGCCTACTACGGGGTCACCCCGGACCTGTCGACCTTCGGCAAGATCATCGGCGGCGGCATGCCGGTGGGCGCCTTCGGCGGCAAGCGCGAGATCATGCAGCAGATTTCCCCGCTGGGCCCGGTCTACCAGGCCGGCACGCTCTCGGGCAACCCGCTGGCAATGGCCGCCGGCCTGACCACCCTGCGCCTGATCAGCCGCCCCGGTTTCCACGACGAACTGACCGCCTACACCACGCGCATGCTCGACGGCCTGCAACAGCGCGCGGATGCCGCCGGCATCCCCTTCGTCACCACCCAGGCGGGCGGCATGTTCGGCCTGTACTTCAGCGGCGCCGACGCCATCGTCACCTTCGAGGACGTGATGGCCAGCGACGTCGAACGCTTCAAGCGCTTCTTCCACCTGATGCTCGACGGTGGCGTGTACCTTGCGCCTAGCGCCTTCGAGGCCGGCTTCACCTCCATCGCCCATGGCGACAAGGAGCTGGAAATCACGCTGAACGCCGCCGAAAAAGCCTTCGCCGCGCTGAAATGATCCTCTTCGCGGCGCCCTTCCCGGGCGCCGCCCTCCTCCCCGCCGGAACGCCTTCCTAGCCGAAATGCATAAACGCGCCGACAAAGTTCCCGAAAAGACAGTAAAGACTTTGTAAGGAGGCGTCGGCTTATTTCATAATGTGAGGGTCAGCGCATTTCGTTGGCCGGGCAGCCCTTGCCCGCCCCGATCCAGGAGGTGTCTTCCCCTCATGTTCCGTACCGGCCGCACCCTCGCCCTGGGTTGCCTGTTGATCCTCCAGCCGCTGCTCGCGCAGGCGGGAGGCAACTCGTTGCTGATTCCAGCGACCGGCCGCTGCGCGCTGAACACCGTTCCCGAAGAATTGCAACAGGCGCTCGCCGCCTGCCAGCAGGTCGCCAATGGCGGCGACGCCGAGGCGCAATACGAACTGGGCGAATTCTTCTACGACGGCGAGCGCATCCCGCGCGACCTCCAGGCCGCCCTCAACTGGTTCGAGAAAGCTTCTCTACAGGGCCATGCCCAGGCCCAGTACCACCTCGGCACCATGTTCTTCCGTGGCGAAGGGGTTCCGGCGAACAACGTACAGGCCTACATCGTGCTGAAGATGGCAGCGGTGAACGGCGCCGAGGACGCCCTGGACAGCGCCGACCTGGTAGCCGAGCAGATGAACCGCGACGAACTGGACATCGCCACCCGGGTGCTGGGGCAGATCTTCCGCAACTACCTGATCGAACTGCAGACTGCCGGCGGCGTCACGCCCTTCGCGCCGCTGCCCTGACGTCCCTTTCGCGAATCAGTCGCTCTTGCCGGGCATCGGCATGGGGAACGGCATGACGTTGCCCGCGCCCTTGGCCTCGCTGATCTTCGGCGTACCCAGGCGCTCGACCTCGTCGATGCGGACGATCGCGTGCATCGGCACGAAGCTGCGCAGAACGCCTTCGAACTGCGCCTTGAGCTTCTCCTCGCTGGGGTCCACCACCACCTGGGTGCGCTCGCCGAAGACGAACTCCTCGATTTCCAGGAAGCCCCACAGATCGCTCTGGTAGATCTGCTTGGCATACATCTCGAAGACCTGGCCCTGGTTGAGGAAAATCACCTTGTAGATGGGGTTTTCGCGCTTGTTCATGGCGGGGAAAGCAATGCCGGAAAATGAAGGGCGCGAATCATAGCACAGCCTTTCGGCCAGCAACGCTAGGAACCGGGGGCCCCGCCCTCTATAATGCGCGGTCCTTTTCGAACTGTCCGACGAAGCGCATGGCCAAGAAGCTTTTCATCGAAACCCACGGCTGCCAGATGAACGAGTACGACTCGTCGCGAATGGCGGACCTGCTCGGTGAACACCAAGCCCTCGAGGTGACCGAAAACGCCGCCGAGGCCGACGTCATCCTGCTCAATACCTGCTCGATCCGCGAGAAGGCCCAGGAAAAGGTGTTTTCCAAGCTCGGCATGTGGCGCGAGCTGAAGCAGCAGAATCCCGACCTGGTGATCGGCGTCGGCGGCTGCGTGGCCAGCCAGGAAGGCGCCGCGATCCGTGAGCGCGCGCCCTATGTCGACGTGGTCTTCGGCCCGCAGACCCTGCACCGCCTGCCGGAAATGATCGACGCCGCGCGCAGCACGCGCAAGCCGCAGGTCGACGTGTCCTTCCCGGAAATCGAGAAATTCGACCGCCTGCCGGAACCGCGGGTCGATGGCCCCACCGCCTTCGTCTCGGTGATGGAAGGCTGCAGCAAGTACTGCAGCTTCTGCGTGGTGCCCTACACCCGCGGCGAGGAAGTCAGCCGACCATTCGACGACGTAATCGCCGAAGTGATCCACCTGGCCGAGAACGGCGTCCGCGAAGTCACCCTGCTGGGACAGAACGTCAACGGCTTCCGCGGCCTGACCCACGATGGCCGCCTGGCCGACTTCGCCGAACTGCTGCGGGTGGTCGCCGCCGTCGACGGTATCGAGCGCATCCGCTATACCACCTCGCACCCGCTGGAATTCTCCGACGCGCTGATCCAGGCCCACGCCGAGGTGCCGGAGCTGGTGAAATTCATCCACCTGCCGGTGCAGTCGGGCTCCGACCGCGTGCTGGCGGCGATGAAGCGCAACCATACCGTGCTGGAATACAAGTCGCGTATCCGCAAGCTGAAGGCCGCGGTACCGGACATCTGCATCAGCTCCGACTTCATCGTCGGTTTCCCCGGCGAAACCGAGAAGGACTTCGAGCAGACCATGAAGCTGGTGGAGGACGTCGGCTTCGACTTCTCCTTCTCCTTCATCTACAGCGCGCGGCCCGGCACGCCCGCCGCCGACCTCGCCGACGACCAGCCGGAAGAAGTGAAGAAACAGCGCCTGCAGATCCTCCAGAGCCGCATCCACCAGCAAGGCTACGAGATCAGCCGGCGCATGGTCGGCAGCACCCAGCGGATCCTGGTCACCGACTTCTCGAAGAAGGACCCGGGCATGCTCCAGGGGCGCACCGAGAACAACCGGATCGTCAACTTCCGCTGCGACAATCCACGCCTGATCGGCCAGTTCGCCCAGGTGCACATCGACGACGCGCTGCCGCACTCGCTGCGCGGTACCCTGATCGACAGCACCCTGCATTGAGGCCGACGACCGTACGGCGGGCTCGCTGAACCTTCCCGCCGCCACGGTGCACCAACGTTTCAGCGGGAACCGGGAAAGCGCCGCCGCGATACGGCAACTTTGCGCGACGATATCCAGCGGTTATTCTCTTCTCTATCAATCAGCCACTGGCGAGTACGACAGAACACCTTGAACGCCCCCCAGGAACTTCATCGCTTTATCCTCGAGCCGTTCGACGCCCGCAGCTTCGCGACACTTTGCGGGCAGTTCGACGAGCATCTCCACCAGATCGAGAAACGCCTCGACATCGAGATCCGCAACCGCGGCAACCAGTTCGAACTGGCCGGCGAACCGCGCCGGACCAAGGTTGCCGAACGCCTGCTGCAGCGTCTCTACCGCGAGGCGCAGAACGGCACCGATCTCACTCCCGACACCGTGCACCTGTACCTGCAGGAGTCCGGCCTGGAAGACCTCGAGGAATTGCAGAGCGCGCCGCAGGTCACCCTGAAGTCGCGCAAGGCGCACATCCGCCCGCGCGGCGCCAACCAGCAACGCTACGTCAAGGCGATCCTCGACCACGACATCAACTTCGGCATCGGCCCGGCCGGCACCGGCAAGACCTATCTCGCCGTGGCCTGCGCCGTCGACGCCCTGGAGCGCGAGCAGATCCGCCGCATCCTGCTGGTGCGCCCGGCGGTCGAGGCCGGCGAGAAGCTCGGTTTCCTTCCCGGCGACCTGTCGCAGAAGATCGACCCCTACCTGCGCCCGCTCTACGACGCGCTCTACGAGATGCTCGGCTTCGAACACGTGGCCAAGCTGATCGAGCGCAACGTCATCGAGGTCGCGCCGCTGGCCTACATGCGCGGGCGCACGCTGAACAACAGCTTCATCATCCTCGACGAGAGCCAGAACACCACAGTCGAGCAGATGAAGATGTTCCTCACCCGGATCGGCTTCGGCTCCACCGCGGTGATCACCGGCGACGTCACCCAGGTCGACCTGCCCCGCGGCACCCGCTCCGGCCTCAAGCACGTGATCGAGGTCCTGCAGGACGTCCCCGGCATCAGCTTCACCCACTTCAAGCCCAAGGATGTGGTCCGCCACCCGCTGGTGCAGCGTATCGTCGAAGCCTACGAGCGTCACGAGAGCCGCCAGCAAGGCCAGGTGCGGCCGGTCGAGGGAACGGGCAAGGGCGGTCACGATGCCGCTTGAGCTCGACCTGCAGGTCGCCAGCGCCGCCCCGGACCTGCCCTCCGAAGCGCAGTTCCGCGCCTGGTGCGAACTGGCCCTGCGCCAGCGTCCGGAGTCGGAGCTGACCATCCGCCTGGTGGACGAGGCCGAAGGCCTGGAACTGAACAGCACCTACCGGCACAAGGACTACGCGACCAACGTGCTGTCCTTCCCCGCCGATGTCCCGGACGAGCTTCTCGATATCCCGCTGCTCGGCGACCTGGTGATCTGCGCCCCGGTGGTCGCCCGCGAAGCCCTGGAACAGCGCAAGCCGTTGCAGGCCCACTGGGCCCACCTGGTGATCCACGGCTGCCTGCACCTGCTCGGCTACGACCACATCGACGACGCCGAAGCGGAAGAAATGGAAACACTGGAACGTGAATTGCTGGCGGAACTGGGTCATCCCGATCCGTACGCCTGCGACGACGAAGAGCCACCGAGCAAGGAAAAATGAGCGAAGACCGATCGAGCAACGGGCACAAGTCCTGGCTGGACAAGATCACCCAGGCTTTTGCCCACGAGCCGAGAAACCGCCAGGAGCTCCTCGAGCTGCTGCGCGATGCCCACGACAACAAGCTGCTGGACAGCGAGGCGCTGTCCATCGTCGAGGGGGCGATCCAGGTCGCCGACCTGCAGGTGCGCGACATCATGGTGCCGCGCTCGCAGATGATGAGCATCCGCTCGACCCAGACGCCGAAGGAATTCCTTCCGGCCATCATCGAAGCCGCCCACTCGCGCTACCCGGTGGTCGGCGAAAGCCTCGACGACGTCATGGGCGTACTGCTGGCCAAGGACCTCCTGCCACTGATCCTGCACAACGACGAGCGTCCCTTCGACATCAAGGAACTGCTGCGTCCGGCTACCTTCGTCCCCGAATCCAAGCGCCTCAACGTGCTGCTCCGCGAATTCCGCGCCAACCGCAACCACATGGCCATCGTCATCGACGAATACGGCGGCGTGGCCGGCCTGGTGACCATCGAGGACGTGCTGGAACAGATCGTCGGTGATATCGAGGACGAGCACGACGTCGAGGAGGACAGCTACATCAAGCCGCTGCCCAGCGGCGATTTCATCGTCAAGGCGCTGACCCCCGTGGACGCCTTCAACGACTTCTTCGGCTCGGAATTCTCTGACGAGGAATTCGATACCGTGGGCGGCCTGGTGATGAGCGCCTTCGGCCACCTGCCCAAGCGCAACGAAGTGGTCGAGCTGGGCGAGTTCCGTTTCCGCGTACTCAACGCCGACAGCCGCCGCGTCCATCTGCTGCGCCTGTCTCCCCTGCAGAACTGAGCGCGCCCCCTCCGCCGCGGCGGAGGGGGCATCTTCCCGCGCCGTCCTTCTGGCGTCTCGCCAGCCCCTCCTTTACTCTTGCGCCTTGCGCCAGACTCCCCTGTCGCCGCGGACGTTGCCGTCCGGCAGCCGAAGGCGGCCCCGGTCTGCGCAGTCGGACATTGAACAGGCTCTAAGGACATTCGATGCGTTGGATTTCTCGTCCCGGCTGGCCCGGACACCTGCTGGCACTCGCCGCAGGCGCGCTCACACCCCTGGCCCTGGCGCCCTTCGACTACTGGCCGCTGGCGATCCTCTCGATCGCCCTGCTCTATCTCGGCTTGCGCGGCCTTCCCGGCAAGTCCGCCCTGTGGCGCGGCTGGTGGTACGGTTTCGGCGCGTTCGGCACCGGCACCAGCTGGATCTACGTCAGTATCCATGACTACGGCGCCGCCTCGGTGCCGCTGGCAAGCCTCCTCATGCTCGGCTTCACCGCCGGCGTCGCCTTCTTCTTCGCCCTGCCGGCCTGGCTGTGGGCGCGCTGCCTGCGCCGCGACAACGCGCCGCTGGGCGACGCCCTGGCGTTCGCCGCCCTGTGGCTGGCACTGGAGCTGTTCCGCAGTTGGTTCCTTACCGGTTTCCCCTGGCTCTACGCCGGCTATAGCCAGTTGCAGGGACCGCTGGCCGGGCTGGTACCGGTGGGCGGCGTATGGCTGTCCTCCTTCGTCATCGCCCTCAGCGCGGCCCTGCTGGTGAACCTGCCGCGCCTCTTCCCGCACGGTGCCAGCCTGCTTCTGGGGCTGGTCCTGCTGCTCGGCCCGTGGGCGGCCGGCCTCTATCTCAAGGGCCACGCCTGGACCCATTCGGCCGGCGAACCGCTGAGGGTAGTGGCGATCCAGGGCAACATCGCCCAGGAGCTGAAATGGGACCCGAATCAGGTCCGCGCGCAACTCGACCTCTACCGCGACCTGAGCCTGCCGCAGCAGGACGTCGACCTGATCGTCTGGCCGGAAACCGCGGTGCCGATTCTCCAGGACATGGCCAGCGGCTACCTCGGCGCCATGGGCCAGGTCGCCGACGAGAAGAACGCCGCGCTGATCACCGGGGTCCCGGTGCGCGAACGTCTCGCCGACGGCAAGAGTCGCTACTTCAACGGCATCACCGTGGTCGGCGAAGGCGCGGGCACCTACCTCAAGCAGAAGCTGGTGCCGTTCGGCGAGTACGTGCCGCTGCAGGACCTGCTGCGCGGCCTGATCGCCTTCTTCGACCTGCCGATGTCCGACTTCGCTCGCGGCCCGGCCGACCAGCCGCTGCTCAAGGCCAAGGGCTACCAGATCGCCCCGTACATCTGCTACGAAGTGGTCTACCCGGAGTTCGCCGCCGCGCTCGCGGCGCAGAGCCAGGTGTTGCTGACAGTGAGCAACGACACCTGGTTCGGCACTTCCATAGGCCCTTTGCAGCACCTGCAGATGGCACAGATGCGCGCCCTGGAAAGCGGTCGCTGGATGATCCGCGCGACCAACAACGGCGTCACCGGCCTGATCGATCCCTATGGCCGGATCGTCCGGCAGATCCCGCAGTTCCAGCAGGGCATCCTGCGCGGCGAGGTGATTCCCATGCAGGGCCTGACGCCCTATCTGCAATACCGCGTCTGGCCGCTGGCCGGGTTGGCCGGCGTGCTGCTGCTATGGGCTCTGCTCGGCCGCCAGTTGCGTCCGCAGGAGCGACGCCTGTTCGGCTGAAACCAGCCCCTCCTGGAAAGACCGGCGCCCCTGCGGCGCCGGTTGCGTCTCAGCGGTAGAACAGGCGATAGCCGACCAGGCCGATCGCCTCGTTCAGCAGCATGCCGCTCTGCCAGAAGGCCTGCGCTTCCGGCAGCCAGCCGCCGAAGGGCCGCAGGTTGGCCCCGCCGAGGAAGCCGACCGGCGCCGGGATCACCTCGAACCCCTGGCGCTCGAAGCTCCAGCGTGCCCGCTGCATGTGCCAGGCCTGGGTCACCAGCACCACCCGGCGCACGCCGGCCTCGCGCAACTGCGGGGCGCTCAGGGTGGCGTTTTCCCAGGTGGTACGGCTGAGACCTTCCTGCCAGCGCGTCGGCACGCCGAAGTCCTGCAACAGGGCATTGGCCATCAGCGCCGCCTCGCTGGGCGGGCGTCCGTAATGCAACCCGCCGCTGATCAGTACCGGCAGCGCCGAGGTCTTGGCCAGCCGCGCGGCATAGCGCAGCCGCTCGGCCGCCAGCAGGCTCGGCGCATCGTCGCCCCAGGCCGGGTCGTTGGTCTGCCGGCCGGCACCGAGGATGACGATGGCGTCGGCGCGCTGCGCCAGGCCCGGCAGATCCTCCGCCAGCAGGGCCGGTTCGCTTTCGAGCCAGCGCGCCATCCACTCCACGCTGAGCGGCATGCTCATCAGCCACAGACCGAAGAACCCGCAGACACCGCACAGCCGCGCCAGCCGCGGTCGGCTGGTGCGCCACCAGAAAGCGAAAAACAGCAGCAGCAACAGGCCGCCCGGCGGCAGCAGAAGTTGCTTGAAGAAATAACGGATCGGCATCGCCCCCTCCCTGTCGGAAGAGGCAATCTAAAGGATTGCGCGACGCCTGGCGAAACTTCCCGGAAAGAGACCCTAGCGGCCGTTGCCCGAACGGAACAGTTGCGAGCCGCAATGGCCGCACGGCAACACGCCATGCCCCTTGCTCCACTGCACCGGCGCACCGCAGAGCGCACAGAGCAGTTGCCGCTGTTTCAACGAGACGTGGCGACGGGGCGCCGGCGGTTGCGGCCGGGGCGGCCGGGGTGTCCTGCCGGGCTGGCGCTCGAGCAGCGCCAGCTCCTCGGCGGCCGCATGCCAGCCGCGCAACCAGTGCAGGTCCTGGTCGAGATAGGCGCGTATCAGCCCCATCTCCGCTTCGCTCAAACCACGCAACTCAAGCTCCGTGGGATGCTCGTCACGCAGGCGCTCGGCCGTATCCGCTTCATCCAGAGCCAGGGCGAGACGCTGCAGCAGCCTCTCGTACAGCCCACCTCCCGTCACACTCGCGCGTTGCAGCTCAGCCATCGAACACCTCTGAAGGTACCACTGGGCAGCCAGCCATCGACGGCCCATAGGGCAAGCTTAGCGTTCCCGTTCGGCTGAACCGCCCCCGGCGACAAACGGCGCGGGCTATCGACAGGAGTGGGGGTCATGTATGCTACGAGGCTTTCGAACAGTCACGTCTAAGTAGCGCCATGCACGAGCAATATCAGCCACTCGAGATCGAAACCCAGGCCCAGAACTACTGGAAAGAACACCAGTCCTTCCTCGTCAGGGAGCTACCCGACAAGGAGAAGTTCTACTGCCTGTCGATGTTCCCGTATCCGAGCGGCAAGCTGCACATGGGCCACGTGCGCAACTACACCATCGGCGACGTGATCAGCCGCTACCACCGCATGCAGGGCCGCAACGTGCTGCAGCCGATGGGCTGGGACGCGTTCGGCATGCCGGCGGAAAACGCCGCGATGAAGAACAACGTCGCCCCGGCGGCCTGGACCTACGACAACATCGCCTACATGAAGTCGCAGCTGGACAGCCTCGGCCTGGCGATCGACTGGAGCCGCGAGGTCACCACCTGCAAGCCGGACTACTACCGCTGGGAGCAGTGGCTGTTCACCCGCCTGTTCGAAAAAGGGGTGATCTACCGCAAGAACGGCACGGTCAATTGGGATCCGGTCGACCAGACCGTACTCGCCAACGAGCAGGTGATCGACGGGCGCGGCTGGCGCTCCGGCGCGCTGATCGAGAAGCGCGAGATCCCGATGTACTACTTCAAGATCACCGCCTACGCCGAGGAACTGCTGGAGAGCCTCGACAACCTGCCCGGCTGGCCGGAGCAGGTGAAGACCATGCAGCGCAACTGGATCGGCAAGTCGCGCGGGATGGAGATCGGCTTCCCCTACGACCAGGCCTCCATCGGCCACGCCGGCCAACTGAAGGTGTTCACCACCCGTCCGGACACCCTGATGGGCGCCACCTACGTCGCCGTCGCCGCCGAACACCCGCTGGCCACCCAGGCAGCGCAGAACGACCCGCAGTTGCAGGCGTTCATCGACGAATGCAAGCGCGGCGGCGTCGCCGAGGCCGACATCGCCACCCAGGAGAAGAAAGGCATGGCCACTTCCCTGTTCGTCGAACACCCGCTGACCGGCGACAAGCTACCGGTATGGGTCGCCAACTACGTGCTGATGAACTACGGCGAAGGCGCGGTGATGGCGGTGCCCGGCCATGACGAGCGCGACTTCGAGTTCGCCAACAAGTACGGCCTGCCGATCCGCCAGGTGATCGCCAAGGTCAAGGGCGACAACGACTTCGAGTCCAGCGTCTGGAAGGAGTGGTACGGCGCCAAGGACGAGTCCGTGCTCACCGTCAACTCCGGCAAGTACGACAACCTCGGCTACCAGGCCGCCTTCGACGCCATCGGCGCCGACCTCGAGGCCAAGGGCCTGGGCCAGGCGCGCACCCAGTTCCGCCTGCGCGACTGGGGCATCAGCCGCCAGCGCTACTGGGGCTGCCCGATCCCGATCATCCACTGCGAGGCTTGCGGCGACGTCCCGGTGCCGGCCGACCAGTTGCCGGTGGTGCTGCCGGAAGACGTGGTACCGGACGGCTCCGGTTCGCCGCTGGCGAAGATGCCGGAATTCTACGAATGCAACTGCCCGAAATGCGGCCAGCCGGCCAAGCGCGAAACCGACACCATGGACACCTTCGTCGAGTCGTCCTGGTATTTCGCCCGCTACGCCTGCCCGCAGTTCGAAGGCGGCATGCTGGACAGGAAGGCGGCCGACTACTGGCTGCCGGTCGACCAGTACATCGGCGGCATCGAGCACGCCATCCTGCACCTGCTCTATGCGCGCTTCTTCCACAAGCTGATGCGCGACGAAGGCCTGGTCGGCAGCGACGAACCGTTCAAGAACCTGCTGACCCAGGGCATGGTGGTCGCCGATACCTACTACCGGACCACCGCCAACGGCGGCAAGGACTGGTTCAACCCGGCCGACGTCGAGGTCGAGCGTGACGCCAAGGCCAAGGTCGTCGGCGCGCGCCTGAAGAGCGACGGCCAGCCGGTCGAGATCGGCGGCACCGAGAAGATGTCGAAGTCGAAGAACAACGGCGTCGACCCGCAATCGATGATCGACCAGTACGGTGCCGATACCTGCCGCCTGTTCATGATGTTCGCCTCGCCGCCGGACATGAGCCTGGAGTGGTCGGACGCCGGCGTCGAGGGCGCCAACCGCTTCCTCCGCCGCGTCTGGCGCCTGGCTCACGCCCACGTCAGCGCCGGCCTCCCCGGCGCGCTGGACGTCGCCGCCCTGAGCGACGCGCAGAAGCAGGTCCGCCGCGCCATCCACCTGGCGATCAGGCAGGCCAGCCAGGATGTCGGCCAGCACCACAAGTTCAACACCGCCATCGCCGCGGTGATGACCCTGATGAACGTGCTGGAGAAGGCGCCGAACCAGGACGCCCAGGACCGCGCCCTGATCCAGGAAGGCCTG
Organism: Pseudomonas sp. 22490; assembly: GCF_052044465.1. Classification (NCBI taxonomy): domain Bacteria; kingdom Pseudomonadati; phylum Pseudomonadota; class Gammaproteobacteria; order Pseudomonadales; family Pseudomonadaceae; genus Pseudomonas; species Pseudomonas sp. 22490. Next base: position 33,192 of record NZ_JBQENS010000035.1, on the reverse strand, counting down.
GAAACCGTGGTCCTGCTGCTGGCGCCCATCACTCCGCACATCTGCCACGTGCTCTGGGGCCAGCTCGGCCATGCCGAAGCGGTGATCGATGCGCGCTGGCCGAGCGTCGACGAGAGCGCACTGGTGCAGGACACCCTGCAACTGGTGGTGCAGGTCAACGGCAAGCTGCGCGGACACATCGACGTGGCCGCCAGCGCCAGCCGCGAGGATGTCGAGGCCGCCGCGCGCGCCAACGAGAACGTGCTGCGTTTCACCGAAGGCCTGAGCATCCGCAAGGTCATCGTGGTACCGGGCAAACTGGTCAACATCGTCGCCAACTGATACGCGATTCCATTGGACGCCCCCGGCCATCCGGGGGCGCTGATCAACAGGAGTGAGGGAAGCTTGATGAAACGTATCCTGACCAGCGCCGCGCTGATCGGTATGACCACCCTGCTGGCCGCCTGCGGCTTCCAACTGCGCGGCCTGGGCGATGCGCAATTCGCGCTCAAGGAAATCGACGTGTCCGCGCGCAACGCCTACGGCCCGACCGTGCGCGAACTGAAGGAAACCCTGGAAAACAGCGGCGTGAAGGTCACCAGCAACGCGCCCTACCACCTGGTGCTGGTCCGCGAGGACAACCAGCAGCGCACCGTCAGCTACACCGGTTCCGCGCGCGGCGCGGAGTTCGAGCTGACCAACACGATCAACTACGAGATCGTCGGCGCCAACGACCTGGTCCTGATGAGCAACCAGGTACAGGTGCAGAAGGTCTACGTGCACGACGAAAACAACCTGATCGGTTCCGACCAGGAAGCCGCGCAGCTGCGCAGCGAGATGCGGCGCGACCTGATCCAGCAGTTGTCCATGCGCCTCCAGGCGCTGACCCCGGCGCAACTCGACGAAGCCCAGCGCCAGGCAGAAGCCAAGGCCAAGGCGGAAGCCGAAGCCCTGCGCGCCGCCGACGAGGCGGAGCGCCAGCGCCGCGCCGCCGAGCCGCAGCAGTCGCCGATCGAGTTCCCCACCCCGTGATGCCCCGGGGCCGGTTTCGCCGGCCCCGTCTTCTCCTATGAAGCTGACTCCCGCGCAACTCGCCAAGCACCTCCAGGGCCCCCTGGCGCCCGTCTATGTCATCAGCGGCGATGAACCGCTGCTCTGCCAGGAAGCCTGCGATGCCATTCGCCAGGCCTGCCGCGAGCGCGACTTCGGCGAGCGCCAGGTATTCAATGCCGAAGCCAACTTCGATTGGGGCTTGCTGCTGGAGGCCGGCGCCAGCCTGTCGCTGTTCGCCGAGAAGCGCCTGATCGAACTGCGCCTGCCCTCCGGCAAGCCCGGCGACAAAGGCGCGGCGATTCTCCAGGAATACCTGCAACGGCCGCCGGAAGACACCGTGCTCCTGCTCAGTCTGCCCAAGCTCGATGGCAGCACGCAGAAGACCAAGTGGGCCAAGGCCCTGATCGATGGCAACGCCGCGCAGTTCATCCAGGTCTGGCCGGTCGACGTCCACCAGTTGCCGCAGTGGATTCGCCAGCGCCTGTCCCAGGCCGGCCTGTCCGCCAGCCCCGAAGCTCTGGAGCTGATCGCCGCGCGCGTGGAAGGCAACCTGCTCGCCGCCGCCCAGGAAATCGAAAAGCTCAAGCTGCTCGCCGAGGGCAACCAGATCGACGCCGCCACCGTACAGGCCGCGGTCGCCGACAGCGCACGCTTCGATGTCTTCGGCCTGATCGACGCTGCCCTTGGCGGTGAAGCGGCCCACGCCCTGCGCATCCTGGAAGGACTGCGCGGCGAAGGCATCGAGCCGCCGGTGATCCTCTGGGGCCTGGCCCGCGAGATCCGCCTGCTGGCTGGCCTGTCCCAGCAATACGGCCAGGGCATCCCGCTGGAGAAAGCCTTCGCCCAGGCGCGTCCGCCGGTCTGGGACAAGCGCCGTCCGCTGCTGACCCGTGCCCTGCAACGCCACTCCAGCAGCCGCTGGAACCAGATGCTGAGGGATGCCCAGTTGATCGACGCGCAGATCAAGGGACAGGCACCCGGCAGCCCCTGGAGCGGTCTCTCGCTTCTCGCCCTGAGCCTCGCCGGCCAGCGCCTCGGCCTGCCGGCAGCCTGAAGGCGCAACCGGCACTGGACAATCCGCGGCGACAGGCAGATGATGCGCGCGCTGGCGAGCGCCAGCCCGATCACCTTCGAGGACCTATGCCATGGCAAAGAAAAGCAAGCGGCCGAACAAGGCCAAATCCCTGGTCGCCCAGCCACTGTTCCGCAGCCGCCAGGAACAGGCGAAGAAAGGCAAAGGCAGCTACCGCCGCGAAGCCTCCCGTAACTGGGAGGCTTCTTTCGTTATGGCGGCCTGAAACAGCCGCTGGTCCATCCTCCCGCAACGCCCTCCTCACCCACGCGCCCCGCCTACCCCGCCCGAAGCCCGTCGACAAGACCAACCCCACCGCCAGCCTGCCGCCCATGGGCACACTATCGTCGGCGCGCAAGCCCTGGCCCCATCGGGTTGGGCGAAAAGCCAATGGTTCCTTCATCATGATCCGCGGCCTCGACATCCCGCGCGGCCGACTGGCAACCCTCTGGCCATTGCAGCGCACGAACCAGGCTCGGGCGTTCGATGCCGACGCCGAAGCGGGTAGCCATGTCGCGCAGAACGAAGGCCAGGAAGAAGAAGTCGAAGGCCTCGAGCATGCCGCGCGACCCGTCGCCGATCCCGACTCGGGTGCGCCGCGAGGCTTCGACAGGCGGCGGAGCGGTACGGACGAAACCATTGGCCGCCCGACAGTGACCGAACATATGGCGAACGATATCCACCGCGCCGATGGAACCACATTGGCGAACCCGGGGCCCCGCCGGCGCGTCCAACGACGGCAGACGCGTCCTGGCCGGCGTGCTAAGGTGGCCCGTCCCGAGGACCCTGCTGAGGAGAGCAATGCGTAACCCCGAACGATCCGCCCTGCTGAAGGTGAGCGGGCTGCTGGGCAGCACCGTCGTCGCCATGGGGCTTGGCCTCTCCAGCGCCTGCGCGCAGAAGAATCCGACAGTCGAATACAACCAGCCTGCCGCTCCCCTGCAGACCAAGGCGCCCTTCTCCGGCGCCGGCCCGGCCGCCTCGGTGCCCGCTGGCGCGCCGAACGAGGCCCAGCCTGGGCAAAGCTTCGAACAGTGGCGCGACGCCTTCCGTCAACAGGCGCTGGCCGGTGGAATCGATGCGCAGACCTTCGATCGCGCCTTCGCCGGCGTCCAGCCCGATCCCGCCGTGGTCGAAGCAGACCGCAGCCAGCCGGAATTCACCCGACCGGTATGGAAGTACCTGGAAGGCGCCCTCGATCCGCTGCGCGTTCGCCAGGGCCAGGCGCGCCTGGCGCAGCATGCGCGCATCCTCGGCGAAGTCGACGCGCGCTATGCGGTGGATGCGGATGCGGTGGTGGCGATCTGGGGCATGGAGAGCAACTACGGTTCGCACATGGGCAACAAGAACGTGATCCGCTCCCTGGCGACCCTCGCCTATGAAGGACGCCGCCCGGAATTCGCCCACGCCCAGTTGCTCGCCGCCCTGAAGATTCTCCAGCACGGCGACGTTCCGGCCTCCTTCATGATCGGCTCCTGGGCCGGCGCCATGGGCCAGACCCAGTTCATCCCGACCACCTACAACCAGTATGCCGTGGACTTCGACGGCGACGGCAAGCGTGACATCTGGGGCTCGCCCGGCGACGCCCTGGCCTCCACCGCCAACTACCTGAAAGCCTCCGGCTGGATCGCCGGACAACCCTGGGGTTTCGAAGTCCGCCTGCCGGCAGGCTTCGACTATTCCCTGGCGGAACTCACCATCCGCAAGCCCCTGGGCGAATGGCAAGGGATGGGCGTACAAGGCGTCAACGGCGGCCCCCTGCCCTCCGGACTCTCCGGCGAACAGGCCTCGCTGCTGCTGCCGGCCGGGCACCGCGGCCCGGCCTTCCTGGTGCTGCACAACTTCCGCGCCATCCTCAAGTACAACAACTCCAGCGCCTACGCCCTGGCCGTCGGCCTGCTCGCCGACAGCTTCAAGGGCGGCGGCCGGATAGTCGGCGCCTGGCCGCTGGAGGATGTTCCGCTGAGCCGCTCGCAGCGCATCGAGCTGCAACGGCAACTGGCCGCCCGCGGACACGATCCGGGCGCGGTGGATGGCATCATCGGCGCCAATACGCGCAAGGCGATCCGCGCCTGCCAGCAGGAGTTCGGCTGGCCGGCGGACGGCTATCCGACCCCGGCGCTGCTCGACCGCCTGCGGACGCCATAGGGCCACCGGCGGAGCTTACGACCCCACGTCCGCCGCGACCGCTCGCGGCACACCGGTTCGTAGGGCGGATAACGCCACGGGCGTTATCCGCCGCTGCGGCGTCCAGGACCTAGTCATCCGCGCAGAACCGCAGGATAGCGTCCGCCACCTGGGTGGCCGCCTCGCGCTGCGGAAAATGGCCGACGCCCTCCAGCACCAGCCGCTGGTAGCGCCCGCTGAAGTAGTGCTCGCGTCCGCGGGAGCCGTCGGGGTGGGTGCAGGCATCCGCGCCGCCGTGCAGCACCAGGGTCGGCAGCGCCAGGCGCGGTGCCGGGAGCAAGCGCTGTTCCGCCGCCCCGTAGCGCGGCTCCCCCGCGACGAAGCCCCAGCGATGCCGGTAATAGTGCAGCACCACGGCGACCCAGTCCGGCCCGGAGAAGGCCTGGGCGGCCTCCTGGAAATCGCGCTCGGCATACCATCCCGGCGGCGACCAGGTGTCCCACATCTGCCGGGCGAATGCCTCGCCCTCCTCGCGCAGCGCGCGCTCTCCGCGTGGCGTAGCCATGAACCACTGGTACCAGAAGCTACGGGCCTGCGGCAGGGAAAGAACTTGCTGCGGATCGTTGCTGGCGTACCCCACCGAGAGCATCACCAGGTGCGAGGCTACGCCCTCGCGCAGTCCGCAGGCACTGGCCACCGCGCGAGCCCCCCAGTCATGGCCGACCAGCAGGGGACGTTGCAATGCCAGGCTGTCGACGAATGCCAGCAGATCGCAAGCCAGAGCCGCCAGTTGCCCGCTGCGCGGAGTAGACGCATCGCGGAAGCGGGTCGGGGCGAATCCCCGGAGGGCTGGTGCCAGCACCCGATAGCCGGCGTCCGCCAGGGACTCCGCCAGGTCTTTCCAGGTATGCGGGCTGTCCGGCCAACCGTGCAACAAGACGGCGCTGCGCGCCCCCTGCGGATTCCACTCCAGGTAGGCGATATCCAGGACATCGGCGGAAACGAAGGCATAGCGGCTCATCGGACCTCTCCAAGAGAAAGAAGGGACATCCTAGGACGCTTGCCAAGGGTGATTCATGAATAGTTAGCGTCTACTATTCATGAAACGAGATGAATGGAAGACCTCATGGAGCTTGCCGTCCCCACCTCCCAATCCCTGGATATCGTGTTGTTGCGTACCTTTCTCGAAGTGGTCGACAGCGGCGGTTTCGCCCTCGCCGCGGACAATCTCGCGCTCACCCCCTCCGCAGTCAGCGGGCATATCAAGCGCCTGGAACAGACAGCCGGCGTCAGCCTGCTCAGCCGCACCACTCGCCGCCTGGAGCTGACCCAGGCGGGCGAGACGCTCTACGCCTATGCCCGCAACATCGTCGAGCTGGAGCGCGAGGCCCGCGCCAGGCTGCACGGCACGCCGATCCGCGACCGCCTGCGCATCGGCGCTTCGGAGGACTTCGCCAGCGCCTGGCTGCCACGCGTCCTGCAACGCTTTCGCCGCTGGCACCCCGAAGCATCCATCGAACTCAAGGTCGGTATCACCACCGACCTGCTCCGCCAGCAGGCCCAGGGGCGCACCGACGTGGTGTTCGGCAAGCAGTGCCGGCGGGTAGGAGACGACGGCGAACTGCTCTGGGAGGAACCGCTGGTCTGGGCCGCGGCGACCGCGATCGAGCTGCCCGCGGGCGAACCGCTGCCGCTGGCGCTGTTCCCCGAACCCTGCGTCTACCGCGAAGCGGCGATTACAGCCCTCGGCGCCGCTGCGCGTCCCTGGCGCCTGGTGTTCGAGAGCGCCAGCATGGCCGGCTGCCTGTCCGCCGCGCTGGCCGGTTTCGCCGTGACGGTGGTGGCGCGCAGCCAGATGCGCGAGGGGCTACGCGAACTGGGCCCGGAACAGGGTTTTCCGACGCTGCCGGAGGCGCGTTTCTACGCCTTCTCGCGCCAACCCAGCCTGGCGGCCGATGCACTGATCGAGGCGGTGCGGCAGCTCGGCCAGCGCAGTCGCTTCGTTACCGCACAGGGATGAGCGCAAACGGTACTCACCTACGCGCCGGCGGATAACCGCAAGCGGTTGTTCGTCCTACGTCCGAAGAGGCTTGGTGGCTGCCCAAAGAAAAACGCCGCGTCCCTGTGCAGGGACGCGGCGTCGGAGGCATTGGCGCGGCGTCGATCAGCCGATCTTGTTGCCGTGCGCCTGCTGGTCGGCATGGTAGGACGAACGCACCAGCGGGCCGGACGCGACGTTCTTGAAGCCCATCTTCTCGCCTTCCTCGGCGAACCAGGCGAAGGTGTCCGGATGCACGAAGCGCTGCACCGGCAGGTGGTTGCGCGACGGCTGCAGGTACTGGCCGAGGGTCAGCATGTCGATGTCGTGCTCGCGCATCCGCTGCATGACCTCGATGACCTCATCGTCGGTCTCGCCCAGGCCGAGCATCAGCCCGGACTTGGTCGGTACGTGCGGAACCATCTGCTTGAACTTCTGCAGCAGGTCCAGCGACCACTCGAAGTCCGAGCCCGGCCGCGAGGAGCGGTACAGGCGCGGTACCGTCTCCAGGTTATGGTTGAACACGTCCGGCGGCTCGTTGGCGGTGATCTCCAGGGCGATGTCCATGCGACCGCGATAGTCGGGCACCAGGGTTTCCAGCTGGATCCCCGGCGACAGCTTGCGGATCTCGCGCAGGCAGTCGGCGAAGTGCTGGGCGCCGCCGTCGCGCAAGTCGTCGCGGTCCACCGAGGTGATCACCACGTACTTCAGCCGCAGGTCGGCGATGGCGATGGCCAGGTTGGTCGGCTCGTCGACGTCCAGCGGCTTCGGCCGGCCATGACCGACGTCGCAGAACGGGCAGCGTCGGGTGCAGATATCGCCCATGATCATGAAGGTCGCGGTGCCGCCGGAGAAGCACTCGCCCAGGTTCGGGCAGGACGCCTCTTCGCAGACGCTGTGCAGCTTGTGCTTGCGCAGCAGTTGCTTGATGCGGTCGACCTCGGGGGAAACCGGGATGCGCACGCGGATCCAGTCGGGTTTCTTCGGCAGTTCCTCGGTGGGAATGATCTTCACCGGAATCCGCGCGACCTTTTCCGCGCCGCGCAGCTTCACGCCGACTTCCACCTTGCCCGGCTTGGCTTCTCCGGACTTCTCCACAACAGTGCTCATGTCAGTTCGATCCCGCCCGTAAGGGTCTTCTGTTCAGCGTAGCCAAGGCGTGAGACGAGCTCAGCGCGCAATCGGGTACACACCTCGGCAAAATCCACCGGCCCAACCAGGTCGCGCAGTTGGGTCATGGGCATCCCGGCGTAGCCGCAGGGATTGATTCGTTGGAACGGTCGCAGGTCCATGTCCAGGTTCAGCGCCAGGCCATGGAAGGAACAGCCGTTGCGGATGCGCAGGCCGAGGGAGGCGATCTTCGCCCCGTCGACGTAGACACCCGGCGCGTCCGGCTTGGCCACGGCCTGCACGTCATAGGACGCCAGCAGGCCGATCAGGCTCTGCTCGATCCGGCTGACCAGCTCGCGCACGCCCAGTCCCAGGCGGCGGACATCGAGCAGCAGGTAGGTGACCAACTGGCCGGGGCCGTGGTAGGTCACCTGGCCGCCGCGATCTACCTGGATCACCGGGATGTCGCCGGGGAACAGCACATGCTCCGCCTTGCCGGCCTGCCCCTGGGTGAAGACCGCAGGGTGCTGCAACAGCCAGGCTTCGTCCATTACCGATTTGTCGCGTTCGGCAACGAAGCGCTGCATGGCATGCCAGGTCGGTTCGTAGGGAACCTCGCCGAGCTCACGGAAGCCCAGCTCGAGTCCCATCAGAGCACCATGTGCACGCGTCCGGTCGCGCGCAGGTCGTTATGGATGGCTTGCAGTTGGTCGACATCGGTGGCGGTGATCAGCACCTGCACCGAGAGGAATCGCCCCTTGCTGCTGTCACGGACCACCAGGGTCTCGACGTCGAGATCCGGCGCGTGGCGCTGGATGATTTCCACGACCAGGTCGGAGAAACCTTCGCCGGCGTCGCCGATCACCTTGATCGGATAACGCTCGCAGGGGAATTCGATTTTCGGGGGTTGAACGTCAGGGGTATCGGTCATGGCGGCGGCGGACCCGTGGTCCGCGGGGACGGGCGCCCGCTGGCCTCGTGAGCGGGCGGGCGCCGGTCGGTCAGTTGAACAAACCGTAGAAGAACAGGCGGATGCTATCCCACAGGCGGCGGAAGAAACCACCCTCCTCGACGGCGTTGAGGGCGACCAGGTCGGCGCTGCGGATGACCTTGTCGTCCAGCTTCACTTCCACCTTGCCGATCACCTGGCCCTGCTGGATCGGCGCCATCAGTTGCGGCTCCAGGACCATGCTGGCCTGCAGCTTCTGCATCTGGCCGCGCGGCAGGGTCATGGTCAGGTCTTCGGCGAGGCCGGCTTTCACTTCATGCTCGGAACCCTTCCAGACCAGGCCCTTGGTCAGCTCGGTGCCCTTCTTGTAGAAGTTGCGGCTTTCGAAGAAGCGGAAGCCATAGGTCAGCAGCTTCTGGGTCTCGGCGGCGCGGGCCTGCTCGCTGTTGGTGCCGAACACCACGGCGATCATGCGCTGGCCGTCGCGTACCGCGGAAGCTACCAGGCAGTAGCCGGCTTCGTCGGTGTGGCCGGTCTTCAGGCCGTCGACGGTCTTGTCGCGCCACAGCAGCAGGTTGCGGTTCGGCTGCTTGATGTTGTTCCAGAGGAATTCCTTCTGCGCGTAGATCGCGTAGTGGCTCGGCTCGCCGTAGATGATCGCGCGGGCCAGCACCGCCATGTCGCGGGCGGAGGAATAGTGGTCCGGGTTGGGCAGGCCGGTGGCGTCCATGAAGTGGGAGTTGGTCAGGCCCAGCTTCTGCGCGGTGGTGTTCATCATGTCGGCGAAGGCGTCTTCGCTGCCGGCGATATGCTCGGCCAGGGCGACGCTGGCGTCGTTGCCGGACTGGATGATGATGCCATGCAGCAGGTCGCTCACCGATACCTGGCTGCCGACCTTGATGAACATCCGCGAACCGCCGGTGCGCCAGGCATGTTCGCTGACGGTGACCAGGTCGTTCTCGCCGATGCGGCCGGCCTCGATCTCCTTGGTGGCGATGTAGGCGGTCATCAGTTTGGTCAGGCTGGCCGGCGGCAGGCGCTGGTCGCCGTTGTTCTCGACCAGAACCTGGCCGCTCTCGCCGTCCATCAGGACGTACGACTTGGCGGCCAGTTGCGGCGGCGCCGGAACCATGGATTCAGCAGCCCAGCCAGCCGTAGGGGCGATGAACAGGACAAGCAGTGACAAGCGTTTCGCGATAGTGGTGATGTTCATCCGTCTCTCTGGTTCTACCAATGGTCAAACAATCCCTTGCGGGAATTCCCTGCGTGAGTAGGCGCTCAGTCGGGGCGTACCAGCGTCGGCTGGCCAAGGTTGGCCACGCGGATGCTGTCCTGGGTGCGGCTAACCTCGTCCGCCGAACCGATCGGTCCCAGCCGCACCCGGTGCAGAATCTGCTGGTTGCGCACGACCGAGCTGATAAACACCGGCGCAGCCGTCACGCCGCTCAGCTTGGCCTTCAGCAGCTCCGCCGCATCCGGGTTGGCGAAGGCGCCCACCTGGAGATACAGGCCATCGGCTGGTAATGAAGCGTTTTTTTTTGAGTCGATCTGCACCGGCAGCACGGCGGCCGCGTGCTGCGCCGGCGGCGGAGTGTAGGTCTCGATCGGCTGGGCCATCGCCACCGCCTGCGTCTGCGCCGCGGCGGGAGCGGCCTGGGCCACCGCCTGCTTGGGCTGCGCCAGGACCATCGGTGCCGGCCGGCCGCGCTGGGCCCACCACTGCACCGGGTCGATGCCTTCGACCTTGACCCGCGCGGTGCCGGTCTCGGCATAGCCGAGCTTCTTCGCCGCGGCGAAGGACAGGTCGATGACCCGGTCGGAATAGAACGGGCCGCGGTCGTTGACGCGGACGATCACGCTCTTGCCGTTGTCCAGGTTGGTCACCCGCACATAGCTCGGCAACGGCAGGGTCTTGTGCGCGGCGGTCATGCCGTAGAGGTCGTAGGTCTCGCCGTTGGCGGTGGCCTGGCCGTGGAACTTGGTGCCGTACCAGGACGCGGTGCCGACCATCCGGTAGGCCCGCGCATCGTTCATCGGGTAGTAGGTCTTGCCCAGCACGGTGTAGGGGTTGGCCTTCACCGAACCGTTGTGCGGCATCGGTACCGCATCGGGGATCCGCGACACGTCGACGTCCCACCAGGGGGCGCCGTCGCGATGCGGACGGGAATAGTCGCCCGGCCCGGAAATGCCCGCCTGCCTGGCCGGCTGCTGGGGCGCCTTGCTGGAGCAACTGCTCAACAGCACGGCCGCCAGCCCGAGGCCGCAGACGGCGGGCAGGATCAGGGAGGAGCGGACACGCTTGCTCAATGGGCACCTCGCGCGCGGGCAATCTCGCCCGCCAGCTGATAAACCGCCATGGCATACATGGCGCTGCGATTATAGCGGGTGATCACGTAGAAGTTCGGCAAACCGACCCAATACTCGATGCCCTTGTCGCCGACGAAACGCATCGCCGTGACCTTCTGGTCGTCGCGCAGCGCATCGTGGGTGCGCCAGCCGCGGGCACGCAGCTCGCCCAGGCTCATGGTCGGGTCGACGCCCCTGGTCACCGCGCTCTCGGCGCTCTCGTCGTTGATCTCGGCCACCGAGACCACCGGCTCGCCGGTGACCCAGCCGTGCTGCTTGAAGTAGCTGGCGACGCTACCGATGGCGTCGGTCGGGTCGCTCCAGATATTGATGTGGCCATCGCCGTCGAAGTCCACCGCGTAGGCGCGGAAGCTGCTCGGCATGAATTGCGGCAGGCCCATGGCGCCGGCGTAGGAGCCGGTCAGGCTGAGCGGGTCGACCTGCTGTTCGCGGGCGAGCAGGAGGAACTCGCGCAACTCCTTGCGGAAGAAGTCGGCTCGCGGCGGGTAGTCGAAGCCGAGGGTGGACAGCGCGTCCATCACCCGGTAGCTGCCGGTGTTGCGGCCGAAGAAGGTTTCCACGCCGATGATCGAGACGATGATCTCGGCCGGCACGCCGTATTCCTTCTCCGCCCGCGCCAGGTCTTCGGCATGCTTGTTCCAGAAGTCGACGCCACGACTGATGCGCGCGTCGCTGATGAAGATCGGCCGGTATTCCTTCCACTGCTTGACCCGCTCGGCCGGGCGCGAGATCGCATCGAGGATCGACTGCTTGCGGTTCACGTCGCGGAACAGCCCCATCAGCTGCTCTCCGGCGAAGCCGTAGTCGCGGGTCATTTCGCTGACGAACTCGGCCACTTGCGGCGAGCCGTCGTAGTCCCCCGCCTGGGCCGCCCCGGACAGGCCAATGACGCCGGCTACGCCGACCCATTGGACGCCCCTGGCCGCCCATGTACGCAGTACTTGCATTGCGTTCTTCACTCTTGGTCTCAAACCTGGGCGATCCACTTCCGATGGGTATGGATCGACATCAGAACCCCGAACCCTGACAACAGGGTAACCAGCGAAGTTCCGCCATAACTAATGAAAGGCAGCGGTACCCCCACCACCGGCAACAACCCGCTCACCATACCGATATTCACGAAGACATAAACGAAAAACGTCATGGTGATGCCACCGGCCAGCAGTTTGCCGTAGAGCGTCTGCGCCTGGGCGGTGATCACCAGGCCACGACTGATCAGCAGCAGGTAGAGCACCAGCAGCAGGCAGACGCCGACCAGGCCGAACTCCTCGCCGAGGACCGCAATGATAAAGTCGGTGTGGCTTTCCGGCAAAAAATCCAGGTGCGACTGGGTGCCCAGCAGCCAGCCCTTGCCGAATACCCCGCCGGAACCGATGGCCGCCTTAGACTGGATGATGTTCCAGCCGGTGCCCAGCGGGTCGCTTTCCGGGTCGAGGAAGGTCAGCACCCGCTGTTTCTGGTAGTCGTGCATGATGAAGAACCACATCGCCACGGCGATCGGCACCGCCGCCGACACCGCGCCGACGATCCAGCGCCAGCGCAGGCCGCCGACGAACAGCACGAAGCCGCCGGAAGCGAGGATCAGCATGGCGGTGCCGAGGTCGGGTTGTTTCAGGATCAGCACGAACGGGGTGATGATGATCGCCAGGCTGATCACCATGTGCTTGAGCCCCGGCGGCAGGTTGCGCTTGGACAGGTACCAGGCCACCGTCATCGGCATCAGCAGCTTCATGAACTCCGAGGGCTGGAAGCGGATCACCCCGGGGATGTTGATCCAGCGCGTCGCCCCCTTGGCGTCGTGGCCGATCACGTCGACCACCACCAGCAGCGCGACCCCCACCAGGTAGCCCAGCGGCACCCAGCGGGCCATGAAGCGCGGCTCGATCTGGGCGATCACCACCATCATGCCCAGTCCCAGGCCGAACGAGGTGGCCTGCTTCATCAGCATGTCCCAGCTCTTGCCGCTCGCCGAATAGAGGACGAACAGGCCGGTGGCGCCGAGGATCAGCAACAGCAGCAGGAGAATCCCGTCGATGTGCAGGCGCTGCAACAGGCTGGCGCGCCGGCGCATCACGTCTTCGTTGGACAGGGTGCGGTCGAAGTTACTGTTCAAGGGCGGGCGCCTCCGGCTCGGCTGCCGTGGGTTCGGGCTTGGCCACCGCCGCCGCGAGCGGCGCGACGGGTTCCGCGTATTCGGCCTTGAGCTTGCCGTGCTCGTCGAGCAGCCAGGCGTCCATCACCTGCTTGACCACCGGGGCGGCGACGCCGGAGCCGGACTCGCCGTTCTCCACCATCACCGCCACCGCGATCTGCGGGTTGTTGGCCGGCGCGAAGCCGACGAACAGGGCGTGGTCGCGGTGCCGCTCGAGCAGCTTGGAGCGGTCGTAGCGCTCGTTCTGCTTGATCGCCACCACCTGGGCGGTACCGCTCTTGCCGGCGATCAGGTAGGCCGAGGTGGCGCCGACCTTGCGCGCCGTGCCGCGGGCGCCATGCACCACCTGCTGCATGCCGTAGTCGACGCGGTCCCAGTTGGCCGGGTCGCGCAGCACGATGTCGGGCATCGGGTCGGGGTCGACCGGCGGCTGGCCGTCGATGGTCTTGGCCAGGTGCGGGCGGATCCAGTGGCCCTTGTTGGCCAGCAGCGCGGTCATCTGCGCCAGTTGGATCGGCGTCGCCTGCATGTAGCCCTGGCCGATGCCGAGGATCAGGGTCTCGCCCGGGTACCAGACCTGGCGGCGGGTCTTGCGCTTCCATTCGCGCGAGGGCATCAGCCCGTCGGCTTCGCCGAACATGTCCAGGGCGACTTTCTGGCCGAAGCCGAAGCGGCTCATGAAGGCGTGCAGGCGGTCGATCCCCAGCTTGTGCGCGAGGTCGTAGAAATAGGTGTCGTTGGACCGGTAGATCGCCGACTCCAGGCTCACCCAGCCATCGCCGTAGCGGTTCCAGTTACGGTACTTGTGGTCGTAGTTGGGCAACTGGTAGTAGCCGGGGTCGAAGACCCGCGAGGTCGGCGTGACCACCCCGGCGTCGAGGCCGGCCAGCGCCACCGCCGGCTTCACCGTCGAGCCCGGCGGATAGAGCCCGCGCAGGACGCGGTTGTACAGCGGCCGGTCGATGGAGTCACGCAGCTCGGCATAGGCCTTGAAGCTGATGCCGGTGACGAACAGGTTGGGGTCGTAGCTCGGCTGGCTGACCATCGCCAGCACGTCGCCGGTGGACGGCTGGATCGCCACGATGGCGCCCCGCCGCCCGGCCAGGGCGTTCTCGGCGGCCTCCTGCAGGCGGCTGTCGATGCTCAGGACGATGTCCTTGCCGGGAATCGGGTCGGTGCGCTTGAGCACCCGCAGCACCCGCCCGCGGGCGTTGGTCTCGACTTCCTCGTAGCCAACCGTGCCGTGCAACTCGCTCTCGTAGAAGCGCTCGATGCCGGTCTTGCCGATATGGTGGGTGCCGCTGTAGTTGATCGGGTCGAGGTTCTTCAGTTCCTGCTCGTTGATCCGCCCGACGTACCCGACCGAATGGGCGAAGTGCTCCTTCAGCGGGTAGTGGCGGACGAACTGGGTCGCCACGTCGACGCCCGGCAGGCGGAACTGGTTCACCGCGATGCGGGCGATCTGTTCCTCGTTGAGTTCGAACATGATGGGAACCGGCTCGAACGGACGCCGCCCCTGCTTCATGCGCTTCTCGAAGATGGCCCGGTCGTCCTCGGTCAGGCCGAGGATCTCCACCAGCGTGTCGAGGGTCTTCTGCAGGTCCTCGGTGCGTTCGCGGGTGATGGTCAGGCTGAAGCTCGGCCGGTTGTCGGCGATGATCACGCCGTTGCGGTCGAAGATGATCCCGCGGGTCGGCGGGATCGGCTGCACATGGACCCGGTTGTTCTCCGACAGCGTCGAATGGTACTCGTACTGGGTCACCTGCAGGTGGTACATGCGCGCCACCAGCACCAGGGTCAGCAAGACCACCGCCACCGCCCCGACGATGACGCGCCGACGCACCAGGCGGGCGTCTTTCTCGTGGTCTTTCAGGTGGATCGGCTGCGGCATCGGGACTGGGGACTATTTGTGGTAGGGGTGCCCGGACAATACGGTCCAGGCCCGGTAGATCTGCTCGCCGACCAGGATCCGCACCAACGGGTGCGGCAGCGTCAACGGCGACAGCGACCAGCGCTGCTCGCTGCGCGCGCAGACCTCCGGCGCCAGCCCTTCCGGGCCGCCGACCATGAGATTCACGGTGCGTGCGTCGAGACGCCAGCGATCCAGTTCGCGAGCCAGTTGCTCGGTGCTCCAGGGCCGACCTTCGACCTCCAGGGTCACCACCCGTTCCCCCGGCTGGACGCGCGCCAGCATGGCCTCGCCTTCCTGACGGATCAGGCGCGCCACGTCGGCGTTCTTGCCGCGGGTGTTGAGCGGGATCTCCACCAGTTCGAGGGACAGCTCGGCCGGCAGGCGCTTGACGTATTCCTGCCAGCCTTCCTCGACCCAGCGAGGCATGCGCGAGCCAACCGCGATCAGGCGCAACCGCATGCCGGCGTCACTCTTCCGGCTGGTGCTGGGCGCGGCTCTGCTCGGCGCCCTGCCACAGGCGCTCCAGGTCGTAGAACTGGCGGGTCGCCGGGAGCATCACGTGGACCACCACGTCGCCCAGGTCGAGCAGCGCCCATTCGCCGGACTCCAGGCCTTCGCTGCCCAGGGGCTTGACGCCGTTTTCCTTGGCCTTGGTCAGGACGTTGTCGGCCAGCGACTTGACCTGGCGGCTGGAACTGCCGCAGGCGATCACCATGTAGTCGGTGACGCTGGTCTTGTCCCGCACATCGAGGGTCACGATGTCCTGGGCCTTGAGGTCTTCCAGGGCATCGATGGCCACTTGGACGAGTTGTTCGGTTTGCATTGAGTCGGTCTCTGTTTCTTTATCAGTGTGGCGCACGATACAGGTGGTGCGCCTCGATGTAGTTCAATACCGCGTCCGGCACCAGGAAACGCACGGAGCGCCCGGCACCCAGCAGCGCGCGGATCTGGGTGGCGGACACCGCCAGCGGCGTCTGCCAGACGAAGGTGATCTGTCCGCCCGGCCCTTTCAGGGCCTGCGGGTCGGCCACGCTCCGCGCCGCCAGCAGGTCGCGCAGCGACTCCGGCGGCTCGCTGTCGGCATCCGGACGCTGCAACACGACGATGTGGCAGTGATCCAGCAACGCCTCCCAGCGGTGCCACGTCGGCAAGCCGCAGAAGGCATCCCAGCCGATCAGCATGAACAACTGGTCGTCGGCCGCCAGCTCCGCCCGCACCGACTCCAGGGTGTCGATGGTGTAGGACGGCTTGTCGCGCTGCAGTTCGCGGGGATCGACCGTCAATCGCTCGACTCCCGCCACCGCCCGCTCGACCATCGCCAACCGCTGCGCGGCCGACACCTGCGGGGTTTCCCGGTGCGGCGGCCGCGCATTGGGCAGCAGGCGCAGTTCGTCGAGGGCGAACTGCTCGGCCATTTCCACGGCGCTGCGCATATGTCCGATATGCACGGGGTCGAAAGTGCCGCCGAACAGGCCGATACGTTTGCCCATCAGGTGCGCACGTGACCGTCGCCGAAGACGACGTACTTCTCGCTGGTCAGGCCTTCCAGGCCGACCGGGCCGCGGGCGTGCAGCTTGTCGGTGGAAATCCCGATCTCGGCGCCGAGGCCGTACTCGAAGCCGTCGGCGAAGCGGGTCGAGGCGTTGACCATCACCGAAGCGGAATCCACTTCGGCGAGGAAACGCCGCGCATCGCTGAAGTTCTCGGTAATGATCGCGTCGGTGTGCTGCGAGCCGTAGGTGTTGATGTGCTCGATCGCCGCGTCCAGCCCGTCGACGATGCGGATCGACAGGATCGGCGCGTTGTACTCGGTACGCCAGTCCTCCTCGGTAGCCTCCAGCACGTCTGCGCCGAGCAGCGCGCGGGTCGCGGCGTCGCCGCGCAGTTCCACGCCCTTCTCGCGGTAGATCGTGGCCAGGGGCGGCAGCGCCCGCTCGGCGATACCGGCATGCACCAGCAGCGTCTCCATGGTGTTGCACGGTGCATAGCGCTGGGTCTTGGCGTTGTCGGCGACGCGAATCGCCTTGTCCAGGTCGGCGGCGACATCGATGTAGACGTGGCAGATGCCGTCCAGGTGCTTGATCACCGGCACCTTGGCCTCGCGGCTGATGCGCTCGATCAGGCCCTTGCCGCCGCGCGGGACGATCACGTCGACG
The DNA here is from genome assembly GCF_052044465.1 of Pseudomonas sp. 22490. Taxonomy (NCBI): domain Bacteria; kingdom Pseudomonadati; phylum Pseudomonadota; class Gammaproteobacteria; order Pseudomonadales; family Pseudomonadaceae; genus Pseudomonas; species Pseudomonas sp. 22490. The sequence goes on along the minus strand of NZ_JBQENS010000035.1, from coordinate 16,277 downwards.
TATTCGGGCATGCTGATCAGCGCGCCGACCGCGGCGCGGTCGGTGGTTTCCACCACCTGCACGGCGGCGGCCGGCAGGCCGGCCTCGGCCAGGCCCTGCTGGATGCAGCGGGCGATCGCCTGGTTGGAGTGGATCGCCTCGGAGCCGCCGCGCAGGATGGTCGCGTTGCCGGACTTCAGGCACAGGCTGGCGGCGTCGATGGTCACGTTCGGCCGCGACTCGTAGATGATCCCGACCACGCCCAGCGGCACGCGCATCTTGCCGATCTGGATGCCCGAGGGCACATAGCGCATGTCGCGGATCTCGCCGATCGGGTCGGGCAGCGTGGCGACCTGGCGCAGGCCCTCGATCATGTCGTCGATGCGCGCCGGGGTCAGCGCCAAGCGGTCCAGCATCGCCGGCTCCAGGCCATTGGCGCGGCCGGCGGCGAGGTCCTGCTCGTTGGCGTGGGACAACTCCGCGCGGGCGGCGTCCAACGCATCGGCCGCGGCCAGCAGGGCGCGGTTCTTCTGCGCGGTGGCGGCGCGCGCGAGCAACCGCGAGGCGGCGCGGGCATCGCGGCCAAGGCGGCTCATATAGTCGAGGACGGACTCGGTCATGGTCTCGGCATCTGGCGTCAGGGAAATGCGCGATTATAGCGAGCCAGCCCCGGCGCGCCCAGCCGCAACAGCCGGTCGGTAGACAGTGCGTTCCATCGCCCCCGGCGGTAACGCGGCAGCCCTGCTGCGCCTGGGGCTGTGCGCGAGACGGTGACACCCGGGCGCAGGCGCCGGCCGAAGGATAGGTAAACAAAATTGCTACCTCTGTTTACCTTCGAGGCGAGCCTGGCCACTGCCACCCACCGGCACCCGCTCGGCAGAACAACAATAACGACGCACACACCGCGGGGCCTCGCCATGCGCTACCGTACCGACTACAGCGCGCAGTCGCTGAGCAGCGAACCGGATATCCTCTTCCTAGACGGCTGGCAACTGCGCTACCAGGCCTTCGCCGCCCGCGCCGACGACCCGCGCCCGCCGGTGCTCCTGCTGGGCGGCGCCTTCCAGAGCTTCCGCTCGTTCACCGGCGAGGTCAGCGAACTGCTCGCCGAGCACCCGGTGATCCTGCTCGACCTGCCGAGCCAGGGCGGCAACCTGCAACTGGCGGCGGAACTGAGCCTGGAAGACCTCGCCGACCTGATCGCGGCCTTCGCCGAACGGCTCGGCCTGCCGCCGTTGATGCCCATCGGCCTGTCCTACGGCTCGGCCCTGGCCGCGCTGTTCGCCGCCCGCCATCCGCGCCGCTGCGCGCGCCTGCTACTGGCCGGCATCACCGCATTCGGCCGCCCCGGTGCGCGGCTGCTGCTGGAAGAAGCCCTGGCCCGGCTCGACGAGGGCGACCAGAGCGCCTTCGCCCACGGCGTACTGACCGGCCTGATCAACCCGCTACAGCTGGAACGTACCGGCGTCTCCCCGGTATTTCGCAAGGCCATGCTGCGCCAGTTGCAACGCCTGACCGCGGCGGAGATCGAACGCTACCGGCAGAATAGCCGGCGCCTGTTGGCCTTCGGCGGCTTCGAGCGGCACCCGACCTGCCCGACCCTGGTGCTCGCCGGCGAGTACGACCATTTCACCCAGCCCTGGGAACATGCGGTGTTCGCCCATGCCTGCGGGAACGCCGAGTTCGCCCTGATCCACGACGCCGACCATCTTGCCCAGTTCGAACGACGCGAGGCCTGCGCCCGGCTCTACGGCCCGTTCCTGCGCGGCGAGGCACTGCCGGAGCGCGCCGAGGGCAGCACGCGGATCCCGCGCACGCGCCTGCTCGACCTGGAGCGACGCTTCGAGGTCCGCCATCGGCCAGCCCAAGGGCACGCTCGGCTGGAACATCCGCAGTTCGGCGTCTATGCGGCGGAACTGATGGAACTCGGCTATTTCGGCGGGCGGCTGCACGCCGAGCTGCCCGAATCCCGCCCGCAACGCGGCTGGCGGTTGTGCTGCGACGGCCTGGCGGACTTGGACATCCTGCCCCTGCGCTCGACCGCCGACGGCTTCGCCTTCATCTTCCCGCACTCCGATCCGGCGGCCAGCGCCGGACTGGCCGACCTCCTCGCCGCCTGGGAGCGAGCGGAGGTCGCCTGAGAGGCGGCTATGCCGTGCGGCTTTCGATTACCCGCACCAGGCTCGGCAGGCGTCCCTGCGGCAAGCCCAGGGCGGCGCCTTCGCGCTGCGGGTCGAGCACCAGGGTGGAGGCGAAGCCGCAGCGGGCGAAGGCCGCCTCGATTTCCGCGGCATTGCGGTAATGCAACGGATAGCTTCCCCGCGTCAGCCGCCCGATGATCCCCACTCCCCAGCGGATCTGCCGGTAGCGCGGGTGCTCGCGGAGATCGGGATAGAGGTCGGTCAGGTAGGTGCCCTGGGGGAAGCGTTTAAGTTCGGTCGCCAGGCGACTCCAGAAGGCCTCGATCACCGGGCGCTGGAAATAGTTCACCAACCCCTCGGTGATCACCACCAGCGGGCGCTCGCGATCGAGCCCGGCGAACAGCGCGGCAAGGCTGCGCTCGCCGTCCTCGGCGAGGATATCCACAGCCGCCACCGCGTGCTCCGGGCCCAGCCACCCCTGCTCGCGGAGCAACGCCGCCTTGCGCGCGGCCATCGGCGGCAGGTCGGCCTCCAGGTAGCGCAACTGTGGATAGCGTTGCCGGAAGCGTCGCCCACGCGGCGAGAGCCCGCAGGCCATTTCCACCACCTGGACCACTCCCTCGCGTTCGACGGCCTGGGTCAGGCGCGCGTCGATCATGAGGTGTCTTTGTAACAGGAAATCCTCGATGTTCAGTCCGAAACCGAGCTGCGCGCCCCAGTTGATCGGCGCGACGAAGCCGTGTACCCAGCGGCCGAAGACGGTGGCGAAGGCCGGTTCGGCGAGTCGATGGCGGAACCAGACGTACCCGGTGTAATGGGCGCTGGGCGTGATGTGGGCACTGTCGACACGCTCTCGTTCAACCATGATTCAGGCTCTTGTTGTTATCATTCGCCAGCCTATGACTGCCATGGTCCCAGCGACAATCCCATGTCCCGCGATCCCATCCTTAGTTTGCCCTGGCCCGACGCCCGGCCGCTCCCCGACACCTTCTTCGACCGCGATGCGTTGCTGGTCGCCCGCGAGTTGCTGGGCAAGGTGATCCGCCATCGCCAGGGCAATCTCTGGCTGGCGGCGCGAATCATCGAGACCGAGGCCTACTACCTGGAGGAGAAAGGCAGCCATGCCTCGCTCGGCTACACCGAGAAGCGCAAGGCACTGTTCCTCGACGGCGGGCACATCTATATGTATTACGCGCGCGGCGGCGACTCGCTGAACTTCAGCGCCGGCGGGCCGGGCAATGCGGTGCTGATCAAGTCCGGCCATCCCTGGCTGGATCGCATCAGCGACCACACGGCGCTGGAGCGGATGCAGAGCCTGAACCCGGACAGCCAGGGCCGGCCCCGCGAGATCGGCCGCCTGTGCGCCGGCCAGACCCTGCTGTGCAAGGCCATGGGGCTGAAGGTGCCGGAGTGGGACGCGCAGCGCTTCGACCCGCAGCGACTGTTCGTCGACGATGTCGGCGAGCGCCCCAGCCAGGTGATCCAGGCCGCTCGGCTGGGCATTCCGAAGGGGCGCGACGAACACCTGCCGTACCGTTTCGTCGATGCCACCTTCGCCGCCTTCTGCACCCGCAACCCACTGCGCCGCGGCCAGGTCGCCGGGCGCGACTATCATCTACTCGGACATCAGGACCCGCACCTGCAATGAGTCTCGACAGCTTCAACGCCTGGATGGCCGCCAACCCCGAGTGGCTGGGGCTGGCCATCTTCCTCATCGCCTTCCTCGAATGCGCGGCCATCGTCGGTATCGTCCTCCCCGGCGTGGTGCTGCTGTTCGGCGTCGCGGTGATCGCCGGCAGCGGCGCCCTCGGCCTCGGCGAAACCCTGCTGCTGGCCTACGCCGGCGGGGTGCTGGGCGACCTCAGCTCGTACTGGATCGGCCGCCGCTTCCACCAGAACATCCGCCGCCTGCCCGGCCTGCGCAGCCATCCGCAGTGGATCACCGCCGCCGAGGTGTACTTCGAACGCTACGGTATCGCCAGCCTGCTGGTCGGCCGCTTCATCGGCGCCCTGCGACCGATGCTGCCGATGGTCGCCGGCATGCTCGACATGCCGTTCGGCCGTTTTCTCGGCGTTTCGCTGATCGCCGCCGCCGGCTGGGCGGTCGCCTACCTGTTGCCCGGCTGGGCCACCGGCGCAGCCCTGCGCCTGCCGTTGCCGGAAGGCTTCTGGAGCGAAGCCGGGATCGTCGCGGCCTGCCTGGCGGTGCTGGTCGGCGTGGTAGTCCAGGCCAGCCTGCGGCGCAAACGCTGGGCAACCGCTGTGGCGGCCGCGCTGAGCCTGGTCCTGCTGCTGGCGATGACCGTCGCCTGGCCGTACCTCCAGGACCTCGACCAGGGCCTGATGACGCTGGTCCAGGAGCATCGCAACGCCGACCTGAACCCGGTGATGGTGGTGGTCACCCGGCTCGGCGATTTCCGCACCCAGTTCATCGCCGGTGCGCTGCTCGGCGGTATCCTCCTGCTGACCCGGCAATGGCGTCCGGCCATCTTCGCCATCGGCACCCTGGTGGGTACCGCGCTGGCCAACCAGACCCTGAAGACCCTGTTCGCCCGCGCCCGCCCGGAAGTGCTGGCCGAACCGCTGAGCAGCTTCAGCTTCCCCAGCGGACACAGCTCGGCGTCCTTCGCCTTCTTCCTCACCCTGGGCGTCCTCGCCAGCCGCCAGCAACCGCCGCGCTGGCGCCTGACCTGGGTACTGCTGGCGGTGATCCCGTCGCTGAGCATCGCCCTGTCGCGGGTCTACCTTGGCGTGCACTGGCCGTCGGACATCGTCGCCGGCGCCCTGCTCGCCACTACGGTCTGCGCCGCCAGCCTGTGGCTGAGCCAGCGCCGCGAGTCGCTGCCGGCGCTGCCGCAACGGGTCTGGTGGCTGCTGTTGCCGGTCTGCGTGGCGACCCTGGCGATCGCCGCCGGCTGGGCCCTGCCGGAAGCCATTGCGCGCTACCGGCCGCTGTGAGGGTTGGCGCTCAGTCGATACCCAACTCGCCCTGCAGGTGCTCCAGCAGCACCTGGATCCGCGCCAGTTGCATCTGCGCGTCGGGCAGGGCGAGCAGTTCGAGCTTGCGTTCGGTATCGAACGGCAGCAGGTAGGCCAACTGGTTGGCCAGGTCCTGCTGGCCGCCGGGCTCGCCGCCCATCTCCAGCGCGGCCACCATCGGATGCTCGGCCAGCACGCTGAGCAACGCGGCGAGATCGTTGTGTTCGTAGGTCAGGGGTTGCTCCGGCAGGTCTTCGAACCACTCGATCTCGCCAACGCTGAGCTGGTCGGCCTGGACCTCCACCGACAGCACCTGGAAACGCCGACCGCCCTCCACGCGGATGCCCAGCAGGCCGTTCGGGCGCTGCTGCCAGTCGCGGACCGAGGCCTCGCAGCCGACCATCGCCAGGCGGCTCGGCGCTTCGCCGACCTCCCGCCCTTCGCCGATGGTCACCACGCCGAAACCGGTGCCCTGCTTCATGCAGCGGCTGATCATGTCCAGGTAGCGCGCCTCGAAGATCTGCAGGTCCAGGCGGCAACCGGGGAACAGCACGGCGTTGAGGGGAAACAACGGCAACTTCATCGCGACTCCTCGGGCATCGTCAGGCAACCAGCGCTACCGCCAACGGTAGCAGCACTGCGGTGGCAACGCCCATCAGGCTCATCGCCAGGGCGGCGAAGGCGCCGCACTCCTCGCCTTCCTGCAAGGCCCGCGAAGTGCCTACCGCGTGGGCCGTCATGCCCAGCGCCATGCCCTGCGCGGCGGGGTGCCGGACGCCGATGGCGCGCAGCAGCTCCGGCCCGAGGATCGCCCCGAGTACCCCGGTGATCAGTACGAACACGGCGGCCAGCGCCGCCACGCCGCCGATCTGGCTGGCCACCAGCATGGCGATCGGCGAGGTCACCGACTTCGGCGCCATGCTCATCAGCATCCGCGGCTCGGCACCGAACAACCAGCCGAATGCGATGCCCAGCACCGTCGCCAGCGTACCGGCGACCACCAGGGTCAGCAGGGTCGGCCAGAACAATTGGCGGATACGCCGCAGGTTGAGGAACAGCGGCACCGCCAGGGCCACCGTGGCGGGGCCGAGGAGAATGGTCAGGACCTTGGCGCTGGCACTGTATTCGTCGTAGTCGATGCCGCAAAGCAGCAGCACGCCGATCACCACCAGCATCGATACCAGCACCGGCTGCAGGAACACCCAGCGGGTCCGTTCATAGGCGGCCAGGGCCAACTGGTAGGCGCCCAGGGTCACGCCGACGCCGAACAGCGGATGGTGGATCACCGCCTCGAGGGCGGCCTGCCAGGCCATCAGGACTCCTCCCGGCGACGTTGCTGGCGATCGATGAGCTTCTGCATCGTCCAGCCGGCGAACAGGAACGACAGCACCAGCGACAGTACCAGCGCGCCGACGATGGCCCAGAAGTCGGCGGCGATCTCCCGCGCATAGGCCATCACCCCGACCGCCGCCGGCACCAGCAGCAGCGGCAGGTAGCGCAGCAACGAGCCGGCCGCCTCGTTGACCGGCTTGCCGACCTCGCCACGCGCCAGGAAATAACCGAACAGCAGCACCAGGCCGATGATCGGACCGGGCAGCATGGGCAACAACAGAACGTTCAGACCTGTGCCGAGCAACTGGAACAGCACCAGCCAGGTCAGACCACGAAGCAACATGGGCACCTCCAGCAAGGGCCGACCATTATGCCCAGCCCGCCGGGACATTGGCACGCTCCTCGCCTATCCATCAGTCGCAGTCGCGGCACCGCATGACGCGATATTCGCCAGGCCGATGGTTTCTTGACCCGGTCGCCAACGCGTGCTGATCTTCCTGCACCATGAGAACAACAGCCATCCTCCCGGAGGACTTATGCCATTCGTACCCGTAGCAGCGCTCAAGGACTATGTCGGCAAGGATCTCGGCCATTCCGAATGGCTCACCATCGACCAGGAGCGGGTCGACCAGTTCGCCGAATGCACCGGCGACCACCAGTTCATCCACGTCGATCCGGAGAAGGCGGCGAAGACGCCCTTCGGCGGCACCATCGCCCACGGTTTCCTGTCCCTGTCGCTGATCCCGAAGCTGATGGAAGGCCTGCTGGTGCTTCCCGAAGGACTGAAGATGGCGGTCAACTACGGCCTCGATACGGTGCGCTTCATCCAGCCGGTGCGGGTCGGCTCGCGGGTCCGCCTGGGCCTGACCCTGCTCGACGTCAACGAGAAGAATCCCGGCCAGTGGCTGATCAAGGCGCGCGCCACCCTGGAGATCGAAGGCCAGGAGAAACCCGCCTACATCGCCGAGACCCTCAGCCTCTGCTTCGTCTGAGCCCGCCCCAGCGAGCGCTGCCGTTCGCTTGACGGCCAGGCGCCTTCGCGCCCCTCTCCCCCCTTCCAAAAGCCCCCGCTCGCGGGGGCGCTCTGGGCCGGCAGGGAAATACCCTACTGCCAGGCAACGATTTTTCCGCCACACTGTCTCCCCTCCACCCTCGGACCGAACCACTCATCGGGAACGCCGCATGCTTCGCCCCGCCAGGTCTCTCTCGCTCTGCTCCGCCCTGGTCATCCTGCTCGCCGCCTGTGGCGAGGGCGAACCGCTGCTCCCGGCCGATGCGCGCCTGCCTGACGGCGCGCGCTATCGCGGCGAGCTGGTGGACGGGCGCCTGGAAGGCCAGGGCCGGCTGGACTACGACAACGGCGCCTGGTACGCCGGCCGCTTCGAGCATGGCCTGCTGCACGGCCATGGCACCTGGCAGGGCGCCGACGGCAGCCGCTACAGCGGTGGCTTCGCGGCCGGCCTGTTCGACGGTCAGGGACGCCTGGCGATGGCCGATGGCAGCGTCTACCAGGGCGGTTTCCGCCAGGGCCTGTTCGATGGCGAAGGCAGCCTGGAACAACAGGGCACTCGCTACCGCGGCGGTTTCCGCAAGGGCCTGTACAGCGGCCAGGGCACGCTGGACGGCAGCGATGGCAGCCGCTACCAGGGCAGCTTCCGCCAGGGCCGCCTGGAAGGCGAAGGCAGCTTCAGCGACAGCCAGGGCAACCAGTACGCCGGTACCTTCCGCGACGGGCAACTGAACGGCAAGGGGCGCTGGAGCGGGCCCGATGGCGACCGCTACGTCGGCCAGTTCAAGGACAACCAGTTCCATGGCCAGGGGCGCTACGAAAGCGCCAGCGGCGATGTCTGGATCGGCCGCTTCAGCGAAGGCGCGCTGAACGGCCCCGGCGAGCTTCTCGGCGCCGACGGCAGCCGCTACCGCGGCGGTTTCCAGTTCTGGCGCTTCCATGGCCAGGGCCTGCTCGAACAACTGGACGGCACCCGCTACGAAGGCGGCTTCGCCGCCGGCGCCTATGCCGGCCAAGGCACCCTGGACCGCGCCGACGGCAGCCGTGAGCAGGGACTCTGGGCCGACGGCAAGCGCATCCGCGACGCCGCCGGCAAGGCCCTGCCCGACACTCTGGAAATCGGCCTGTTGGCCCAGGGTCGCCTGCTCGACGAAGAACTGCGCAAGATCCCGGCCTCGACGCCGGCCAGCGAACTCTATGCCCTGAGCCTGGGCGGCGATGGCCGCCAGGGCGTGTTCCTGCGCGAGGCCGATTACGCCGGCGACCTGCTCGGCCAGCGTTTCGCCGCTCGTGGCGTGATTCGCCTGGTCAACCACCGCGACCACTTCGGCGACCGCCCGCTGGCTACCCGGGAAAGCCTGTCCCGCGCCGTGCGCACCCTGGCCGAACGCAGCGGGCCGGAAGACCTGGTCTTCATCTACCTGACCAGCCACGGCTCCAGCGACCACCAGTTGGCCCTGGACATGCCCGGCCTGAACCTCGGCGACCTGCCGGCCGCGGAACTGGCCGAACTGCTCGCGCCGCTGCGCCAGCGCGACAAGGTGCTGGTGGTATCGGCCTGCTACAGCGGGGGCTTCATCCCGCCGCTGAAAGACGAACGTACCCTGATCCTGACCGCCGCGCGTGCCGACCGGGTCTCGTTCGGCTGTTCCGACGACGCCGACTTCACCTATTTCGGCCGCGCCTTGCTGGCCAATGCGCTGAACCGCACCGACGATCTGTCCAAAGCGTTCGAACTGGCGAAAGAGGAAGTGCGTCAAAGGGAGAAGGAGGAAGGTTTCGAAGCTTCGGAACCGCAAGCCTGGTTACCGGAACGCGTGCTCGCGCACTGGCGGACGCTGCGGGGGCAGCAAGCCGAGCGCGCGCTCGCGTCCCGGGAAGGAAAAACCGGCGAGGGCGCGGCGGGCAAATAGATACGCCGCGCACTACGCTCATTGGTGTGGAAGGGGAGAAACACACATGCACTCGACGCCCAAGCGCGTTCTGCTCGCCGGCGCGACCGGTCTTACCGGCGAGCACCTGTTGGATCGGATATTGAGCGAGCCGACCCTGGCCAAGGTCATCGCCCCTGCCCGCAAGGCGCTGGCCGAGCATCCGCGGCTGGACAACCCGGTCGGCCCGCTGGCCGAGCTGCTGCCGCAACTCGACGGCAGCATCGATACCGCCTTCTGCTGCCTCGGCACCACGATCAAGGAAGCCGGCTCGGAGGAGGCCTTCCGCGCGGTCGATTTCGACCTGCCGCTGGCGGTGGGCAAGCGCGCGCTGGAGATGGGCGCCCGGCATTACCTGGTGGTCAGCGCCCTGGGCGCCGACGCCAAGTCGTCGATCTTCTACAACCGGGTCAAGGGCGAACTGGAGCAGGCCCTGCAGGAACAGGGCTGGCCACAACTGACCATCGCCCGGCCATCGCTGCTGTTCGGCCCGCGCGAGGAATTCCGCCTGGCCGAGATCCTCGCTGCGCCGATCGCCCGCATCCTTCCCGGCAAGTACCACGGCATCGAGGCCTGCGACCTGGCCCGCGCGCTCTGGCGCCTGGCGCTGGAGGAAGGCAAGGGCGTGCGCTTCGTCGAGTCCGACGAACTGCGCAAGCTGGGGAAATGAGCCTGGGGCGGATCCCGCCCTACATGCCGCCGCTGACGCCGAGGTTGAGGCCGATGGCGGTGGCCAGCGAGAACGGCAGCAACAGGGTGTCCAGCAGCGCGCTGCCCGGCAGGTCGAGCCCCGGATGGGCCGGCGCCTCCGCGCCGAAGCGTTCCATCGGGCAGCAGCCGCCGTGCAGGCTGTACCAGTCCAGCCGGGTGCCGGCGTAGACCACCGGCGCCCCTGGCTTGGCCGCATCCAGGGTGCGCACGGTGGCGCAACCGCCCATCTGCACCGCCAGGACCAGCAGCAGCACCCTACTCGTCGCTGACAAGGTGCTGTTCCCCCCAGCGCGGCAGCATATCCTGGGGAATCCCCAGGGTGTTGAGGATTCGCGCGACGACGAAGTCCACCAGGTCCTCCACCGATTGCGGCTGGTGGTAGAAGCCCGGCGCCGCCGGCAGGATCACCGCGCCGAGGTTGGACAGCTTGAGCATGTTTTCCAGGTGGATACTGGAGAACGGCGCCTCGCGCGGCACCAGCACCAGCGGCCGGCGCTCCTTCAGGGCGACATCGGCGGCGCGCTCGATGAGGTTGTTGCAGGCCCCCGTGGCGACCGCCGACAGGGTGCCGGTGGAACACGGGCAGATCACCATGGCATTGGGCGCGCTGGAGCCGGAGGCCGGCGGCGCCATCCAGTCGTTCTGGCCGAACACGCGGATCTGTCCGGCGGCGGCACCGCAATATTCGGTGAGGAAGGCCTGCATCGCCTGCGGCTTGGCCGGCAAGGCCACGTCGGTCTCGGTGGCCATCACCAGTTGCGCGGCCTTGGAGATCAGGAAGTGCACCTCGCGCTCTTCCTGCACCAGGCAATCGAGCAAGCGCAGGCCGTACTGGGCGCCGGAGGCGCCGGTCATCGCCAGGGTAATGCGTTCCGGACCGCTCATCGCGCCCCTCACTCGGCCAGCGCCGCGGCCAGCTTGCCGTGCAAGCCGCCGAAGCCGCCGTTGCTCATGATCACCACTTGCGCGCCGGGCCTGGCCTGCTGGCGCACCTGCTCGATGATCGCCTCCAGGGTATCGCAGACCTGCGACGGTATCGCGCATTGCGCGGCGGTGGCGGCCAGGTCCCAGCCCAGGTTCGGCGGCGCGTACCAGAGCACCTGGTCGGCCTGGCGCACGCTGTCCGGCAGGCCGTCGCGATGAGCGCCGAGCTTCATCGAGTTGGAACGCGGCTCGACGATGGCGATCACCTGGGTATCCGCGCCAACCTGCTTGCGCAGGCCGTCGAGGGTGGTGGCGATGGCGGTCGGATGGTGGGCGAAGTCGTCGTAGAGGGTCACGCCCCGGACCTCCGCGACCTTCTCCATGCGCCGCTTGACGTTGCGGAACTCGCTGAGCGCTGCCGCGCCCTGGCTGGGCACCACACCGACATGGCGCGCCGCCGCCAGGCTGGCGAGGGCGTTGGCGACGTTGTGCAGGCCGGTCAGCGGCCAGTCCACCTCGCCCTGGACGATGCCGTCGAACAGCACCTCGAAGCGCGAGCCGTCCTCGGCGAGCAGGCGCGCCTGCCACTGGCCGCCTTCGCCGGTGGTCTGCACCGGGGTCCAGCAGCCCATCCCGAGTACGCGCTCCAGGGCTTTCTCGGCGCTCGGGCGAATGATCAGGCCCTCGCCCGGCACGGTGCGCACCAGATGGTGGAACTGCCGCTCGATGGCCGCGAGGTCGGGGAAGATATCCGCGTGGTCGAATTCCAGGTTGTTCAGGATCGCCGTGCGCGGGCGGTAATGGACGAACTTCGAGCGCTTGTCGAAGAAAGCGCTGTCGTACTCGTCGGCCTCGACCACGAAGAACGGCGTACCGCCCAGGCGCGCCGAAACCCCGAAGTTCTGCGGCACCCCGCCGATCAGGAAGCCCGGGCTCATGCCGGCGTGCTCCAGGACCCAGGCGAGCATGCTGGTGGTGGTGGTCTTGCCGTGGGTACCGGCCACCGCCAGCACCCAGCGTCCTTGCAGCACGTGGTCGGCCAGCCACTGCGGGCCGGAAACGTAGGGCAGGCCCTTGTTCAGGACATGCTCCACCGCCGGATTGCCGCGCGACAGGGCGTTGCCGATCACTACCAGGTCCGGCGCCGGCTCCAGGTGGGCCGGATCGTAGCCCTGCATCAACTCGATGCCCTGGGCTTGCAGTTGGGTGCTCATGGGGGGGTAGACGTTGGCGTCGGAACCGGTCACCCGGTGGCCCAGTTCCTTGGCCAGCACGGCCAGCGAGCCCATGAAGGTCCCGCAGATGCCGAGTACGTGGATGTGCATGCAGACTCCTGCAGATCAAGCCGTCGAAGGCGCTGTGAATGGGCGGCAGATTAGCACAGCGGAGGCGCCGGCCGCCCGGCGTCGCGGCATCAGACGACGCGGCGTCGGCGGGGTTCCCGCCGGCCTCGCGGCGGCCCGCCTGGAGCCGTCCCGCCCGTCAGGCCTGGCCGCGCACCAGGCCGTGCCGGCGCAGCTTGCGATACAGGGTGTTGCGGCTGATCCCCAGTTGCTCGGCCACCCGGCTCACGTGCCAGCGCTGGCCGTCCAGCGCCGCCAGCAACGCGGCTCGCTCGGCGTCGTCCAGGCTGTTGCCCGCGGCCGGGGCGGGCGCCGCTGCGGCGGGCGGCAGCGCCGCCAGGGCCTGGCGGATATCCGCGGGCAGGTCGCGCAGGCCGACCCGGCCGTCCTCGCAGAGTGCCACCAGGGTCCGCAGCACCGTGCGCATCTGCCGGACGTTGCCCGGCCAGCGGTAGGCCAGCAGGCCCTGGCGAACCTCGCCGTCGAGCTGGATGCGCTGGCCCCTGGCTTCCTCGGCCAGCAGGTAGTCCAGCAACTCCTCGCGGTCGCTGCGCTCGCGCAGCGGCGGCAGGCTCACGACCATGCCATTGAGGCGGTAGTAGAGATCCTCGCGGAAGCGTCCATCGGCGACCAGCCCGGCCAGGTCGCGGTGGGTAGCGCTGATCAGGCGCACGTCGACATCCTCCGGCTCGCCGCCCAGCGGTACTACCCGGCGCTCTTCCAGCACCCGCAGCAGGCGGGTCTGCAAGGCCAGCGGCATGTCGCCGATCTCGTCGAGGAACAGGGTGCCGCCGTCGGCCTGCTGCAACTTGCCGCGCATGCCCTCCTTGCGCGCGCCGGTGAAGCTGCCGCCGCGATAACCGAACAGTTCGCTCTCGATCAGGGTTTCCGGGATCGCCGCGCAGTTCAGCGCGACGAACGCCTGTTCCGCGCGCGGGCCGGCCAGGTGCACGGCCTTGGCGAAGGCCTCCTTGCCGGAACCGGTCTCGCCGTTGAGCAGCAGCGGCACGTCGCGCGCGTAGACCTTCAGCGCCCGGCGGAAATCGGCGGCCAGCTCGGCGTCGCCCAGGCACAGGCCGGGCGCGGCAGGCGCCGGCTTCGCTGCCGTGGGCACCGCCAGGGCCTGGGGTATCGCCCGCGGCGCGCCGCGCAGCATGGCGTACAGGGTCCGTCCCTCGCGGGTGCGCAGCGGCCAGCTGGCGCTGGGTTGCGGCGAGGCGCGACCGAGCAGGTCGTCGAGACGGCAATCGAAGAAGGTCTCCACCGGCTGGCCGAGCAGGCGCTGGCGCGGACAACCGAGCAGGTTCAGCGCGCTCTGGTTCACCGCGCGGATCCGCCCGTCTTCCTCGAAGGCCAGCAGCCCTTCGCTGAACAGGCCGACATAGTCGCCCTGGACATGGAAGCGCAGTAGCCAGGAGCCCTCGAAGCGACGGAGGAAATAGCAGCCCTCGATGATCTTCGCCGACAGGTTGACCAGCGCCATGGTGTGGAACTGGCTCTGCCGCGAGACTTCCTGGCGCGCCGAAGACACGTCGAGCACCGCCATCAGCTCGCCCTGCGGATCGAACACCGGGCTCGCCGAGCAGGTCAGGCCGGTATGGCGGCTACGGAAGTGCTCTTCCTGCTGGATGGTCAGGGCCTGCCGCTCGACCACGCAGGTGCCGATGCCGTTGGTGCCTTCGCAGGGCTCGCTCCAGTCGGCGCCGAGCCAGAGGCCGGCGTGTTCGAAGGTCTGGCGCTGGGCGTCGGCGTTGACGCAATTGAGGATCACCCCGCGGGCATCGGTGAGCAGTACCGCGTGGTCGTTGCCGGAAAGCTGCTGGTAGAGGCTGTGCATCTCGCCATCGGCGATCTCCAGCACCTGTTGCAGGCGCTCGCGGCGTTCGAGCATGCGCGCGTGCTCCAGCACCATCGGCGCCATCGGCTGGCCGGGATCGAGATGGTGCTGTTCCAGGCAGCGCAGCCAGGAGCGGGCGATGGACGGATCGGTCGCAGGGCCGCCCGGCGGGATCTTGCCCTGGGCGACGGTCAGCACTTGCCGCGCGTGGCGGCTCATGGAACTGGCAGGCATTGTTATGGTTCTCCGCGAGGGACGGGCCGTCTCTTGCCTGGGCGCGGTGGATCGGTCCGCGACTCTCCGGACGGCTATCGGTGCAGCATCCAACAGGCCGGGGCGCAATGCAACGACGGACTGACCGATGAGTCATGCGCTGCGCCGAAAACGGTACAGAGTGTCACTCACGAGCGTCCCGCCCGCGTGACAGGGAGCGTTCGCAAGCTCCCCTGCGAAACCTCCAGGACGCTCTACTCCGGGCCTTTCGCCACTCTGGCCCGGCCCTTGCTCCAGGCTTACGACAAGCGCGACAGCGCGTCCTCCCCTAATAAGCACAAGAGCCAGGAGATACCATCATGCGTTACGCCCATCCCGGTAGCGAAGGCGCCATCGTTTCCTTCAAGGCCCGCTACGGCAACTACATCGGCGGCGAGTTCGTGCCTCCGGTCAAGGGCCAGTACTTCACCAACACCTCGCCGGTGAACGGCCAGCCGATCGCCGAGTTCCCCCGTTCCACCGCCGAGGACATCGACAAGGCCCTCGACGCCGCCCACGCCGCCGCCGACGCCTGGGGCCGCACCTCGGTGCAGGAGCGCTCGAACATCCTGCTGAAGATCGCCGACCGCATCGAGCAGAACCTGGAACTGCTCGCCGTCACCGAGACCTGGGACAACGGCAAGGCCGTGCGCGAGACCCTCAACGCCGACATCCCCCTGGCCGCCGACCACTTCCGCTACTTCGCCGGCTGCATCCGCGCCCAGGAAGGCTCCGCCGCCGAGATCAACGACAGGACCGTGGCCTACCACATCCATGAGCCGCTGGGCGTGGTCGGGCAGATCATCCCGTGGAACTTCCCGCTGCTGATGGCCGCCTGGAAGCTGGCCCCGGCGCTGGCCGCCGGCAACTGCGTGGTGCTCAAGCCGGCCGAGCAGACCCCGCTGGGTATCTGCGTGCTGCTGGAACTCATCGGCGACCTGCTGCCGCCGGGCGTGCTCAACGTCGTCCAGGGCTTCGGCAGGGAGGCCGGCGAGGCCCTGGCCACCAGCAAGCGCATCGCCAAGATCGCCTTCACCGGTTCCACCCCGGTCGGCTCGCACATCCTCAAGTGCGCGGCGGAGAACATCATTCCCTCCACCGTCGAGCTGGGCGGCAAGAGCCCGAACATCTATTTCGAAGACATCATGCAGGCCGAGCCGGCGTTCATCGAGAAGGCCGCCGAGGGCCTGGTGCTGGCCTTCTTCAACCAGGGCGAGGTGTGCACCTGCCCGTCCCGCGCGCTGGTCCAGGAGTCGATCTACCCGGCATTCATGGAAGAGGTGCTGAAAAAGGTCAGGGCGATCAAGCGCGGCGACCCGCTGGACACCGAGACCATGGTCGGCGCCCAGGCTTCCCAGCAGCAGTACGAGAAGATCCTCTCCTACCTCGACATCGCCCAGCAGGAAGGCGCCGAGCTGCTCGCCGGCGGCAGCGTCGAGAAGCTCGAAGGCAACCTGGCCAGCGGCTACTACATCCAGCCGACCCTGCTCAAGGGGCACAACGGCATGCGCGTGTTCCAGGAGGAAATCTTCGGCCCGGTGGTCGGCGTCACCACCTTCAAGGACGAAGCCGAGGCCCTGGCCATCGCCAACGACACCGAGTACGGCCTCGGCGCCGGCCTCTGGACCCGCGACATCAACCGCGCCTACCGCATGGGCCGCGGGATCAAGGCCGGTCGCGTGTGGACCAACTGCTACCACCTGTACCCGGCCCACGCCGCGTTCGGCGGCTACAAGAAGTCCGGCGTCGGTCGCGAGACGCACAAGATGATGCTCGACCACTACCAGCAGACCAAGAACCTGCTGGTGAGCTACGACATCAACCCGCTGGGCTTCTTCT
>NZ_JBQENS010000034.1:31607-73318 GCF_052044465.1 Pseudomonas sp. 22490 | reverse complement strand
CCGAACTCGAAATGGATGCTCGGCGACTGGGGCGGCAAGCGCACCGAGCTGCTGGAGAAGGGCTACGACTTCAAGCTGGAGTACGTCGGCGAGGCGGCGGCCAACCTCGACGGCGGCTATGACGACGACAAGACCGGACGCTACACCGACCAGTTCGCCCTGGGCGTGCACATGGACCTGGAGAAGATCCTCGGCTGGAAGGCTACCGAGTTCCAGTTCACCGTCACCGAGCGCAACGGCAAGAACCTTTCCAACGACCGCATCGGCGACCCGCGTGCCGGGCACATCAGCTCGGTGCAGGAGGTCTGGGGCCGCGGGCAGACCTGGCGGCTGACCCAGCTGTGGCTCAAGCAGCAGTACTTCGACGGCGCGCTGGACGTGAAATTCGGCCGTTTCGGCGAGGGCGAGGACTTCAACAGCTTCCCCTGCGATTTCCAGAACCTGGCCTTCTGCGGCTCGCAGGTGGGCAACTGGGCGGGGAGCATCTGGTACAACTGGCCGGTCAGCCAGTGGGCGTTGCGGGTGAAGTACAACTTCGCGCCGGACTGGTACGTGCAGGTCGGCGCCTACGAGCAGAACCCGTCGAACCTGGAGACCGGCAACGGCTTCAAGATGAGCGGCAGCGGGACCAAGGGCGCGTTGCTGCCGGTGGAGCTGATCTGGCAGCCGAAGGTCGGCGCCGAGCAACTGCCGGGCGAGTACCGGCTGGGTTACTACTACAGCACGGCGAAGGCCGATGACGTCTACGACGACGTCGACGGCCAGCCGCAGGGGCTGACCGGCAACGACTTCAAGTCGCGCGGCAGCAAGCATGGCTGGTGGGTGGTGGCGCAGCAGCAGGTCACTTCGCACAACGGCGATGCCTCGCGCGGGTTGAGCCTGTTCGCCAACCTGACGGTCCACGACAAGGCGACCAACGTGGTGGACAACTACCAGCAGCTCGGGGTGGTCTACAAGGGTCCGTTCGACGCGCGGCCGAAGGACGACATCGGCCTGGGCATCGCGCGCATCCATGTCAACGACGATGTGAAGAAGCGCCAGCGCCTGGTGAACCAGGTGAACGGCATCGACGACTACGACAACCCGCTGTACCAGCCGCTGCAGGACACCGAGTACAACGCCGAGCTGTACTACGGGGTGCATGTGACCGACTGGCTGACGGTGCGGCCGAACCTGCAGTACATCAAGCAGCCGGGCGGGGTCGACGAGGTCGACAACGCGCTGGTGGCGGGGATCAAGATCCAGACGGTGTTCTAGGCTGTTGCTTCGGACAACCGCGATTCGGTCATGGCCAGCGGCCATTTCTTCAGCGCCGCCCAACGCGGCGCGGCGGGCTGAACAGCCCGGCGTGCAGAACGTAATAGGAGAGTAAGCAATGCCTGTCATCAACCCCGAAGGGAGTACCGGACGATGAGCGAAGGTAACCGCAGTCGATCGCGCCTGCTGCCGAGCCTGCTCGGCCTGTTGATCCTGCTGTCCGGCCTGGCGCTGCTGGCCGGCGGCATCAAGCTGGCGAGCCTGGGCGGCTCGCTGTACTACCTGCTGGCCGGCATCGGCCTGGCCCTGAGCGGACTGTTGCTGCTGCTGGGCAAGCGTGCGGCGCTAGGCCTGTACGCTCTGGTGCTGTTCGCCAGCACCGTCTGGGCGCTGTGGGAAGTCGGCCTGGACTGGTGGCAACTGGTGCCGCGCCTGGCTCTGTGGTTCGTCTTCGGCCTGCTGCTCTGGCTACCCTGGTTCCGCCGCCCGCTGCTGGCCGACGGTCCGGCGCCGCTGGGCACCGCGGCGCTGGGCGTGGCGGTGGTCCTGGCCGGCGCCGCCGCGGTGGGCAGCCAGTTCACCAATCCGGGGCAGATCGTCGGTCGCATCGACCGCGACAGCGGCATGACCAGCACCGCCCCGGCGATGCCGGACGGCGACTGGCAGGCCTACGGGCGCACCGAGTTCGGCGACCGCTACTCGCCGTTGAAGCAGATCACCCCGGCCAACGTCGGCCAGCTCGAGGAAGCCTGGCGCATACGTACCGGCGACCTGCCGACCGCCGACGATCCGCTCGAACTGACCAACGAGAACACCCCGCTGAAGGTCAACGGCATGCTCTACGCCTGCACCGCGCACAGCAAGGTGCTGGCCCTCGACCCGGACACCGGCGCGGAAATCTGGCGCTTCGATCCGCAGATCCAGAGCCCGGTAGGCTTCAAGGGCTTCGCCCACATGACTTGCCGTGGCGTCTCCTACTACGACGAAGAGCAGTACGCCAGGAGCGACGTCGGCGCGCCGCCGGCCGCGCTCTCCGAGGCCGGCAAGGCGGTCGCCGCCAGTTGTCCGCGGCGCCTGTTCCTGCCCACCGCCGACGCCCGCCTGATCGCGATCAACGCCGACAACGGCAAGGTCTGCGAGGACTTCGGGGTCAAGGGCGCGGTCGACCTGACGGCCGGCATCGGTCCGTTCACCCCGGGCGGCTACTACTCCACCTCGCCGGCGGCGGTCACCCGCAATCTGGTGATCATCGGCGGCCACGTCACCGACAACGAGTCGACCAACGAGCCGTCCGGGGTGATCCGCGCCTTCGACGTGCACGACGGCAAGCTGGTGTGGAACTGGGACAGCGGCAACCCGGACGCGACCGAGCCCCTGGCTCCCGGCAAGTTCTATACCCGCAACTCGCCGAACATGTGGTCGCTGGCCAGCGTCGACGAGAAGCTCGGCCAGGTCTACCTGCCGCTGGGCAACCAGATGCCCGACCAGTGGGGCGGCAACCGCACCCCCGGTGCCGAGAAGTTCAGCGCCGGCCTGGTGGCCCTCGACCTGAACACCGGCAAGCTGCGCTGGAACTACCAGTTCACCCACCACGACCTGTGGGACATGGACGTCGGCAGCCAGCCGACCCTGCTCGACCTGAAGACCGCCGATGGCGTCAAGCCGGCGCTGATCGCGCCGACCAAGCAGGGCAGCCTGTACGTGCTGGACCGCCGCGACGGCACGCCGATCGTGCCGATCCGCGAAGTGCCGGCGCCGCAGGGCGCGGTGGAGGGCGACCATACCGCGCCGACCCAGGCGCGTTCCGACCTCAACCTGCTGCGCCCGCCGCTGACCGAGCGCGACATGTGGGGCAGCAGCCCGTTCGACCAGATGCTCTGCCGCATCCAGTTCCGCTCGCTGCGCTACGAGGGCCAGTACACCCCGCCGTCGGAGCAGGGCAGCCTGATCTATCCGGGCAACGTCGGAGTGTTCAACTGGGGCGGGGTGTCGGTCGACCCGGTGCGCCAGATCCTCTTCACCAGCCCCAACTACATGGCCTTCGTCTCGCAGATGGTGCCGCGCGACAAGGTGCCCAGCGGAAGCAAGCGCGAGGGCGAGACCAGCGGCGTGCAGCCGAACACCGGCGCGCCCTACGCGGTGATCATGCATCCGTTCATGTCGCCCATCGGCCTGCCGTGCCAGGCGCCGTCCTGGGGTGACGTGGCGGGTATCGACCTGACCACCGCCAAGGTCGTCTGGCAGCACAAGAACGGCACCAGCCGCGACAACACCCCGGTGCCGATCGGCCTCACCGTCGGCGTACCGAGCATGGGCGGCTCGATCACCACCGCCGGCGGCGTGGCCTTCCTCAGCGGCACGCTCGACCAGTACCTGCGCGCCTACGACGTGAAGGACGGCAAGCAGCTCTGGCAGGCGCGCCTGCCGGCCGGCGGCCAGGCCACGCCGATGAGCTACACCGGCAAGGACGGTCGCCAGTACGTGCTGATCGTCGCTGGCGGACACGGCTCCTTCGGTACCCGCATGGGCGACTACATCATCGCCTACGCCCTGCCCAGGCAATGACCCGCCCACCGGGAGCCCACAGCCGGCTCCCGGCCTTCCGGGCCTCGGCCCGGAAGGGGCTTTGCCAAGGGGAGGCGCGTTCCCGCCCTTGGCAAAGCCCCTTCGATACCTTGCGACCCGCGGAACCCTGCATGCCGTCCCGACCCCGACCCAGCTTCGTCTCCCACCTGTTGCCCGGCTCCCTGGCGCTCTGCGGCCTGGCCATCGCCTGCGCCGTCCAGGGCGAGGAGCGACGCAGCCTCGAACCCATGGTGGTGACCGGCAGCTACAACCCCAGCGACACCTTCGACCTGCCGTTCTCGGTGGATAGCATCGAGCGTCGGCAGATCGCCGACGGCCAGCTCGGCATCAACCTCTCCGAAGTCCTGCCGCGGGTACCTGGCCTGGTGGTGCAGAACCGCCAGAACTACGCTCAGGACCTGCAAATCTCCTCGCGCGGCTACGGCGCCCGCTCGGCCTTCGGTATCCGCGGGCTGAAGCTGCTCGCCGACGGCATCCCGGCCAGTACGCCGGATGGCCAGGGCCAGGCCGCGACCCTCAACCTCGACGTCGCCGAGCGCATCGAGGTACTGCGCGGGCCGGCCTCGACGATCTACGGCAGCAACGCCGGCGGGGTGATCCAGATGTTCTCCCGCGACGGCCAGGGCGCCCCGCGGGTCGGCGCGGAAACCTCCGTCGGCAGCGATGGCCTGAGCCGCAACCACCTGTACACGGAAGGCGAGGGCGACGGGGTCGGTTTCCTGGTGGATGCCTCGCGGATGGACACCGACGGCTACCGCGACCACAGCGCCGCGCGCCGCGACCAGACCTTCGCCAAGCTGAACTTCAGGCCCGACGCCGACAGCCGCGTGGCGCTGATCTACAGCAGCCTGGAACAGAACGACACTGAAGATCCGCTGGGGCAGACCTGGGACGCCTACAAGCACGACCCGCGCTCCGTCACCGCCAACGCCGAGCTGTACGACACGCGCAAGAGCATCGACCACCAGCAGGCCGGGATGAACTACGAGCGCTACTTCGGCGAGGCGACCTTGCAGGTCAACGCCTACGTGGGCAAGCGCAGTGTCGTGCAGTATCAGGCGATACCCAAGCAGATAGGATGCGAGAGTAATCCGCGTTGCCAGAGAAACGGCGCGGTGATCGACTTCGACCGCGACTTCCACGGTGGCACCGTGCGCTGGCTGCAACCGGTAAGCCAGGCGCCGGGCGAGCTGAACCTGACCGTCGGCCTCGACTACGACCAGAGCCGCGACGACCGTCGCGGCTACCAGAACTTCAACGGCGACCAGCTCGGCGTGAAGGGCGAGTTGCGCCGCGACGAGGTGGACACCGCCACCAGCCTCGATCCCTACCTGCAGGCGAGCTGGGCCATCGACGCCTGGACCCTGCAGGCCGGGGTGCGCCACAGCACCATGAAGATGGAGGTCGACGACCGCTACCTGAGCAACGGCGATGCCAGCGGCTCGCGGCGCTACCGGAAGAACACCCCGTCGTTCTCGGTGATGTACGCCTTCACCCCCGACCTGCACGGCTACCTCAGCGCCGGCAAGGGCTTCGAGACTCCGACCCAGGCGGAGATGGCCTATGCGCCGGTGGCGGCGAACGCGCCGGACGTCTTCAACTTCGGCCTCAAGCCAGCCACCAGCAGCCAGTACGAAGCCGGGCTGAAGGCGCGCCTGTGGGGCAATACGCGGGTCAACGCGGCGATCTTCCAGATCCGCACCGAGGACGAGATCGTCGTCGCCAGCTCCCTCGGCGGTCGCACCAGCTACCAGAACGCCGGCAAGACCCTGCGTCGCGGCTTCGAACTGGGCCTGGAGAGCGAACTGAGCGAGCACTGGAACGCCAACCTGGCCTATACCCGGCTATCCGCCACCTACGATTCGGATTTCAAGGCCGGCGGCAAGACCATCGGCAAGGGCAAGCACCTGCCGGGCGTGCCGGAAAGCAGCCTGTTCGGCGAACTGGTGTGGAAGCCCGCGGAGGGCATCAGCATGGGCTGGGAAGGCATGTACCGCAGCCAGGTCTACGTCGAGGACAGCAACAGCGAAAAGGCCGCGCCGAGCTATGCGGTATTCAACTGGCGCACCCGCTTCGAGCAGCGCCTGGGAGCCTGGGCCTTCCACCAGCTGGTGCGCCTGGACAACCTGTTCGACCGCCAGTACGTCGGCTCGGTCATCGTCGGCGACGGCAACCGGCGTTACTACGAAGCGGCCCCCGGGCTGTCCTGGTACGCGGGAGCCGGGGTCGAATACCAGTTCTGAAGTGCCGGATGCGCTTGTTCGCGCTACCCGGCCAGCCCTTGTCAGCGTCGTCAATTCCGATTACTGTATGAATGTACAGTAATCGGAAATCGCCTGCCTGCGCGACAAGGAGCACCGATCATGAGCCACAACCTTGCCGAACTGCCGCTGTCCCGACGCCGCGCCCTGGAGCGCGAGAAACAGGCCTGCCTGCGCCTCCACCTGTCCCGCAATCGTGCCAGCGAACGCCTGGAGCGCGCCGTGCGCGACGAAGTCGAGCGCCTGCTGGGGGCTCGCGAGCGCCAGGGAACCGGCTGGCCGGAGTGGGTCAGCGCGGAGCTCTGCGTGGCGGACGACCCGCTCTTCGTGCGCAAGGTGGTGGCGCGCCTGAAAGCCGCGGTGGACTGGCAACGCCAGCGCGCAGCCTGAGCGTTGCTCGCTTCAGGCCCCGCTGCCGTCGCTCCCGGGCGCGCGATGATGTTGCAGGGCGCGCTGGCGATGGCCGGCGAGGATGTACCGGTAGATCAGTCGTGCGAGCGGCTCCAGCTCCATTTTCTGGCCGTTCAGCGCGGCGCCGCACAGCGCCAGCTTGACCCGCTTGCCGCCGGCCACCGCGCGGGCTTCGGGGCGGGCGAAAGCCCGCGGGTCGAAACGGGCATGGCTGTCGAAGCGCGGTGCCGTGCAATCGAAGGTGGTCGCGAAGGTGAGTTCCAGCCAGCGCCCGCGCTCGATCTCCAGCGACTGGAAGGTGTACATCGGCACCTGCGGCGCGTTGGCGAAGGCGATGCTCTCCGGCGTCAGGGTGAGCGCGACCTGGCCGTGGCGCCGGTAGAGGAACACGCCCGTCAGGCAGGCGTACAGGCCGCCGCCCAGCAGCAGCGCGGCTGGCAGCCAGAACAGCCATTGGCCACTGGCCAGGCGCCAGGCGTTGGGCAGCGAAGCGAGCCAGAGACCGGTGGCGCCAGCCACCAGGCCAGCGAGCAGGGCAACGCAGGCGGTGCCCCGCGAGACCTCGCGGATCTCGTAGCGGGCTTCCAGCGGCGGCAGTTCGTCGAGGGTTTCGTCAGTTTCTTGCATGGGGATTCTCACAGGTCTTGCCGAGCAGGTCGGCGCTGAGCGCTCGGCTCAACGCCAGGGGGGCGCCGAACCAGACGCCCAGCGCCTGGCTCGGCGGTCGTGTCGGAACGGCCCGGCCGGCGGTCCCGGCCCAGGTGCGTTCGAAGCTCTCTCCCAGCGCCGTGCAGCGCAGGCCCAGCGGAGGGTGGGTATCCTGCGGATGGACCTGGAGTCCCTCCGCCCCGGGGGCCGGTGCTTCCAGGCCGGACTGGCCCAGGTAGACGTGGATGGCGTCCACCAGGTTGTCCGGCGCGCGCGCCGGAGCGAGNGCAGGCAGTGTTCGAGGAACGCCCGTATCGGCGCGCCGGCCGCCGCGCTGCGCAGCAGGGCC
The DNA here is from genome assembly GCF_052044465.1 of Pseudomonas sp. 22490. Classification (NCBI taxonomy): domain Bacteria; kingdom Pseudomonadati; phylum Pseudomonadota; class Gammaproteobacteria; order Pseudomonadales; family Pseudomonadaceae; genus Pseudomonas; species Pseudomonas sp. 22490. Next base: position 65,806 of record NZ_JBQENS010000034.1, on the reverse strand, counting down.
GAGGCCATCGCCGGCGCACCGGCCAGTTGTGCGGCGCGGCGGTCGGCGGCGAATTCGCGCAGGCGGCTCCAGTGGTTCACGGCGAGGCCGAAACGTTCGAGGAAGTACCCGGCCAACAGTCGCGCCGGTTCCAGTGCCGCACGTTCGAAGACGTTGGCTTCCTGCTCCTCGATGGCGGCCAGTTGGCTCGCGGCGCCCTGGTAGATCGGCAGGAAGCGCAGGCTGTAATGGGCGTCGCGGCCGGCGAAGTGGGCCAGTTCGTGAGCGATCACTGCACTCAGTTCGGCGCGGTCCAGCAGGCCCAGCAACGGTAGCGAGAGGTATAGGCTGCGTCCTTCCAGATGCTCGCCGGAAGGTTGCAGGCAGACGCGGTTGGCGGTCACGTAGAAGCCGTCGCAGAGACCTACCAACAGGTGCTGCGGGGCTGGCGTGTCGAGGCGCGCCGCCAGCTCGCGCAGTAGCGTCCAGAGTTCCGGTGCATCCTCTTCGCCCAGCCGGCGGCCGATGACATCCAGGGCCGGCGCCGGGCGCAGGCGCAAGCGGCTGATCTTCGCCAGCATTTGCCACGCCGACGCCAGCAGGCCGAGAAGGATCAGCGCCACGCTCAGTTGGGTGCGTCCTTCGCTGACCGGAACCTGGCCGACCCGCCACAGCCCGAGGATCTCGAACGTTCCGGCACAGGCCAGGGCCAGGGCGAGCAGGCCGATCTGGGCGAGGAGCAGGCAGGGCAGCAGGCGTCGGCCCAGCTCGAACCACAGGAGCAGGCAGCGACGCGAGCGCAGTGCGCTGCGTGCGGCGCCGGCGATGCCGGCCAGGGAGACGGCTCCCAATACGGCGACCAGCGCCGCCAGGCAGGCTCCGCTATCGGCGAGGACGGCGGCGAAGCGATTCAGGCGCTGTGCGCTTCGTGTGTCGGCGAGTCGCTCGTCGAGCCGCGCCAGGGCCAGGTCGCGCACATAGGCCCGGCCGTCCACCCGGACGCTGGCCCTCGGCGGCAGCGCCCGCGCTTCGGCGAGCGCGCGCTCGACCCGCTGCTGCGCGGCGCCCAGTCGCTCGGCCTGCTGCTCGGCGCGCCAGGACTGCCAGGCGCCGAGCCCCGCCAGCAGCGCTGGAACCAGCACCAGGCAAAGCAGCAGCCTTCGCGGATGGACCGTGCCCTTCACTCAGCCCTGGCTGCGCAGTTGTTGCAGGTAGCGCTGGGCGTGGGCGGCCTGGATGTAGGCGTCGAGGATCGCCGCCATGTCGTCGCAGTCCAGCTTCTTGCCATCGCTCTGCAGGCCGGCCGACATGATGGTGATGCGCGGGTCCTTGCCTTTGAAGGCCATGGCCTGGGAGGCGAACACCTGGCGTACGGCGCGATGGGTCGGCAGCGGCGTTTCGGGCCGCAGGTGGAGGGTCTGGGTGGTTTGCAGCATGTCGGCCTTGACGCTGAAATCGATGACGTCGGCCAGCTCGACCGGAGCCGACAGGCTGTCGGCCCAGAGCTGGGTACGGGTCAGGCGCATGAAGGGGGTCTTGCCGGAGTTGCGATGCTGGTAGCCGAGGAACAGCCCGAACAGGCCGAGCAGCAAGCCGACGACGCCGACCCCCGGCTTGCCCTGGGAGAACCACATGCCGGTCATGATGAAGGGCACGATGCTCAGCAGCGGACCCAGCACCACGTACTTGCGGGTATTGGTGAACTCGGTGGCCGGCGGTACGTTGGCGATCACCCGCTCCAGGTGGGCGATGACCTCGGCGGTCTTCGCCTGGTTCAGCTCTTCGTGTTCGGCACCGAGGGTTTCGGCGAGGTTGGAGACGAGGTCCCGGGGTTCCTGGTTGCTCATGGAAATATCCTTGGAGTTGGGAGTGAAGAGGAAGCACTGGGCGGGATCTCGCCCAGTTGGCGGAGCCGGGCCTGGGCGCGGGCGATGTCCAGGTAGAGGTCGATGACCTCCGCGGCTTCCAGTAGCGACAGGTTGCGACCGTTGAGGCGCCAGCCGGGGGACAGCAGGCGAACCCGTGGGCCGTCCCGGCATTCGCTGACGGCACGCGCGGCGAACGGATCGAGCGGGCGCGTGGATGGTGCCGGTAGCGCCTTGCCGTGCAGTTCGAGGACTATCGCGGAGAACCAGACCCCGTCCTCCAGGCGCAGGTCGGCGACCTCCAGCAGGTCCAGCGGCGCCGACAGGCTGCGGGCGCGCAGGCGCCCCTGGCCGAGGACGAGGAACGGCGCGCTCCTGGCGTTGCGCTGCAGGCAGGCCAGGCACATGAGGAGGGCGGCCGCCGCCAGCAGGCACAGCGCCGCCGCCTCATGGCCGGGACCGGGGTGGTCGCGCAAGGTCCAGGCGCCGCCGAGCAGCAGCAGGCCGAGCAGGGCGGACAGCGGCGCCGCGCCACGGGCGGCGCCGATGCTTATCCGGTTGGGGACGCTGGCGACGAAGCGCCGCAACTGCGTGGCTTCGTCGCCCCTTGTCCCGGCGGGGCAGGGCGTTTGCGCGCCCGGCGGGATCACCGGCTTTCCCCGTGGCCTGCATCGAGCAGGCGGTTGAGCCACTGCGTGTCGTCGGCGCTGACGATGCGCCTTGCCTGTCGCAGCAGATCGTCGTCGAGCGCCAGGGAAAGGTCCGCGATCCGCTGGTAGGTCGGCGGGTGACTGTCGAAGGGGTGTTCCAGGCGGCGAGCGCTGTCGTGTTCGTCCAGTTCCAGGGAGTTCCCGCGCAGATGGTCGGTCAGCGCATGCACCAGGTTGCGCGTCTGCGGGCTGGCCAGCAGGCGTTCGATCAGTCCTGCAAGGGCGCAGGTGCGTAGCAGCGCGATGGCGAAGACCCGCGCGCCGGCTACCCGCGCCCCGACCTTGTCGGCGGCCAGTTCCTGGCGGCGATTCCAGTGCAGGTAGGCGCGCTCGAAGCGATCGAGGAAGTACAGCGCGGCCCACAGGCCCGGCTTGCCGAGCAGGCCGACATGCCCATCCTCGGGGGCGGCGATGCGTTCGATGCGCAGGCGCACCTGCCGCTGCAGGAGCGACAGGGATGCACCGTGGGCGGTGTCTCCAGCGGCGAAGTGGCCCAGTTCGTGGCCGATGATCGCGGCGCTTTCGGCCTCGCTCATGACCGAGGCATAGGTCAGCGGGATGTACAGGGTACGCCCCTCCAGCGGAATGCCGCGGGGTGCCAGCAGGACCTTGGCCTGGGTGACGAAGTAGCAGTGCTCGATGCCGGTGACGACATGGTCCGGTAGCGGCGCTCCGGCGCGGTCGGCGATCTGTCCCAGCCATTGCCAGAGGCCGGGCGCGGCGACGCGGTCGAGTTCGCGGCCGAGCAGGTGGAGCACCGGTTCCTCCAGCGGCAGCAGTTCGCCGCGCAGGCGCCGCAGCATGAGCAGGCCGCCGAGGAACAGCAGCCACAGCGGCAGTGAGAAGAGCAGGGCGACGAAGCCGTGGCTGTGCCAGTGGCTGTAGCTCCACAGCGCTTCGTAGAGCAACTGGCTGGCCAGGGCGGCGACCAGCAGGCCGGCGTGCAGCGGGACCAGTCGACCGAGGCGCCGCCAGGCCGGCGCGAGGTGGCCGAGCAGGTAGGCTTGCGAGCGCATCGAGCGGCGCCCGTCGTATTCCAGTCTCGCCAGCAAGACGGCCGCGACCAGCGCCGACGCCAGCGCGCAGAGCTTGCCGATAGCGGCCAGCCAGCCGCGCAGAGCCAGCCAAGGATGGTCGCGGCGGATGGCCTCGGCGTCTTCGGCGAACTGGTGAAGATGACCTTCGACGCCATAGGCCGGACGGAACAGGTGACGGGGAATGGCGCCGGCGGTGTCCGGGTCGTTGCGCACCGAGGCGCTCCAGTCGCGCATGAACTGTTCGTCGCGCAGGGTCGAGTCGACCCGGAAGGCCTGCACGGCGGACCAGGCGTAGAGCGCCAGGGGAATCAGGAAGAGGAATGCGAGCAGCCTTACCCGCAGCGTATCGTGGCTCATCCGCGTTTATTTCTGCTCGAGGTAGTCGGTCAGGAATGCCTGGGGCTCGCCTGCGGACGACAGCGACTCGCTATAGGCGACCTGCCGCGTCTGCTGTTCGCCGGGCAGGTAGAGCTCGCCCCAGCCGTCGCGCACGATCAGGATCACATACTTGCTGCCGTTCAGTTCGGTGGAGTAGCGACTGTCCCTGGCGCTCTTTTCCACCTTTACCTTGTGGATCAGGCGGTCCCAGTCGTGGTCCAGTCCTTCGACCTGCAACAGCGCTTCGCCGGCCGCCGCCTCGCCGATACGCAGGGTCCAGACCTTGAGCCCCTGCTGGCCCTGGTAGGCCACCACCTTGTCGGCGACTGGCGGCCGCGCCTCTTCGGCCTGCGCCGTGCAGGATCCCCACGCCAGTGCGCCCATCAGCAGCGCCGCAGTCCACTTTGCTATCATTCTCGCCCCCTTTGGCAACGCGATGTAAAAGGGGCGCATCTATTAATACAGGCGCGAGCCACGAACAACCGAGGCGGCCGCCGCTCACAGGAAAAGTGTCGTCGCCCACAGGTTCGGTTCGATCAGCGCACGGAACCATCCTGGAAAGCCGCTGCCTGAACCGGTTCAGATGGTTGCGTCCCACCGATACCTACGCCATGGAAAGCTGGAATCCCTACCACGACACGGAGCTCTATTTCGACGCTCCTTCACCCCTGTGCCAGTCGCAGATCCTCGACGCGCGCGAAATGCTCGGCAGCGCCACCGGTCACTACCAGGCGCGGACGGTGCGCCCGTCGATGCAGTATTTCGATTGCGACCTGAGCTTCACCGAGCCGCTGCGAACCCACAAGGTGCTGCCGGAAGGCCTGTGCATCGTGCAGATGTTCGACGGCCAGTGGCGGCACAGCGTCGACGGCGGCGAGCCTTATCTCTACAACCTGGGCGGTCCTTCGGTGCTCGGCACCGGCGAGCCGATGGAGGCCTTCGATATCCTGCCGGCGGGCAGCCGCGTGCGCCTGGGCGGGCTGCGGATCGCCGCCAGCTATCTGGAAGAGGAACTGGAAACCGGCGATGGCGCCCTGCGGCCGCTGGCGCGGCTGAAGGGCGACGGCGCGAGCTTTACCCAGTTGTCCCGTTGCGGCGCCATCACCGCCCTGTTCGAGCGCCTCTACCAGAATCCATACCGCGGCGCCCTCGGACGCCTGCACGAAGAGAGCCTGACCCTGGGCTTGCTGGTGGAGCTGGCCGCCTACCTGGGCGGCGCGGACCTTCGTCGCGCGCGCACCCCACGCGCCCAGCGCGACCTGGCCCATGAAGCGCGCCGCCTGCTGGAGGCGAACCTCGGTGAGCCGCCGGCCAGCCTCGAACTGGCGCGCCAACTGGGGGTCGGCGAAACCACCCTGCGGCGGATTTTCAAGAACGAGTTCGGTCGCTCGATGTTGCAGTACGTCCGCGACCGGCGTCTCGAGATCGGCCGGCAGATGGTCCGCGAGGGTCGCTGGCAGATCGCGCAGATAGCCTATCGCCTGGGTTACTCCAGTCCGGAAAACTTCACCCATGCCTACCGCGCGCGCTTCGGCCATCCGCCGGGGCGCGAGTGAGGCGGACGCGGTTCAGAGCGAACGCTGGTCGACCCGCGCGGAAAGCTGCTCGGCGCTTTCCTTGCGCTCCGAATAGCGGTCCACCAGGAAGTCCGTGCGCTCGCGCAGGAGCAGGGTGAACTTGAACAACTCCTCCATCACGTCGACCACCCGGTCGTAGTAGGGCGATGGCTTCATCCGGCCCGCTTCGTCGAACTCCAGGTAGGCCTTGGGAACCGAGGACTGGTTGGGAATGGTGAACATGCGCATCCAGCGACCCAGCACGCGCAACTGGTTGACCACGTTGAACGACTGCGAGCCGCCGCAGACCTGCATCACCGCCAGGGTCTTGCCCTGGGTCGGGCGCACCGCCCCGAGTGCCAGGGGAATCCAGTCGATCTGCGCCTTGAATACCGCGGACAGCGCACCGTGGCGCTCGGGCGAGCACCAGACCTGGCCTTCCGACCACTGCACCAGGTCGCGCAACTCGCGGACCTTGGGATGCTCCACCGGTGCATCGTCGGGCAATGGCAGCCCGGATGGGTCGAAAATCCGCGTTTCGGCACCGAAGCGTTCGAGCAGGCGTGCGGCCTCCAGCACCAGCAGGCGGCTGAAGGAGCGCTCGCGGGTCGAGCCGTAGAGCAGGAGGATGCGCGGCCTGTGCCCGGAGACGGGGGGCGGGTCGCCGAGCAGCGCGGGATCGAGGTTGGGTAGTTGTTCGGACATGCTTCCTCCGGTCAGAGCGAGCCGATGCGCTCCAGCTCACGCTTGAGCTGGTCGCGATCCAGGGTAGCGAAGGGCAGGCCGAGGAAGGCTCGGCAACGCTGTTCGATGCGTGCCAGGGTGGCGTGGAACGCCGCATCCCGCAGGGCTTCGTCGCCATCCAGGGCGGAGGGATCGGCCAGGCCCCAATGGGCCTTCAGCGCTGCGCCGAGATACAGCGGGCAGGCTTCCCCCGCGGCGGCGTCGCAAACGGTGATGACGATGTCCGGCGGTGCGCCTTCGAAGGCTTCGCTGCCCTTGCTGTACAGGCCGTGGGTGGCGATGCCGGCCTGTTCGAGGGTCGCCAGGCTGCGCGGATGCACCCGCCCGCTGGGCTGGCTGCCGGCGCTGCATGCCTCGAAACCCGGCGGGGCCAGGTGGTTGAACATGGCTTCGGAAAGAATGCTGCGGCAACTGTTGGCCGTGCACATGAACAGGACTCGCATGGGATGCTCCTGCCGCCGTCGCCGGCGGCCGTCAGATGGCCAGGCGCAGGGCCAGGGCCGAAAGGGTCGCCAGCAGGACCGGCAGGGTCAGCAGGGCGCCGACCCTGAAGTAGTAGCCCCAGGTGATGCGCATGCCTTTGCGCGCCAGCACGTGCAGCCAGAGCAGCGTCGCCAGGCTGCCGATAGGGGTGATCTTCGGACCCAGGTCGCAGCCGATGACGTTGGCGTAGATCATCGCTTCGCGCACCGCGCCGGCGGTGTCGCTGGCCTGGATCGACAGGGCGCCGAGCAGCACGCTGGGCATGTTGTTCATTACCGACGAGAGGGCGGCGGAAAGCAGTCCGGTACCCAGCGCGGCCGCCCATACGCCGTGCTCGGCCAGGCGGTTCAGGAGCTGCGCCAGGAGGTCGGTGAGACCGGCGTTCTTCAGGCCGTAGACCACCAGGTACATGCCCAGCGAGAAGACCACGATCTGCCAGGGCGCTTCGCGCAGCACCCGCCGGGTCGAGATCACCCGCCCGCGCCCGGCCACCGCCAGCAGCAGCGCCGCACAGGCCGCGGCCACCGCGCTGACGGGGACGCCCAGCGGCTCCAGGGCGAACAGCCCGGCGAGCAGGACCAGCAGCATCCAGCCACCGACGACGAAGGTCGCGCGGTCGCGGATCGCCGCCCGCGGCGGCTTCAATTGCTCCAGCGCATAGACCGGCGGCAGGTCGCGGCGGAAATAGAGGAACAGCACCAGCAGGGAGGTCGCGACGCTCACCAGGTTTACCGGCAGCATGACCGCGGCGTACTCGCCGAAGCCGAGCCCGAAGTAGTCGGCCGAGACGATGTTCACCAGGTTCGAGACCACCAGCGGCAGGCTGGCGCTGTCGGCGATGAAGCCCGCCGCCATGACGAAGGCCAGGGTCGCCGCCGGGCTGAAGCGCAGGGCCAGCAGCATCGACATCACGATGGGCGTGAGGATCAGCGCCGCGCCGTCGTTGGCGAACAGCGCCGAGACCGCCGCGCCGAGCAGCACGCAGAAGGCGAACAGGCGCCGGCCGTCGCCGCCAGCCCAGCGCGCGACGTGCAGCGCGGCCCATTCGAAGAAGCCGGCCTCGTCCAGCAGCAGGCTGATGACGATCACCGCGATGAAGGTGGCGGTGGCATTCCAGACGATGTTCCAGACGGTCGGGATGTCGCCCGGCGCGACGCTGCCCAGCGCCAGGGCGAGCAGGGCGCCGATGCTGGCGCTCCAGCCGATGCCGAGGCCCCTGGGCTGCCAGATGACCAGGACCAGGGTGAACAGGAAGATGGCGAAGGCGATCAGCATGGGGCGGCTCGCGCTATTGGCAGCAGGCGGAGGCGCGCTGCGGGCGGCCGTCCATGTCGCGCAGGCGCGCGGCGTCGGCTTGCAGCCAGTCGCCGTTGGCCCGCAGGGTCACTTGCAGGACTTCGTGGATCCAGGCCGGCAGCGCAGGGTTCAGGCGGTAATACACCCACTGGCCCTGGCGACGGTCGAGGAGCAGCCCGGCACTGCGCAACTGGGCCAGGTGGCGGCTGATCTTCGGCTGGCTGTCGGCGAGGGCGCACATCAGTTCGCAGACGCACAGTTCGCCCTGGTCGACGATCAGCAGGGTGGCGCGAACACGCGTCTCGTCGGCCAGGCACTTGAACACTTCGGCGGGGCTGGGCATCGCTGGGCCTTCCTGGATATATGGAAAGCTGAATATACGGATATCCGTATGTATTGCAAGCGCCCCCGCTCCCGCCGGCTAGCGGCGGGCGGCCTGGACTTCCTCGCTCGGCGTGCGCCCGAAGTAGCGCTTGAACTCGCGGCTGAACTGCGAGGGACTCTCGTAGCCGACCTGGTTGGCGGCGGTACTGGCGTTCAGCCCGTCCTGCACCATCAGGCTCCAGGCCTTGTACAGGCGCACGCTCTTCAGGTACTGGAGGGGCGAGGTGAAGGTCATCGCCTTGAAGTTGTGGTGGAAGGTCGACACGCTCATGTTCGCCTCGCGAGCCAGGGTGTCGATGTCCAGCGCACTGGCGTAGTCGGTGTGGATGCGCCGCAGGGCCCTGGCCATGCGCCCGTAGCCGCTGTGCCGGCCGGCCACCGCACGCAGGGCGCGGAAGATGATCTCGCGGACCAGTTGCGGGCCGAGGATATGGCTGTCCAGCGGGCTCTGCAGGCAGCCCAGCAGGCGCATCACCGCATCGGCCATCCCCGCGTCCAGCGGTACCGAAGCCATCGGCGCGCTGGGTGCCAGCTCATTGTCGTCGTCGCTGCCGGGAGCCTCTTCCATCTGTAGCAGCAGTTCCTTCAAGGTGCCGATATCCACGTCGACGCTCACTCCCAGCAAGGGTTCGGCGGCGGAGGCGTGGGTTTCGCATTCGAACGGCAGGGGCACCGACATCACCAGGTAGCGTTCGGCGTCGTAGCGGTAGGTTTCGCCGCCGAGGAAACCGATCTTCTGGCCCTGGGCGAGGATGCAGATGCGCGGCTCATAGAACACCGGGCTGCGCGGATAGGCCTGTTCGGCGCGCATCAGGCGAACCCCGGGGATGCGGGTGGCGTCGAAACCCGGTTCGTCTTGCAGGGTGGCGATCAGCGACGCCATGTCGGTGGAAGTAGTGCTCATGCCTTGGCTGTTTCTCCAGGAGGGGAGGCAAACGTAGCAACCCCGTGCGCGCCTGGGCAGTGGCGGCACGCAACATCGGCACGAATGGGCAAGGCTTCGACAGGAATGGACATTCTGCGGCGGCGCCCATCCGGCGAACAATTGCCCCCCGAACGGACCGCCGCCAGCAAGCCGTCGCGGCCCGCCATCCTGCGAAGAGGACACACCGATGACCCTACAGATCCGCGGCTACGCCGCCCAGTCCGCCAGCACCCCGCTGACCGCCCATCGCTTCGAACGCCGCGCGCCGCGCGCCGACGACCTGGTGATCGACATCCTCTACTGCGGCGTCTGCCACTCGGACCTCCATCAGGCGCGCAACGAATGGCACAACAGCCTGTACCCGCTGGTGCCGGGCCACGAGATCATCGGCCGGGTCGCCAGCGTCGGCGAGGCGGTGAGCGGTTTCGCGGTCGGCGAACTGGTCGGCGTCGGCTGCATGGTCGACTCCTGCCGGCACTGCGCCGCCTGCTCCGAGGGCCTGGAGCAGTATTGCGCGGAATACCCGACCCTGACCTACAACGGCCGCGACCGCCACGACGGCCTGCCGACCTTCGGCGGCTACTCGGAGCGCATCGTGGTCTCGGCCAGGTTCGTCCTGCGCATTCCCCAGGGGCTCGATCCGAAGGCGGCGGCGCCGCTGCTGTGCGCCGGGATCACGTCCTACTCGCCACTGCGTCACTGGAAGGTCGGTCCCGGCAGCCGGGTGGCGGTGGTCGGCCTGGGCGGCCTCGGTCACATGGGCCTGAAGTTCGCCAGGGCGCTCGGTGCCGAGGTGGCCCTGTTCACCCGCTCGCCGGGCAAGGAAGAGGAAGCGCGGCGGCTCGGCGCCGACCAGGTGATCCTTTCCACCGACCCACAGCGGATGGCCGCCGTCGCCGGACGCTTCGACCTGATCCTGGACACCGTGCCGCACCAGCATGACCTCAATCCTTATCTGGCGACCCTCAAGCGCGACGGCACCCTCGTACTGGTCGGCCTGCTCGAGCCGCTGGAGCCGGCGGTGCACGGTGCGCAACTGGTGATGGGACGCCGCTCGATCGCCGGCTCGGCCATCGGCGGCATCGCCGAGACCCAGGAAATGCTGGATTTCTGCGCGACCCACGGGATCGCCTGCGACATCGAGATGATCGAGATCCAGCAGATCAACCAGGCCTACGAGCGGATGCTGGCCAGCGACGTGAAGTATCGCTTCGTGATCGACATGGCCTCCCTGCAGAAGTCCTTCTGAGACGGGCCGTCGGCGCCGGCGGGCTCAGCAGCCCTCGGCGTCGACCAGGAAGGTCTCGAAACGCACGCTTTTCGCCCCCAGCCGCCAGACGCCCGCGCTCAGCGGGCCTTGCGCGTCCTCCCGGGCCTGCCAGGCGCGTTCGCAGTCCTCGCGTGAACGCCAGCAGGTGTAGTTCAGCACGTGCTGGCCGTCCTCGCTGGGGTGCAGGCTGGCGGACAGGTAGCCCGGGCAGTTCCTGAAGCAGCGTTCCAGGCGTTGCAGGTGCGCGTTCTGTTCCAGCGCCAGCGACAACTGGCTGGCGGGTTCCACCTCGATATCGATGAGTTGCGCGTAGCACGGCGACCGCTCGCTAGCGGCCGGGCACTGATCGTCGGTGCAGCAGTAGGAGGAGGGGATGAGCATGGCGGGTTACTCCGGGTGACTTGTGTCGAGGGCCGGCCCAGGGTAAAACCTCAAGCAAACTTGAGGTCAAGCCAATCATGAAGAATTCCTGCGCATCTCGTGAACTGAGCGTCGGCGAACTGGCCAGGCGTGCCGGCGTGGCGGTCTCCGCCCTGCATTTCTACGAAACCAAGGGGCTGATCAGCAGCCAGCGCAACGCCGGCAACCAGCGGCGCTTCAGTCGCGAGACGCTACGCCGGGTGGTGGTGATCAAGGTCGCCCAGCGGGTCGGCATTCCCCTCGCGGAGATCGCTCGCGCCCTGCAGACCCTGCCGGCGGGGCGCAGCCCTAGCGCGGCGGACTGGGCGCGCCTGTCGGCGCAGTGGAAGGAGGATCTCACCGAGCGCATCGACAAGCTGCTGCTGTTGCGCGACCAACTGGACGGCTGCATCGGTTGCGGCTGCCTGTCGCTCCAGGCCTGCCCGTTGCGCAACCCCGGCGACCAGCTTTCCGCCGAGGGGCCGGGAGCGCACTGGCTGGACGCCGAGGGCCGCGAGCACGACGGCTAGGCAGCGGTCAGCCGTGGTGCTGGCGGTCGGCGACGGCCGGGCTGTCCTGCAGGTTGTCCGGCGGGATCGCCAGGGCGCGTAGCGATCCGGCCATGATGTCGCTGAAGGTGGGCGCCGAGACCAGGCCGCCGAAGTAGCCGATCCTGGTCGGCGAATCGATCATCACCGCCAGCACCAGTTGCGGGTCGGACGCCGGCGCCATGCCGACGAACAGCGAACGGTAGGACTTGTCCGCGTAGCCCCGGCCCGAGGCCTTGCGCGCGGTGCCGCTCTTGCCCGCCACGTGGTAGCCCGGCACGCGGGCGCGGACCACGCCCTTCGGGTCTTCCACCACGGTTTGCAGCATCGCCCGGATGCGCCGTGCGATCTGCGGGTCCATCGCCTGGCGCACCTGGTTCTGCGGGTTGTCGCGGAGCAGGCTGAGCGGCACCAGCTTGCCGTCGTTGGCGAACACCGAGTAGGCCTGGGCCAGCTCGGCGGTGTTCACCGCCAGGCTGTAGCCGAACGACATGCTGGCGGTGGCGATGTTCGACCATTTCTCGTGGAACGGCAGGTAGCCCGGGTTCTCGCCGGGGAAGCCCAGCGACAGCGGCGCGCCGAAACCGACCCGGCCGAGCTGTTCGAGGATCGGCTTGGGTCCGATCTGCAGGGCGACCTTGCTCATGCCGATGTTCGAGGAGTTGATCAGCACTCCGGTCATGGTCAGTACGTCGCGCCGGGCGACGTCGTGGATGGTGTGCCCGTCGATGGTCATCCAGCCCGGTGCCACGCTGACTTGACTGTTCTCGTCGAACTTGCCGGAGGCCAGCGCCGCCGACATGCTGAACGGCTTGATCACCGAGCCCGGCTCGAAGGTATCGGTGAGGGTGCGGTTGCGCATGAAGGCCGGGGCGAAGCTGGCGCGGTTGTTCGGGTTGTAGGAGGGGAAGTTGGCCATCGCCAGGATCTGCCCGCTCTTCGGGTTCACCAGGACCGCCGAGCCGGAGTGCGCGCCGAACTTGAGCACGGCCTTTTCCAGCGCCTTGTAGGCGATGAACTGTAGTCGCAGGTCGATGCTGAGGGCCACGTCCTGGCTGGCCTTGGGCGTCTTCAGCACCTTGATGCTGTTGACCAGCGAGCCGCGCGGGTTGATCGCCACCTCGCGTACCCCGTCCTTGCCGCTCAGCCAGTCGTTGAAGCCCAGTTCGGTGCCTTCCTGGCCGCGGCCGTCGATGTTGACCAGGCCGATCAACTGCGCGGTCAGCTCGGAACTGGGGTAGAAACGCTTGTATTCCTTGATCTGGTGTACCCCCGTTATGCCCAGGGCCATCACCTCGCTGGCCTCGATCGGCGACAGGCCGCGCTCGAGGTAGAGGAAGCGCTTGTTCGGGTTGGCCTGGAGCTGGGCCAGCAGCGCCGCCGCGGGGCGGTGCAGGGCGCCGGCCAGGCGCGGCACCTCGTCGAGGTGGGCGGCCATTTCCCTGGGGTTGCACCAGATCGACGCGACTTCGGTGGATACCGCCAGCGGCTCGCCGTTGCGGTCGGTGATCATGCCGCGGGTGACCGGGATCGGCAGGTCGCGGATCGAGCGGAGGTCGCCCTGGTCGGCGAGGAATTCGTGGTCGTGGACCTGGAGATAGACCAACCGTCCGGAGACGGCCAGGGAGGCGAGGACGAACAGGGTGACGACAAGGATGAAGCGGTAGTTTCGGCGTTGACTGCTCATGCAAGGGCACACTGGGGAAGAGGGAGAGCGGAAGCCCGTCCGGGGCAGTGCTGAAACATCCTGTTGCAGTTGGCAACTGTACCGTCACCCGCCACCCGCCGGTCAAGCCCTTTGCCGCCGTCTAGAGCACCAGGCGCATCGCGCAGCGGCTGTCGGCGGCGAAGCCGATCTCCTGCTCGTGGCCGAGGATCGCGCGCAAGCGCTCGCCGGCTTCCTGCCAGGTCAGCCGCTGGAAGCCCAGGCGTGCGTAGAACGGCGCGTTCCAGGGCACGTCGCAGAAGGTCGTCAGGGTCAGCGCCCGGCAGTGGCTGGCGTGGGCGTAGGTCACCGCGCGCTCCAGCAGGCGGCGGCCCAGGCCCTGTTGCTGGTGGGCCTGGGCGATGGACAACTCGGCGATGTGCAACTCGTCGGCGCAGCGTTCGGCGGCGAGGAAACCGACCGGCTGGCCATCGGCGTCTTCCGCCAGCCAGTGGCTGCCGCGCTCGATCAGGCGGCGATGGAAGTCCACCCCGGCGACCCCGGCGTCGGCGATCCAGGCCAGCTCGGGCAGCAGGCGGAAGCTTTCCCCGGCTGAGCGCTCGATGGCCGGGAGCAGCGCGGCGTCCTCGTCGCGGCTGGTTCTGATGCGGTAGTCCATTGGCTTTTCACTCCATGAGCAGGCCGTCGAGCAGCACGTCCAGGGCCTGGCAGGCCCTGGCCAGGCTCTCCGGCGGGTGTTCGGCGTTGGCGATACGCAGGGCGGCGTCCACCAGCGCGCCGTTGAGCAGCCAGGCCAGGGCCTCGGCGTCGGTGCGGCGGACGCGCCCGCTGTCCATCAGTTCGCGCAGTTGCCCGGTCATCGAGCTTAGGCAGCGCAGTTGGCTGGCCTCGCTGCTGGGGCTGCCGAGGATGGCCGGGGCATCGCGCAGGACGATGCGCTGGATTTCCGCTTCCAGGGCCATTTCCAGGTAGGCCCGGTTGTAGGCACGGAAGCCGCTCCAGAGGTCCTCGCCGGCAGCCAGGATGGCGCCGAGGCGAAGATTCATCTCGTCGTCGATCTGCTGCACCACCGCGGCCAGCAGGCCTTTCTTGTCGCCGAAGTGGTGATACAGCGCGCCGCGGGTGAGGCCGGCGCTGGCGGTCAGTTCGTCCATCGAGGCGCCGGCGTAGCCGTTGTCGGCGAACGCTCGGCGCGCGGCGTCGATCAGCTTGGCGCGGGTTTCCTCGATCATCTCGGCGCGAGGCTTGCGGGCCATGCGAGGTCTCCGGGTGGCGAAGGGGCTTCAGGATAATTGACATACGCTGCGTATGTCTCCATGATTTTTGACATACGCAGCGTATGTGAATTTCGTCTTCTCCCGTCGTCGCCGGTTCCGCTGGAGCCGGCCAGCCGAGGCTTTCCATGAGCAACCCCTATCTCGAACTGTTCGCCGCGCCCGGCGCCAAGGGCTTTTCAGCCGCCGGCCTGCTGGCGCGGATGCCCCTGTCGATGACCGGCCTGGGCATCGTCACCATGCTTTCCCAGGTGCATGCCGACTACTGGCTGGCCGGTACCGTGGCGGCCACCTTCGTGTTCTGCAATGCCTTGCTCGCGCCGCAGGTATCGCGCCTGGTGGACCGCTTCGGCCAGGGCCGGGTGCTGCTCCCGGCCGCGCTGGCCAGCGCCCTGGCGATGAGCGCGCTGTTGCTGTGTACGCACTATCGAGCGCCGAATGCCTGGCTCTACCTGTTCGCCTTGCTCGCCGGGGCGATGCCGAGCATGCCGGCCATGGTACGGGCGCGCTGGACCGAGCTGTACCGGGGCTCGCCGAAGCTGCACACGGCGTTTTCCTTCGAATCGGTGATGGACGAGGTGTGCTACATCATCGGGCCGGTGCTGGCGGTGAGCCTCAGCGTCGGCTGGTTCGCCGAGGCGGGGCCGCTGCTGGCGACGCTGTTCCTGGTCGCCGGGGTGAGCCTGTTCAGCCTGCAACGCGGCACCGAACCGCCGCTGCATGCCCATCCGCGGCGCCGCGCCGGTAGCGCGCTGGCCTATCCGGCGGTACGCGTGCTGGCGCTGGTGCTGGCCGCCATCGGGGTGATCTTCGGCGCGGTGGAAGTGGTCAGCGTGGCCTTCGCCGAGGCGCACGGCAACAAGGCTGCGGCAAGCCTGGTGTTGTCGGTCTATGCCGTCGGCTCATGTCTCGCGGGATTGCTGTTCGGGCTGCTGCGCTGGCGTCTGGCGCTTTCCCGGCAACTGCTCTGCATGGTTACGCTGATGGCCCTGAGCCTGATGCCGCTGCTAGGGGTGGAGAGCATCCTTGCGCTTGCCCTGACCGTGCTGGTGGCCGGCTTCAGCGTGGCGCCGACGATGATCCTGGCCATGGGCCTGGTCGAGCGCGCGGTGGACCCGGCGCGCCTCACCGAAGGCCTGACCTGGGCCATCACCGGGCTGGGCATCGGCATGGCCTTGGGCTCGGCGCTGGCCGGTTGGGTGGTGGAGGGCTACGGCGCCGCCAGCGGTTTCCTCGTCGCGGTCGGCGCCGGCTGGCTGGCCTGGCTGCTGGCCCTGGCCTGCTTCCGGGTGCTGGCTCAGGACGAGGCCGGAGACTGCGCGGTGTCCGGCTGAGCCGGGAAGGCGTATTCGCGTTCGACCCGGGCGATCCGCGCGCTGAAACCGGCGTACCAGTCGCGCCGGCCGCGCGCCTGGGCGTCGCGGTGCTCCGCGTGGCGGCTCCAGGCACGGATCGCCGCCTCGCTGTCCCAGTAGGAGACGGTGATGCCGAAACCGTCGGCGCCGCGGACCGACTCCACGCCGAGATAGCCCGGCTGGCGGCTGGCCAGTTCCAGCATGCGCTCGGCCGCTTCGGCGTAGCCGTCGTCGACGGCGCTGCGATGGGAGCTGAAGATCACTGCGTAATAAGGTGTCGGGCCGCGCCGGGGGCGGTCGCGGCGCTGCGTCCGGCACGCCTCGACGAATGCCTTCGGCAGTGGCGGCAGGACGCCGGCCAGGGCTGCCCGCTCGGGTTGGAACAGGGTGGCGACGAAGAACGGATGCTGTTCCAGCTCCACCGCGCGGATCGCTCCGTCGGCGCTCCAGGCGCTGGCCCGCAGTGCGCCGCCGGTAAGTTCCGCGGCGAAGCGCGGGGCGATTGCGTAGCGGCAATGGTAGTCCGCCTCGATCCAGTCGGCGGCATACGCCAGGGCCAGGCGCGAGCCGCGCAGCAGGCGGACTTCCTCGCGGGCTTCGAGCAGAGCGCAGGGCAGGGCGGCGATCACCGCCTGGTCGCTGTGCGGATGCTCCTCACCATGGGTCGCCGCCTGCCAGCCGAGGGCGTTGCGGGCGAACTCGAGGATCGTGTGCTGGAAGCCGGCGCAGGTACCGAGGAACGGCCGGCGCCGGCCCCGGGCATGGGCGATCAGGCGCAGCACCGCGTCGGCGTCGCGATAGGGGCTGCCCGGCACGCACCAGAACCCGTCATAGCGCTCCAGCGCCGGCTCGGCGGGCAGGCGGTCGCTGGCCAGCCAGTCGAATGCGATCTCCAGGCCGAGTGCCTCGCCGGCCAGGCGCAGGGCCAGGGGAATCGCCCGGTGGGCGGTGATGTGCGGGTCGTGGTCGCCGACCAGGGCAATGCGCAGCGGCGCCGCGGGAGGGGTGGACATCCGTTTTCGCTCCAGTTTCGCCACGCCGGTTGGCGGGCCCTGGCGCTCACTCTATAGTTGCGTTTCCGCACTCGATATCGGCGCCAATGCAAAAGATGAATGCACCGCTGCAATATCGCCTGGACCATGCCGATCTTGCCCTGGTCCTCGCCCTGGTTCGCGGCGGCAGCCTGGCGCGGGCCGCAGAGTTGCTCAGGGTCGATGTGTCGACGGTCTTCCGGGCCATCCGCCGGCTGGAGAAGAACCTCGGCAAGGCATTGTTCGACAAGAGCCGCAGCGGCTACCTGGCGAACCAGACCGCCCGCCGTCTGGCGCAGCAGGCGGAACTGGCGGAGCAGGCGCTGGAGGCGGCGCGCATCGGCCTCGAACTGGAGCGCGAGGTGCTCAGCGGTACC
This sequence comes from Pseudomonas sp. 22490, assembly GCF_052044465.1. Lineage (NCBI taxonomy): Bacteria > Pseudomonadati > Pseudomonadota > Gammaproteobacteria > Pseudomonadales > Pseudomonadaceae > Pseudomonas > Pseudomonas sp. 22490. Next base: position 48,529 of record NZ_JBQENS010000034.1, on the reverse strand, counting down.
GTGCGCCTGACCTGCTCCGACGCCGTCCTGCATGGCCTGCTGCTGCCGGCGCTGGCGCGCTTCATGCCTGGCTATCCGGCCCTGCAACTGGAGCTGGCGACCTCCAACGACTTTGCCAACCTCAGCCGGCGCGACGCCGACATCGCCCTGCGCATGACCCGCACGCCGCCGGAACACCTGGTCGGGCGCAACCTCGGCGAGGTGCGCTACGTGCTCTGCGCCAGCGAACGCTACCTGGAGGGCCGCGACGCGACGGAGCCCGCCATGCTGCACTGGATCGCCCCGGACGATTTTCTTCCCGACCACCCGAGCGTGGTCTGGCGTCGTCGACACTATCCCGGGGTGCTGCCGGCCTACCGCTGCAACGGCGTGCTGGCGGTCGCCGAGATGGCCCGCGCCGGCCTCGGCCTGGCGGCGATCCCTGCCTACCTGCTACGCGACGGCGACGGTCTGCGGGTACTGGACGCCGACCTCGAGGGCTGCGCCAGCGCCCTGTGGCTGCTGACCCGTCCGGACTGCCGGGCGTTGCGCTCGGTGGTCGCGTTGTTCGACGAGCTGGGGCGGCATGTGCGATTGGGAGATGAGTGAAGGGGTGGCCGTGCCTGGTATGGCAACCCTCTCCCGCGAGCGGGAGAGGGGCTGGAATGGCAGGCCTGGCGCTCAGCCGCGATCCGCCGCGGCCGATCCCGGCGGCGGAATGTCGCCCACCGCCGCCGCGCCGGTGTCCTTGCGCAGGCGCCTGACCTCGTCGACGCTGACGCTTGGCGCCTGGTTGCCCCAGCTGGTGCGGATGAAGTTGACCACGTCGGCGATCTCCTGGTCGTTCATCCGCCAGCCGAACGGCGGCATGGTGAAGCTCGACGGTGCCTGGTGGGTGGCCGGCAGGGTGCCGCCCTTGAGCACGATGTGCACCAGGGAGGTCGGGTCGCTGCCGGTCACTACCGGGTTGCCGGCCAGGGCCGGGAAGACCCGCGCATAGCCCTTGCCGTCGGTGCGGTGGCAGGCCCCGCAGTTGTCGACGTAGAGCGCCGCGCCGGTCTTGCTGTCGTCGCCGTGGAACAGTGCCTGGGCTACGCTCTCGTCGTAGACGTGCGGCTGGTCGGCGGGGTCCGCCGGCGGCAGCGACTTGAGGTAGCGGGCGATGGCGGTGAGGTCGGCGTCGGTCATGTACTGCATGCTGTGCACCACCACGTCGGACATGCCGCCGAACACCGCGCTGCGCTCGCTGCGGCCGGTACGCAGGAAGCTGACCAGGTCGGCTTCGCTCCAGCTGCCCAGTCCGGTCCGGTGGTCGCCGCGCAGGCTCTTGGCGATCCAGTTCTCCAGCGGCGCGCTGCCGGACAGGTAGGCCGCGCCATCGCTCGCCGCCAGGGCCTTCTCCTGCATGCCCAGCCCACGCGGGGTATGGCAGGCGCCACAGTGGCCAAGGCCTTCGACCAGGTAGGCGCCGCGCGCCAGCACCGGGTCCTGCCCGGCGGCGGCCTGGAAGTCCTTCACCTCGGGAGCGAAGGTCCAGCGCCAGAATGCCAGCGGCCAGCGCATCGACAGCGGCCAAGGGATGTCGCTGGCCTTGTTGGGCTGCTCCACCGGCTCCACGCCATGCATGAAGTAGGCGTAGAGGGCGCGCATGTCCGCTTCGCTGACTCGCGCGTAGGACGGGTAGGGCATCGCCGGGTAGAGCGTGTCGCCGGACCTGGCCACGCCGTGGCGCACGGCACGGTCGAAGTCCTCGAAGCTGTAGTCGCCGATGCCGGTCTTGCGGTCCGGGGTGATGTTGGTCGAGTACACCGCGCCGATCGGCGTTTCCATCGGCAGGCCCCCGGCGAACGGCTTGCCGTCCCTGGCGGTGTGGCAGGCCACGCAATCGCCGGCGCGGGCCAGGTATTCACCCTGCCTGACCAGGGCCGGGTCCGGCGCTGCGGCGGCCTGGGCGATGCCGCAGGCGAGGGCGGAGAGGGCGAGGAAGGCTGTCGGTTTCATCGTTGCGCTCCTCATGCCTGCACCAGCGGACCGGGGTTCTTCAGGTATTGCTCGCGGATCGCCTTGGCCGACCAGTAGGCCAGCGCCGCCACCAGCCCAGTGGGGTTGTAGCCGGTGCCCTGGGGGAAGGCCGAGGCGCCCATGACGAAGACGTTGTGCACGTCCCAGCTCTGCAGGTAGCGGTTGAGCACGCTGGTCTTCGGATCGCTGCCCATGATCGCCCCGCCGAGCAGGTGGGTGGTCTGGTAGACCCGTGTATTGAAGTGGTCGCCGAAGTTCTTGACGCTCACCGAGATGGCCTTCGGGTTCATCGCTTCGGCGATCTTGCGCATGTGCTCGGTGACGTAGCGGCTCATGCGGATCTCGTTGTCCTTCCAGTCGAAGGTCATGCGCAGCAGTGGCTGGCCGTAGGCGTCCTTGTAGGTCGGGTCGAGGTCGAGGTAGTTGTCGCGGTAGGTCATGTTGCTGCCGTGGGCGTCCATCGACACGGTGTGCGTGTAGGCGTCCTTGACCGCCTGTTTCCAGCCGCTGCCCCAGCTCGGCGTGCCGGGCGGCACGGCGAGGCCGCCGATCGGCTTGGAGCCGGCCTGGTTGACCCACATCGGCGAGCCGCCGACGAAGCCCAGCGGTCCGTGGTCGAAGTTGTCGGCGTTGAAGTCGTCCACCGCCACGCCGCCACCGCCGGTGCCGACGAAGGGGTTGGTATGCACGTCCTTGTCGAAGAACGCCTTGATGGTGGCCATGTTCTGGTAGGCGAAGTTCTTTCCCACCACGCCCTCGCCGGTGCGCGGGTCGTAGGGCTTGCCGATGCCGGAGAGCAGCAGCAGGCGCACGTTGTGGAACTGGAAGGCGCTGATGATCACCAGCTTCGCCGGCTGCACGATCTCGCGCCCCTGGGCGTCGACGTAGGTCACGCCGGTGGCCTGCCTGCCGTCGCTGTCGAGGTTGACCTTGAGCACGTTGCAGTTGGCGCGCAGTTCGAACAGCGGGGTCTGGCGCAGCGCCGGCAGGATGTTCAGGTTCGGCGAGGCCTTGGAATACATGTAGCAGGCGTAGCCGCTGCAGAAGCCGCAGAAGTTGCACGGCCCCATCTGCACCCCGTAGGGGTTGGTCCAGGGCCCCGAAGCGTTGGCCGCCGGCAGGTCGTAGGGGTGCAGGCCGAGTTCCTCGGCGGCCTTGCGGAACAGTTGCGCGGAGTACACCTGGCGCAGCGCCGGCAGCGGGAAGTCGTCCGAGCGGTCGGCGGCGAACGGATTGCCCTTGCCGACCACCTGGCCCTTGACCGTATGCGCGGTGCCGGAGGTGCCGAAGACCTTCTCGGCGAAATCGAAGTGCGGCTCCAGCTCTTCGTAGCTGACCCCGTAGTCCTGGATGGTCATGCCTTCGGGGATGAATTTCTTGCCGTAGCGTTCCTCGTAATGGCTGCGCAGGCGCAGTTCCTCGGGCATGATCCGGAAATGCACGCCGGACCAGTGCAGGCCGGCGCCACCGACGCCGTCGCCGGGAAGGAAGGCGGAGAGCTGACGGTAGGGCAGCGCGGTGTCGTTGATCCCGTGGCGGATGCTCACGGTGCTCTTGGAGAGATTCTGGAACAGCTTGCCGCGTGTGTTGTAGGTCAGCTCGTCGAGGGTGTTCGGGTAGGCGCCGTCGGGATAGGTATCGCGGTTCTCGCCGCGCTCCAGCGCCACCACGTTGAGCCCGGCCTCGGTCAGCTCCTTGGCCAGGATCGCTCCGGTCCAGCCGAAGCCGACCACCACCGCGTCCACCGGTTTGAGTGTCGTCGCCATGTTCAACCCCTCTCGCCGGAAATCGCCACCGGCGGGAAGGGATACTTCTCGCCGCGGTCGGCCCAGTCCATGAAGTCGGCGCGGGCGCCGGGGAAACCGACCAGCTTCCAGCCCACCAGGCCGCGATTGCCGCCGTGCTGCGGATCGGAGAAGAAGCCTTCGTGGGTGTTTTGCAGCAACTGGCCGAAGAGCAGCTTGGCCGGCAGGTCCTGCAGGTCGATCTGGCCGGCTTCCAGGCGTTGCAGGATGTCGTCCTGCGCCGACGGCTCCAGCTCGGCGAACGGCTTGCCCTGGTTGGCCTTGCTCCAGCGTTCCAGGGCGGCGATGCCGACCCGGTAGATGTCGCGTGGCACCAGCTTCAACTGATGGCCGAACTCCGGCGCGGCGTCGGTGACGAACGGCCCCTGCATGTACCAGAGTGCGCCGTGCCCGTAGGGGGTTTCCATCTGTCGGTCGATGAACTCCGGCACCCCGGCCTCGATGGCGCCGGGGCCGTTGTCGTCGCTGGGGATCAGTCGCGCCACCGCGGTGTTGACGAAAGCCCATTCGGTGTTGGTGAAGAAGCGAGGCTGGTAGCGTTCGCGGGGTTTGTCCTGCTCGGCGGCGGGCGTCTGCATGGCATGGCCGACGCCATAGCCGGCCAGGGTCACCGCCGGGATCACGGTCAGGGTCTTGCGCAGGAAGTCGCGGCGGCCGTTGACGGCCTTGTCATCGGGCATGGTGGGGTCCTCTCTGGATCATCACGGTTTCGTCTTTCTGATAATGATTAGCAGGCTAATTATAAGTTCATGTGTCACGTTGAAAAAACGTTTCAGCAAGGATTCAGGCAGGCCAATACCGGCAAGTGAAGCAGAACGGCGCGCCGGGCGTCGGCCCGGCGCGGCCTTCAGGCGCCTCGCCGTCGCGCCCAGGCCGAAGGATTGACCAGGTTCAGCGGCCGCTCGCCGGCGAGGGCGGCCAGCAGGTTGTCTACCGCGCAGCGGGCCATGGCTTCGCGGGTTTCCTCGGTGGCCGAGCCGATGTGCGGAGTGGCCACCACGTTCGGCAGGCGCAGCAGCGGCGAGTCGGGAGACAGCGGCTCGCGCTCGAACACGTCGAGGCCGGCGGCGCGGATCCGCCGCTGGGCCAGGGCCTCGATCAGGGCCGCCTCGTCGACCACCCGGCCACGGGAGATGTTGATGAAGATCGCCTGCGGGCGCATCCGGGCGAACTGCTCGGCACCGATCAGGCCTTCGGTGGCGGCGGTCAGCGGCAGGGTCAGGCAGACGAAGTCGGATTCCTCGAGCAGCGCGTCGAGGGGGCGGTAGCTCGCTGCGTAGCGTTCTTCGACGTGGGGCTTCGGGCTATGGCTGTGGTACAGCACGCGCATGCCGAAGCCGTGGTGCCCGCGCCGGGCCAGGGCCTCGCCGATGCGGCCCATGCCGACGATACCGAGGGTCTTGCCATGCACGTCGGTACCGAACTGGGCGGCGCCGACGCTCTTCTTCCATTCCCCGGCGCGCACCCAGCCGGCCAGTTCCACTACCCGCCGGGCTGTCGCCAGGATCAGCGCGAAGCCGGTGTCGGCGGTGGTCTCGGTGAGCACGTCGGGGGTATTGCTGAGGAGGATGCCGCGGCGGTCGAGGTAGTCGATGTCATAGTTGTCGACGCCCACCGAGACGCTGGCGATGGCTTCCAGTCGCGGTGCCAGGTCGAGCAGTCCGGCGTCCAGGCGCAGGCTGGCGCCGAGCAGGCCGTGGGCCTCGGGCAGGGCGTCGCGCAGGCGGGCCAGGCCGTCGCGGCCGGGCTCCTCGACCAGGAGCACCTCGACCCGTTCGCGCAGGCGTTCCATCAGGGGCGCGGAGAGACGTTTGTAGAGAACCACTTTCTTCATCGGATGCTCCGGAGTCGGTCAGGGGTGGGCCGGCGCCGCCCGCCGCGAGGCGTGCGCGCGAGCGGCATCGGGCTCGCGCTTGTCGGCGTGCGGGTTGAGGAACACGGTGAGCAGCACCGACAGCAGCAGCGCTCCGCTCATGAACAGATAGGAAGCCCCGGGCCCGCCGGTGATGCCGTTCAGGTAGCCGACCAGCCAGGAGCCGGAGAACGAGCCCAGCGCGCCCATGCTGTTGATCAGCGCCATGGCGCCGCCGGCGACGTTGGCCGGGAGGACTTCCGGGACGATGGCGAAGAACGGTCCGTAGGGCGCGTACATGCAGGCCCCGGCCAGCACCAGCAGGGCGTAGGACAGCCAGAAGTGCTCGCTGCCGAGGGCGTAGGAACCGTAGAAGGCGATGGACGCGATGAGCAGCGGCGGCCAGACGAAACGCTTGCGTTTCTGCAACCGGTCCGAGGCCCAGGACACCCCGAGCATGGCGATCACCGCCGCCAGGTAGGGCAGCGCCGACAGCCAGCCGGCTTCTATGATGTCGATGTTGGCGCCGTGCTTGAGGATCGACGGCAGCCAGAGGACGAAGCCATAGACACCGATGCTCCAGCAGAAATACTGCAGCGAGAGGACGATGACCTTTGGCGAACGGAACGCCTCGCGGTAGTTCTTCACTGGCTTGATGCCCTGCTGCTCGGCGGCCAGGGCGTCTTCCAGGTCGCGTTTTTCCGAGCCGCTCAGCCAGGCGGCCTGGCGCGGGCGGTCATCCACCAGGCGCCACCAGATGAAGGCCCAGATCACCGCCGGCAGGCCTTCGATGATGAACATCCAGCGCCAGCTGAAATGCTCCACCAGGTAGCCGGAGACCACCGACATCCAGAGGATGGTCACCGGGTTGCCGAGGATCAGGAAGGTGTTCGCCCGCGAGCGCTCGGCGCGGGTGAACCAGTGGCAGAGGTAGACCAGCATCGCTGGCATCACCGCCGCCTCGACCACGCCGAGGAGGAAGCGGATGCCGATCAGCAGATAGACGTTGGCGACCATCCCGGTCAGGGTGGCCAGTCCGCCCCAGAGGATCAGGCTGACGAAGATCAGCTTCTTGACGCTGCGCTTTTCCGCGTAGATCGCTCCCGGCACCTGGAAGAAGAAGTAACCGAGGAAGAACAGCGCGCCCAGCAGCGAGGACAGCCCGGGAGTGATCCGCAGGTCGTCGGCCATCCCGGAGGCGGCGGCGAAGCCGTAGTTGGCGCGGTCCAGGTAGGCCAGGCTGTAGGTGACGAAAACGATCGGCATGATGTACCACCAGCGGCTGCTGGCGAGGCGAGGCATGGTCATGGTCGGGTATCTCCTGAGCTTGTCTTGTTCTTGTCGCAACAGGTGCCGCGTGGGCGGCGGGTTCAGGCGCTCCTGCGGCGCTCGCGGTCGAGCAGTTGGCTGCGTTTCGGCAGCCCCTCCATGTCGCCGCGGACCTGTACCGCGCGGCTGCCGATCCAGTTGCCGCGCGCCACCGCGTCGGGCAGCGGCAGGCCTTCCAGCAGCGCGCTGACCACCCCGACCGCGAAGCCGTCGCCGGCGCCCACGGTGTCCACCACGGTCGCCACCGGCACGCCGGGGACCAGCCCTTCGCCGTGGGCATCGCGATAGTAGGCGCCGCTCGGGCCGAGCTTGATCGCCACCGCGTCGACGCCCATGTTCAGGTAGAACGCGGCGATATCCGCGGGTTCCTGCCAGCCGCTGAGCAGGCGGCCTTCCTCCAGGCCCGGCAGGACCCAGTGGGCATGCGCGGCGAGGGCGTTGATCTCGGCGATCATGCGGCGCTCGCTGGGCCACAGCGAGGGCCGCAGGTTGGGGTCGAAGGACAGGCTGGCGCCCTTGCCGCGCATGCGCCGCATCAGTTCGTGGGACAGTTCGCAGGCACTCGCCGAGAGTGCCGGCGGAATGCCGGTGGCGTGCAGGTGGCGGGCGCCGAGCATTTCTTCGCGGATATGGGCGAGGCCCAGCCGGCTGGCCGCCGAGCCGCGGCGGAAGTACTCGACCCGCGGGTCGGCACCATCGACCTCGCGGGACTTCATCTGGAACCCGGTGGGCGCTTGCGCGTCGACCTCGACGAAGCGGCAGTCGAGGCCCTCGCGGGTCAGGCTGTCGAGTACGAAGCGGCCGAGCGAGTCGTCGCCGACCCGGCTCAGCCAGGCCACCGTGAAGCCGAGGCGGGCGAGGCCGATGGCGACGTTGCTGTCGGCGCCGGCGATGCGCTTGCCGAACTGCTCGACCCGGTCCAGTTCGCCGGGCTGTTCGGCGACGAACATGGCCATGGTCTCGCCGAAGCAGAGGATCTCGAAGTCAGCCATGCTGGCGTTCCTCCTGGGGCTGGCCGAGGCGGGCGAGGGCGGCGATGTGCCGGCGGCTGAGACTGAGCAGGTCGTCGCCCTGCAGCGGGTATTCGATGGCCCGCGCCACGCCTTCCGGGAAATGCTGCAGCAGGCGCTGCCAGTACTGCAGGTCGGCGGCCGACGGCGGCACCGCGACCAGCTTGCCGTCGCGGTTGCGGATCACCGCCTTGCAGTGCACGTAGCCGACATAGCGGCCAAGGCGCAGGGCGGCTTCGTCGGCCGCCTGCTCCTGCCAGCGCCAGTTGCCGATGTCGAAGGTCATCGCCAGGTCCAGCTGCTGGCGTTCGGCGAGGCGGAAGAAGCGTTCCAGCACCTCGATCCGGCCGCCCTGGGGCGTCTGGTCGTTCTCCACCAGCAGTTGCAAGCCGTGGCGCGCCAGGCGCCGGCCGAGGGCGGCGAGATCGGGCTGTTCCGGCAGAAGGCCGAGCGAGACCTTGAGCCATCCGGCTCCGCAAGCTTCGGCGCGGCGCAGGGTCGGCTCCAGCTCGGGGTTCAACTGGCCGTCTTCGCGCCACAGCTCGAGGGGTGAGGAGAATACGCACTCCAGCCCCTGCAACTGGATGGCGGCGGTCAGCGCCTCGGTATCCGGCGGGCCGGCGAAGAGTTCCTCGCGCAGTTCCACGCGCTGCGCGCCGGCCATCGCCAGCAAGGGCAGGAAGCTGGCCTGGCCGCGACTGCGAACGAGGTCCGCGCCATAGCTGGAAAGACTGATGGAGACGGGGTGAAGGGACATTGGCGATCCTCTGAAACCGGTTTCATTTCAAGCCGTGCGAAAGCCGCCGGCAACGCGCCGGCGGCGGGCCGCTAGCCGCGTGGATGGGTCGAGCCGCGAACGATCAGTTGCGCCGGGAAGGTCACCCGGCGCGCCGGCTCGCGGTCGCCTTCGAGTCGCGCCAGGAGGCGCTCGAAGGCGGTGCGGCCGATTTCGTCGGTGGGTTGGGCGAGGGCGGTGATGCCGCTGCCCACCAGTGGGTACCAGTCGAGTTCGTCCAGGGCCAGCAGGCCGACCTCATCGAACAGCCGGCAGCCGAGGTCGCGCAGTTGGCGGGTGGCGCAGAGGGTGGCGACGCCGTTGCAGGTGAACAGCGCCTTCGGCCCGGGGCCGCTGGCCGAAAGGAAGGCGCGCAGGCCGTCGCGGAAGAAGTCGTCGGTTTGCAGGACCTGGCCCTTGAGCGCCGGTCGCCGGCCGATGGAGGCATTGAAGGCCTGGACCCGCTCGATCCGCGAGCTGGTGCCGTCGAGCGGTTCGGTGACCAGCAGGATGTCGCGGAAGCCGCGGTGCTGCAGGTGGTCGAGGGCCTGTTCGACGGCGTCGGCGTTGTCCAGGCCGACCAGGTCGGTATCCAGCTCGGCCAACTGGCGGTCCACCAGCACCATCGGCAGTTCGCGGTGCAGGGCGCGCAATTCGCCGGGATGGTGGCCGAGGGTGTTCACGATCAGTCCTTCGACGTTGTAGGACTGCAGGGCGGCCAGGTGATGACGCTCCTGCTCGTCGTCGCGGTCGGTATTGCACACCACCAGGCTGTAGCCGTGTTCGCGGCAGGCGGTTTCCACGCCATGCATGACGGCCACGGAGTAGGGGTTGAGGATGTCCGCCACCAGCATTCCGATCAGCCGTGTGCGCCCGCGCTTGAGGCCTCGGGCCATCTGGTTGGGGCGGTAGTCGAGCTGGTCGATGGCGCGCTCGATGCGCCGGGCGGTGGCATCGGCGAGCAACTGGCGGTCGCCGCCGATATAGCGCGACACGCTGGCCTTGGAGACGCCGGCGGCCTCGGCCACCTGGTTGATGGTGACGCGGCCACGGCTGGGCAGTACTGAACCATTCACGGACCTGGTACCTCTTGGTGCTGTTCTTATTGGTGTGTCCGGCTGGTCTTCGCCAGCGGATGCCAGGAGTTGAAACCGGTTTCAGAAAATACCAGAAGGCCGATGCCCGTCAACGGGAAAAAAACGCCTACCGGGGCCGAGCCAGGCATGAGGCCAGGACGTTGTTCATGAAAACCGAATAATCGTTTCGAATGATGGTTTGCAATTATTAATGTCGAATGGAATGAATGTGCCATATCTCCATAAATAAAAAGGAAGTTTGTCCAATACTTGAGAAACTACTTTAAGAAGGTTTTGTCGGTAGAAAGCGATCAATCAGGCGAGCTTCGCTGACATGAAAAGCACCCGGCCGACCGTCTGAAGCAGTTCTCATTTATCGGAAAACGAAGGTGGCGCGCTGAAACTTATGCGCGCCTGGCGGTCTTTATCGACGACCTGACCGCCCGGTCGCGTCATCACGCTCACCGATCGTTGCGGGTCCTGTCGAATGCCGCCGTTCCGTCGCAGCAGGATTTTTCGACAAGACCCGTCCGGACCCACTTCCCGGCTAAGGAATGACAGGATGAGCGCCGCCCTGGAGCGATTGAATCATCTGAACCTGAATCACTTGTATGCCTTCGTCGCCGTCGCCGAACACAACAGCTTCACCGCCGCGGCGGAGGCCCTGGGCTTGTCGAAATCGCTACTCAGCGAGCAGTTGCGACGCCTGGAGGCCGACCTCGGGATCCAGTTGCTGACCCGTACCACCCGTCGCATGACCCTTACCGATCGCGGCGAACTGCTGTTCGGCGTGGCCCAGCGCATGCTCGGCGAGCTGGACGGCGCGCTCTCCGATGTGCGCGACCTGCAGGGCGAGCCCAGTGGCCGGTTGCGCATCACCGCGCCGCAGGACTTCGTCAAATGGCACATCAGCAGCGTTTCCGCGGCGTTCATCCGGCAGTTTCCCAAGGTCCAGGTGGAAATGCTGGCCGATGACCAGTTCAGCGATCTGGTCGGCCAGCGCATCGATCTCGCGGTACGTATCGGCTGGCCGCGCGACTCCGGCCTGCATGCCAGCAAGCTGTGCGACTTCCAGCAGGTTGCCGTGGCGACGCCGGGATACCTCGCCGGCCTGCCGCCGGTGCTCCAGCCGCACGACCTGGCGCGTTGCGAATGGATCGGCCATACCCGCCTGAGCACGCCCTGGACCTGGACCTTCGAACGCCAGCGCGAGCGTGCCACGGTACAGACCCGAGGGCGCCTGCTGGCGAACAACACCCTGGCGGTGTACCGCCTGGTGCTCGACGGTGCCGGCGTCAGCGTGCTGCCAAGCTTCCTGGTAGCCCGCGAGATCGCCCGCGGACGGCTGGTCCGGCTGCTGCCCGGTTGGCGCCTGCCGCAGGGCGGCATCTATGCCCTGTACCCCTCGGCGCGCTACATGCCGGTGCGGGTCAGGGCGTTCATCGAGTCGCTGCGCGAGCATCTCGGTCGCGAGCCGTTCCGCCTGGCGCAGGGCGAATGAGGCCGGGCATCCGTGCTGGGGGGGCTGTAGGGCGAATAACGCCACAGGCGTTATCCGCCGCCGACGTCACGGATAGGCGGCGGATAACCGCGAGCGGTTATTCGCCCTACGGATCGGGCTTCGGCAGCATCTCGGTCGCAAGCCATTTCAACTGGCGTAGGGCGAATAACGCCACAGGCGTTATCCGCCGCCGACGTCATGGATAGGCGGCGGATAACCGCGAGCGGTTATTCGCCCTACGGCCCCAGGCTGCCCAGGTAGCCGGCGAGCGCCTGGATGTCGCTATCCTCCAGGCCGCCGGCGACCGCGCGCATGGTCGCGCTGTTGCCGCGCTTGCCGTCGCGGAAGCCGTGCAACTGGGTTGCCAGGTATTCCGCCCATTGCCCGGCCAGGCGCGGCGCCTTCAGCGCCGCCAGGCCCTGGGCGGCGGGCCCGTGGCAGGTGACGCAGGGCGGTACGCCGCGCTGCGCCAGGCCGTTCTCGAAGAGCTGGCGGCCGCGTTCGCGTTGCCTCGGGTCGGCCAGGGTCTGCTCGCCGGCACTCATGCGCTGGGCGGCGAACCAGGCGGAGACGTTGACCACGTCCGCCGCGCTCAGCTCCTCGCCGCGGCCGTTGGTGGCCGGGTTGCGCCGGCGCTGGGTCTTGAGGTCGTAGATCTGCTTGTACAGGTATTCCCGGTCGAGCCCGGCGAGCTTCGGGTAGCTGCGGTTCGGCCGCGGCCCGCCGTTGCCGTCGTCGTCGTGGCAGCGCGAGCACATTTTCTGCGCCATCGCCTTGCCGCGCGCCAGGTCGGCGGGCGCGTCCGGGCCCGGCACGGCGGCGGCCAGCGGCAGGGAAAGCAGGGCCGAGAGGCAGCCGGCCAGCCAGCGTTTGCGCTCAGTCATGCCGCCAGGGCCCCCGCAGCCAGCCGTGGATGTCGTAGTCGGCCATGCAGCGCTGGACCATCGCCTCGCAGTAGGCCAGGTGCCCGCGACGGCTGGCCCAGGCCAGCGAGTCGAGGCGGATCTGCTCGGCATTGCCGGAATAATGGCTCTCATAGACCGCGTGGCGCGCGCCGAACTCGCTGCCGGTGGCGTCCCAGATCAGCTTGAACAGCTTCAGGCGCTGCTCCGGCTCCAGCTCGGCACCGCGGTAGTAGCTGTCCACCAGCCGCCGCGCCTCGCCGTCGCGCAGGTCGGCGGCGCCCGAGACGGTGACCAGCGGGGCGCCGCCGAGGGCGCTTTCCAGCAGCTCGCGGACCCGCTTCCAGATCTGCGGCACCTGGATGCGCAGGGCATTGGCGTACTCCAGGCGCGGCACCGCCGACCCGGCGGCGTTGCGCTCCGGGTCGCGGGCCATGGCGGTGGTCAGCGCCTGCAGCAGGTGCTGCAGGGCGATCAGCTCGCCGAGGGCAGCCTGTATCCCGCGGAAGCCCTGGGTGCCATTGGCGCGCACGCCGAGGGAAAGCAGGCCGATCATCAGCTCCAGCTTCACCCCGAGGCGGATGCCGGACTGGAAGTTGTACAGGTTGGCGAAGCCCGACTCGGCATAGAAGCCGGTGGCGCGGCGCAGGTCGCGGTAGACCAGGACGTCCTCCCAGGGAATCAGCGCCTTGTCGAACAGCAGCACGCTGTCGTTCTCGTCGAAGCGGCTGGACAGCGGATAGTCGAAGGGACTGCTCGCGCGCTCCTCGTAGGATGGCCGGCACATCAGGCGCAGGCCGGGGTTGTCCATGCGGGCGAAGAACACCAGGGCGAAGTCCTCGGCCTTGCCGGCTTCCATCTGCGCCGAGGCGACCGGGGCGACGAAGGTGGCGTTGGTGATGGCGCTGCCGGTGGCGAGCATCTTCGCCCCGCTGACGACGATACCCTGGTCGGTCTCGCGTTCGACGTGGACGAACACGTCGCGCATCTCGTGGATCGCCTTGCTGCGGTCCAGCGGCGGATTGATGATCGCGTGGTTGAGGAACAGCCCGCGGTCGGCGAAGGCGCGGTGCCAGGCGCAGGCGTTCTGCCGGTAGTCGCCGTAGAAGCCGGCGCCGGCCTCCAGCCCGGACATGAACGCCGCCTTGTAGTCCGGGGTACGCCCCATGAAGCCGTAGGTCATGCGCGACCAGCAGCCGATCGCCTCGCGCGCGCCGAGCAGGTCCTCGGCGTTCTGCGCGGGGGTGAAGAAGCGGTGGCTGCGGCGGCCCTGGGCATCGACCCGGGTGAGGACGTCGCGCTGCTCGCCGTGGAGGCCGTCGTAGAGCCCGGCGATGCTGCGGCAGGCGTTGCGGAACGCCCTGTGCCGGGTGACGTCGGCGACCCGTTCGCCGTTGAGGTAGACCTGGCGACCGTCGCGCAGGCTGTCGAGATAGTCGGCGCCGGTCATCAGCGCGTTGGGGACGGAATGGCTCATGCTGGTTCCTTGTCGGGACGCCGGCCGTGGCGCGCACGGCCGGCGGGGCGGTCAGTCGCGCTGCAGGTGCGGGTTGCGCAGCGCCGGCTCGGCGTGGATATGCACCCGCCGCAGGTGGCGCGGCGCGCGGTGGGCGAAGGCCTCGCGACCGTGCAACAGGGTCAGGTTGTCGGCGATCACCAGGTCGTCGCTGCGCCAGCGGTGGGCGTAGTGCGCCTGTGGGTGGTACAGGCAGCGGCGCAGGCTGTCGAGCAGTTCGCCGCGCTGTTCCGGGGCGATGCCGTCGTAGTGGAACTCGGAGGGGTTGATGAAGCTGGCGTCGCCCTCGACCGGCGGTTCGCAGAAACGCAGGATGGGGAATTCGCGGCGCGGGTGGCGCTCGACTATCGGCGCCGCCGAGCGGCTGCTGTAGTGCGCCGCGCTGCGCTGGTACCGGCCGCTGGCGCGGCGCCAGAGTTCCAGCTCGCTACTGTCGGCCAGTTGCAGCGCCGCCGGGGTCGAGCTGAAGGTGGTGCGGCCGCCGTCGCTGTCGCCGGGCGCGTCGACACAGTGGAACACCTGGAATTCCGGGACCGTCTCCAGGTACATGCCGTCCCAGTGCAGCGGCACGTAGTTGTTGGCGAAGATGTGGTCCTCGGCGCCTTCCTGTTCCACCAGCTCGAGCACCGCGCCGAACGGCCACAGCATGACTTCGCCGAAGTCGTGGCAGTAGCGGGTCAGGCTCTCGGCGTCGGCGAAGGCGGCGAAGCCGCGCAGGAGCAGCAGGTGGTGGCTGCGAGCCAGGCCCTTGAGCCACTGCGCCGGCAGCTCGCCGACGTGCATGCCGGGGCGGCCGGGCTCCAGCAGCAGGCCGAAGCGCGGCTGGTTGCCCTGTTCGTCGCGCAGCGGCGAGAGACGTACCGGTTGATCGCTGAGATAGGCGTTCATCGTCTGGCTCCTCGGGCTCAGGCCACGGCGGCGCGCCGGGCGGCCCTGGCCGGCAGGCGGTAGTGACTGGGCTGGCCGTTGATCTGCACCAGCTCGCCGCCGAGTTCCAGCACCTCGCTGCGCTTCATCAGCACGAAGCGGTCCTCGGTGTTCACCGCCACGCCGTGCCAGGGCGTCAGCCAGTCGTCGCGGGTCGGCATCATGTGGATGCCGAACTTCAGACTGTCCGCCGGCTGCGGATGGATGGACAGGCGGATCGCGCGGGGGAACTGGTCGGCCAGCAGCGCGCCCCAGGCCCAGCTGCGCTGGATCACCCCGTAGGCGCGCTCCTTGGCGTCGCGTTGCAGGGCAGTCTTCGAACCCTGGTAGTCGGGGGTCAGGCCGTCCTCGTAGAGGAAACGGGTGATGGCGCGGTACAGCAGCAGGCCTTCTTCGCTGGCCAGCAGGGTCTCGCGGATGCTTTCCAGCGGCTCGGCGTAGCCGTCGATCAGCAACTGGCGGAGCTGCTCGTGGTTGTCACGCTGGGCCTCGAAGGCGCGTACGTCCTCCAGGTTGAACACGCCGATATGGGTGGCGCCGATCTCCTCGATCATCAGGCGCAAGGCATCCTGGTAGGCGCTGATGTGCGCATCGCCGATCCTCACCAGGTCGCCGAACACCCGGCCGTCGGAGCAGACGGTGATCTTCGCGCCCGGTGCATAGAACAGCTGGATGCGCTGGCACAGGTGGTTGAGGAACGACAGCGACAGGCGCTCGGCCATGTCCGGACGGCTGTCGAGGACCTTGCCGGGGTTCGGCGACTTGGCCGGAAACGCCGGCAGGACGAATTCGATGGGCTCGCCGGCTTCGATGAAGGCGGCGATGCGCGGCAACTGGACCTGTTCGATGCGGCGGATCTCGTCCGCTTCGCTGGCGCTCTGGCGATGCTCGGGGTAACGGCGGCGATAGAGCAACAGTTCTTTCAATACGCGTGCGGGAAGGGTGTCTTCGGCGATGGCGTACATGCAGGTGTTTCCTCCTTGTGGGCGGATGCCGGCGGGGCCGGCAGCGGAAGGCGACATCCTGTGGACTCGCCGCCGGGGGATAAACCGGGGAAGGCCGGAAACACTGTTCGCTGAAGCTTGACGATGGGCGCCGGGCACGGGCGGGCCGCCGGCGTTGTCGCGTATCGCGGGGAGGGCTGAAGGAAGCGGCCGCCGGCGGGCGGCCGCAGGGCGGTCAGTCGGCGTTCTCGCCGCACAGGTCGAGGGCGAACCAGCGTTGCGCTTCGTCGCGTCCGAGGCCGGCGCCGAGCAGGCCGAAGAGCTTGCCCAGGGCCGCCTCGCGGGTCATTCCGCCAGCCGAGAGCAGGCCGGCGTCGCGCAGGCGGCTGCCGGCGGCGTAGACGCCGAACTCGACCTGGCCGTAGGCGCACTGGCTGACCGCGGCGAGCAGCACGCCGCGGGCGTGGGCTTCGCGCAGCAGCGCCAGCAGCTCCTCGTCGTCGGACGGGCCGGTGCCGCTGCCATAGCATTCCAGCAGCAGCGCTTCCACGCCGCTGTCGAGCAGCCCGCGCAGGTGCGCGGCGCGCAGCCCTGGATAGAGCGGCAGCACGGCGAGGTTCACTTCCCGGCGCGGCTGGCGGTAGCCGAGCGCCGCAGGCACCGGCGCATGCTCGGCGTGGCGCGGTCGCGGCAGTTCGGCGAAGGCGTCGAACGCGTCGCTGCGCAGCTTGCTGACTCGCGCGCCGTGCAGCAGGGCATCGTTGAAATAGACCTGTACGCCGCGCGCGTGGCCCTCCTGGAGGACGCGCAGGGCGCCGACCAGGTTGTCCCAGGCATCGCTGCCCGGCGCGCCGGCCGGCAGCATGGAGCCGGTCAGCAGCACCGGGATCGGCAGGTCGAGGAGCAGGAAGGACAGCGCCGCGGCGCTGTAGGCCAGGGTGTCGGTGCCGTGCAGGAGCAGCACGCCGTCGTGGCCGGCGTCGAGCGCGGCGACGATGGCGTCGCGCATCGCCAGCCAGTTGCCCTGGGTCATGTTGGCGCTGTCCAGCGGCGGTTGCAGTTCGGCGAAGCGCCAGCGCAGGTCCGGGGCGTCGCCGAGGCTTTGCAGGTGGTCGCGCATGCGCGCTTCGAAGCCACCGGCCGGAGCCAGTCCCTGAGGGGTCTGCAGCATGCCGATGGTGCCGCCGGTGTAGAGCACGAAGAGGTTCTTGACTGGGAGCATCCGTAATCCTTGTGTCGGGCCTTTTCGCGCCGGACGTGCGAAGAGGGGACACCATTGTGGCG
>NZ_JBQENS010000034.1:0-31590 GCF_052044465.1 Pseudomonas sp. 22490 | reverse complement strand
TGCGCGAGACTCAGCGATTGCCGCTCGGCAGCGGCTCGGCGTCCGCCTGCGCCGGGGGCTCGGCGCGCTGGCCGGCGGGCCAGGCTTCGCGGTCCAGGTCGAGGTCGGCGAACTGCGCCGAGTCGAACACCGGTTGCTTGATCCCGGCGCGGCGCTGCACGTCATAGTCGCGCATCACCCGCAGGCCGACCTTGAACAGCAGGGCCAGGGCCATCAGGTTGACGAAGGCCAGGCAGGTCATGGTGATGTCGGCGAAGGCGAACACGGTGGACAGGTCCTGCACCGAGCCCCAGACCACCAGGGCCAGCACCAGCGCGCGGTAGCCGATCAGCACCAGGCGGTTGCGGCTGAGGAACTGTAGGCTGTTCTCGCCCAGGTAGAAGTTGTAGAGGATGCAGGTGAAGACGAACAGCGACAGGGCCACGCTGACGAACACCCGGCCCCAGTCGCCGACCACCGCGGCCAGGGAGTTCTGGGTGAGGACGATGCCGTCGCCTTCGAAGCCCGGGGTGTAGAAGCCCGAGAGCAGGATCAGCAGGGCGGTGCAGGTGCAGATCACGAAGGTGTCGAGGAACACGCTGAAGGCCTGGACCACGCCCTGTGCCGCCGGATGGCGCACGGCGGCGACCGCGGCGACGTTCGGCGCGCTGCCCAGGCCGGCCTCGTTGGCGAAGACGCCACGCTTGACGCCCATCACGATGGCGCTGCCGAGCAGGCCGCCGAACGCCGGGTCTAGGCCGAAGGCGCTCTTGACGATGGTTTCCAGCATTGCCGGGACGTGCTCGATCTGGCTGGCGATGACGTACAGGGTGACGCCGATGTAGGCCAGGGTCTTGATCGGCACCAGCAGGTCGGAGACCGCGGCGATGCGCTTGATGCCGCCGATGAAGACCACGCCGAGCAGCACCGCCAGGGCGATCCCGGTGTGCTGCGGGGCGAAGCCGAAGGCGTTCTGCAGCGAATGGGTGACGGTGTAGGACTGCAGGCCGTTGAAGGCGAAGCCGTAGGTCACCAGCAGGAGTACCGCGAAGACCACCGCCATCGAGCGCAGCTTCAGGCCGTGCTGGATGTAGTAGGACGGGCCGCCGCGATACAGGCCGTCGCCGTCGCTGCGCTTGTAGACCTGGGCCAGGGTGCATTCGAAGAAGCTGCTGGACATGCCGACCAGCGCGGTGACCCACATCCAGAACACCGCCCCCGGACCGCCGAGGGTCACGGCGATGCCGACCCCGGCGATGTTGCCGGCGCCGACCCGGCCGGCGAGGCTCAGCATCAGGGCCTGGAAGGAACTGAGCTGGCCGGCCTGGCCGCGCAGCGATTCCCTGAATACGCCGAACATGTGGCCGAAGTGGCGGAACTGGACGAAACGCGAACGGATCGTGAAGTAGGCACCCAGGCCGACGATCAGGACGATGAGGACTTTTCCGGAAAGGAAATCGTTGAGCATTTCAAGCATGGAGGTCTACCTCGGTTCTTATTCTGGTACCGGCGTGCGCTGCGGCAGCGCCTTGGTGCGCGGCGCATGGTTGGCCATGACGCACCTGGTTACAATTTCGCGGGTTGCTCCTGCTTGATGCGACCTGATGCTAGAATCGCGTCCATAGCATCAGTTTTGGAGCCATCGATGTCCGAGCACCTGGGCGCCAATCTCAAGCTGCTTTGCAGCCATTACCGCTCGATTTCCGAGGTTTGCCGGCAATTGGCGATCAATCGCGCACAGTTCAACAAGTACCTCAGCGGCCAGAGCCAGCCGACGCCGTACAACCGCAAGCGGATCGGCGACTTCTTCGGCGTCGAGGACTACGAGCTGGGCTTGCCGCCCGAGCAGTTCGCCCGCCTGATCGGCGCCCGCACCAGCGCCCAGCCGCGCCAGCCCAGCAACGACCCGCTGTTGCGGCTGCTGCAACCGCTGCGCGCCGAGGCCGGCGACCTGGGCCGCTACTGCGGCTACTACTTCGAATATGCCAACTGCATGTCGGTGCCAGGCAGCATCCTGCTCTCCCTGGTGCATCTCTACGAGGAGGACGGCGTGTTCCTCTTCGAGCGCCAGGAACGCCAGGAGCGCACCAGCAGTACCGACGTGCAGGCGGAGGAGTGGGCGCGTTGCCGCTATCTCGGCGCGGCCTTCCAGTTGCAGGACCGGGTGTTCCTGATCGACTACGAGTCGCTGACCCTCAACGAGATGAGCCAGACCATCCTCATTCCCAGTTTCAAGAGCCGTATCACCCGCCTGAACGGCCTGAAGATGGGCGTTTCCAGCGGTGACCGGCGGACCCCGGCATGCAGCCGGGTGGTCTGGGAGTACCTCGGTGCGGAAATCAACCGGATCAACGCCTACCGCCAGGTGCGCCTGTACCGCCCGGACGATCCGCGGATCGACGAGGATATTCGCCAGCGCCTGGCGGCGGGGAGCTTGCGGCATGGGTTGCTGGAGACGGAGTGAGGGGCGGGGGATCGCGCAGGGCGGTGATACCTGCTGACGACCCGGTTCGCGGCCACGAAAAAAGCCCCCTTGCCCGACGGGCAAGGGGGTAATGTGCGCCGGTGGTTGGCCGGCTACCGAGGTTCGCGGGAATCAGATGTGCAGGGCGTGTCCCAGCGCGCGCAGGGCGGCTTCCTGGACCGCTTCGCCGAGGGTCGGATGGGCGTGGATGGTGCCGGCGATGTCTTCCAGGCGGGCGCCCATCTCCAGCGACTGGGCGAAGGCCGTGGACAGTTCCGAGACCGCCTTGCCCACCGCCTGCCAGCCGACGACCAGGTGGTTGTCGCGACGCGCCACCACGCGGACGAAGCCTTCGTTGGCCTCCAGGGTCATGGCGCGGCCGTTGGCGGCGAACGGGAAGCTCGCCACCAGGCAGTCCAGGCCGGCATCCTTCGCCTGCTCCGGGGACAACCCGGCGACCACCACTTCCGGATCGGTGAAGCACACCGCGGGGATCGCCACCGGGGCGAACTGGCGACGCTTGCCGGCGATCAGCTCGGCGACCATCTCGCCCTGGGCCATGGCCCGGTGCGCGAGCATCGGCTCGCCGGCGAGATCGCCGATGGCCCAGACATTGCGCATCGAGGTGCGGCACTGGTCGTCGACCTTCACCGCCCGGCCGTTCATGTCCAGGCCCAGGCTTTCCAGGTTCCAGCCTTCGCTGCGCGGCTTGCGGCCGACCGCCACCAGTACCTGGTCGGCGGCGATCTCGCGCTCCTCGCCGGCGCCGTCGCGGACCCGCACGCCGTTCTCGCTCGGGCCCAGCAGGCTGTGCCCGAGGTACAGCTCGACGCCCAGCTTGCGCAAGGCCTGGGCCACCGGCTTGGTCAGTTCTTCGTCGTAGCCCGGCAGGATGCGTGGTTGCGCTTCCACCACCGCCACCTCGACGCCGAGCTTGCGGTAGGCGGTACCCAGCTCCAGGCCGATGTAGCCGCCGCCGACCACCACCAGGCGCTTGGGCAGGCTGCCGGGCGCCAGCGCCTCGGTGGAGGAGATCACCTTGCCGCCCAGCGGCAGGATCGGTAGCTCGACGCTCTGCGAGCCGGCGGCCAGCAGCAGGTGCTCGCACTCGATGCGCTGGCTGCCGCCGCCGGCGAGTTCGACCGCCACGCTTTTGCCGTCGAGGATCCTCGCCCAGCCCTGGACGACATCGACCCCGTGTTTCTTCAGCAGCGCGGCGACGCCGCTGGTGAGGCGGTCGACGATGGCGTCCTTCCATTCCACGGTGCGGGCGATGTCGATGCTCGGCGCCTGTACCTGGATGCCCAGCGCCGACCGGCCGGCATAGTGGCGGGCCTTGAGGTATTCCTCGGCGGCGTGGATCAGCGCCTTCGACGGGATGCAGCCGACGTTCAGGCAGGTGCCGCCGAGGGCGGCGCCCTCCACCAGTACGGTGGGAATGCCCAGTTGCCCGGCACGGATCGCCGCGACGTAGCCGCCGGGACCGCCGCCGACGATCAGCAGGGAAGTCTTCAGGATCTGGCTCATCGCTTACTCCAGGAACAGGGTGGCGGGATGTTCGAGCAGGCCGCGCACGGCCTGGATGAAGGCCGCCGCGTCCATCCCGTCGACGACCCGGTGGTCGAAGGAGGAGGAGAGGTTCATCATCTTGCGCACGACGATGTTGCCGCCGACCACCATCGGTCGCTCGACGATGCGGTTGACGCCGACGATGGCCACCTCCGGATGGTTGATCACCGGTGTGCTGACGATCCCGCCGAGCGCGCCGAGGCTGCTCAGGGTGATGGTCGAGCCGGACAGCTCCTGGCGTTGCGCCTTGCCGCTGCGTGCGGCTTCGGCCAGGCGCGCCACTTCGCTGGCGTTGCCCCAGAGGTCGCGCGATTCGGCGTGGCGCAGCACCGGCACCATCAGGCCGTTGTCGCTCTGGGTGGCGATGCCGACGTGCACCGCGCCGTAGCGGGTGACCACCTCGGCCTCGTCGTCGTAGCGCGCGTTCAACTGCGGGAAGTCGCGCAGCGCCACGACCATGGCGCGGACCAGGAACGGCAGCAGGGTCAGCTTGCCGCGCTGGCCACCCCATTTCTGGTTGAGATGGGCGCGCAGGGCTTCCAGATCGGTGACGTCGATTTCCTCGACATAGCTGAAATGCGGGATGCGTCGCTTGGCGTCCTGCATCTTCTGGGCGATCTTGCGACGCAGGCCGATCACCGGCACCGCCTGTTCGTCGTGTCGCTCGGCATACCCCTGCGCGGCGCCGCCGCTGCGCGCGACGCTGCCATCCTGGGTCAGGTAGGCATCGAGGTCCTCGTGGAGGACGCGTCCGGCGGGACCGCTGCCCTGCACGAACTGCAACTCGATGCCCAGGTCGCGGGCGCGCTGGCGCACCGCGGGGGAGGCCAGCGGGCGTTCGCCGGGCTGGCGCCGCTGCCGTGGCGCCTCGCTGTCGCGCAAGGCGCGCGGCGCTTCGGCGGCGGCTTTCGGCGCCGCGACCGGGGCTTCCTTCGGTTTCTCCGGGGTGGCGGCGACGGGCGCGGCCGGCGTCGCCGCGGCCGGACTCTCGGCGAGGTTGCCGGCACCTTCCACCTCCAGGCGGATCAGTTCGCCGCCCACCGCCATCACCTGGCCCGGCTGGCCGCCGAGGGCGAGGATGCGTCCGGCCACCGGCGAGGGAATCTCCACCGTGGCCTTGTCGGTCATCACCTCGGCGAGGACCTGGTCTTCATTGACCGAGTCGCCGACCTGGACATGCCACTCCACCAGTTCGACCTCGGCGATGCCTTCCCCGATGTCCGGCATCTTGATCACATGGGTACCCATTCAGACCTCCATCACACGCTTGAATGCCGCGCCGACGCGCGCGGGGCCGGGGAAATACGCCCACTCCTGGGCATGCGGGTAGGGGGTGTCCCAACCGGTGACGCGCTCGATCGGCGCCTCCAGGTGGTGGAAGCAGTGCTCCTGCACCAGCGACATCAGCTCGGCGCCGAACCCGCAGGTGCGGGTCGCCTCGTGGGCGATGACGCAGCGGCCGGTCTTCTTCACCGAGGCGACGATGGTTTCCAGGTCCAGCGGCCAGAGGCTGCGCAGATCGATGATCTCGGCGTCCAGGCCGGTCTCGTCGGCCGCGGCCTGGGCCACGTAGACCATGGTGCCGTAGGTCAGCACGGTCAGCGCCGCGCCGGGGCGGACGATCGCCGCCTTGTCCAGCGGCACCTTGTAGTAGCCGTCCGGCACCTGGCTGGCCGGATGCTTGGACCAGGGCGTCACCGGGCGGTCGTGGTGGCCATCGAACGGGCCGTTGTAGAGGCGCTTGGGCTCGAGGAAGATCACCGGGTCGTCGTTCTCGATGCAGGCGATCAGCAGGCCCTTGGCGTCGTAGGGGTTGGACGGCATCACCGTGCGCAGGCCGCAGACCTGGGTGAACATCGCCTCCGGGCTCTGGCTGTGCGTTTGCCCGCCGTAGATGCCGCCGCCACAGGGCATGCGTACGGTCATCGGCACGATGAAGTCGCCGGCCGAGCGATAGCGCAGGCGCGCCGCCTCGGAGATCAACTGGTCGGAGGCCGGGTAGACGTAGTCGGCGAACTGGATCTCCACCACCGGGCGCAGGCCGTAGGCACCCATGCCGACCGCGGCGCCGATGATGCCGCTCTCGGAGATCGGCGCATCGAACACCCGCGAGGTGCCGTATTTCTTCTGCAGGCCTTCGGTGCAGCGGAACACGCCGCCGAAGTAGCCGACGTCCTGGCCGAATACCACCACGTCGTCGTCGCGCTCGAGCATGATGTCCATCGCCGAGCGCAGCGCCTGGATCATGGTCATGCTGGTGACCGTCTGGGCGTTCTCGTGTTGCGGGTTCATGGCATTCATACCCCGAGCTCCTGGCGTTGCCGGCGCAGGTGCTCCGGCAGTTCTGCATAGACGTCCTCGAACATGCTGGCGGCGCTCGGCACCCGGCCGTCGATCAGGGTGCCATGGCTCTCCGCCTGTTTCTGCGCGGCCAGCACTTCGGCTTCGAGGGCCTTGTGGGTGGCTTCGTGCTGTTCCTCCGACCAGATGCCGAGGCCGATCATGTGCCGCTTCAGGCGGGCGATCGGGTCGCCCAGCGGGAAGTTGGTCCAGTCGTCGGCGGGGCGGTACTTGGACGGGTCGTCCGAAGTCGAGTGCGGGCCGGCGCGGTAGGTGACCCATTCGATCAGGCTCGGCCCGAGGTTGCGCCGGGCGCGCTCGGCGGCCCACTCGGAGGCGGCGTAGACCGCCAGGAAGTCATTGCCGTCGACCCGCAGCGAGGCGATCCCGCAGCCCACGCCACGGTTGGCGAAGGTGGTGCCTTCGCCGCCGGCGATGGCCTGGAAGGTGGAGATCGCCCATTGGTTGTTGACCACGTTGAGGATTACCGGCGCGCGGTAGACATGGGCGAAGGTGAGGGCGGTGTGGAAGTCCGACTCGGCGGTAGCGCCGTCGCCGATCCAGGCCGAGGCGATGCGCGTGTCGCCCTTGATCGCCGAGGCCATGCCCCAGCCGACCGCCTGGATGAACTGGGTGGCGAGGTTGCCGGAGATGGAGAAGAAACCGGCCTCCTTGCTCGAGTACATGATCGGTAGCTGGCGGCCCTTGAGCGGGTCGGCCTCGTTGGAGAGAAGCTGGCAGATCATGTCCACCAGCGGGTATTCGCGGGTGATCAGGATGCCTTGCTGGCGATAGGTCGGGAAGCACATGTCGCCGTCGCGCAGGGCCAGGGTGTGGGCGGTGGCGATGGCTTCCTCGCCGAGGCATTGCATATAGAAGGAAAGCTTTTTCTGCCGTTGCGCGGTGAGCATGCGCGCGTCGAACAGGCGGGTCTTGAGCATCGCCCGCATGCCGCGCAGCAGTTGCTCGTTGCTGAGCTGCGGATTCCAGGGACCGACGGCGTGGCCGTCGTCGTCGAGCACACGTACCAGGCTGTAGGCCAGGTCGCTGGTCTCGGCGGGCTCGACATCCACCGGCGGCTTGCGTACCTCGCCGGCGGGGGACAGGTGCAGATAGGAAAAGTCGGTCTTGCAGCCAGGACGCCCGGTGGGCTCCGGGACATGCAGACGCAACGGCTCGTAATCACTCATGACAGGCCTCCGGCCCGGTCCGGGCCAAACGGTTGGAGAGATCAGAAACGGGCGAACGGCGCTCGAAGCGGCGGACTGGGCGGATGGCGGGTTCCCGTCCTGTGGGTGGGGGCGGGTTGCAGGCATGCCGGGGTACGGCAGGCGCGGTCGTACTGGGTGACGTCACTCATGGTGAGGCCCTCGGGTTTTGTTTTTGTAATTTCAGTATAGGCTTCGGGTGCTAGTTTTTTGCTCCAAATTGACTAAGGTATTCCGACAGTATTGGGTTGTTTGAACTACAAGAATCGCTGACAAGAGAAACAACGCACCATGGCTGAACTCGACCGCATCGACCTGAAAATCCTCCGCGCCCTGGCCGACGACGGCCGCCTGAGCTGGCGCGATCTCGCCCAGAAGGTCGGCCTGTCGCTGACGCCGACGCTGCGCCGGGTACGCCGCCTGGAAGAGGAACACTACATCCAGGGCTACTTCGCCCGGCTCGACGAGGAGCGCCTGTCCGGGGCGATGAGCGTGTTCGTCTCGGTGTCCCTGGAAAAGCAGACCGGCGACTACCTCGCTCGCTTCGAGGAACGCATCGTCGATGCGCCGCAGGTCATGAGCTGTTTCCAGATGACCGGCGATGCGGACTACATGCTGCGGGTTGTGGTCAAGGATCTCGCCGCCTACCAGGCGTTCCTCACCAATACCCTGACCTGCATTCCCGGCGTGGCTGGCATCAAGTCGGCCTTCGCGCTGAAGTCGGTGATGCTGCGCTCGGCCCCGCCGCTCTAAGCATAGACCCTGTCTATCTGCGTAACGTTACGCTATTCTGATTGCGTAACGTTACGCAGATGGAGGCGTTCATGAAAGCCAGCAAACCCGGGCCCAAGCCGAGCGGCAAGGCCAAGTCGGCCGCCCAGCGGATGCGCGAATACCGCGCGCGCAAGGCCGAAGAGGCCCTCGGCGCCGAGCATTCCGACAAGGAGCGCGAGCGGCAGATCCGCCGTGAGGCGCGCGCCGAACTCGAACGCGTGAAGCTGGAGCAGCAGCGCCGCGAACACACCCTGCGCAAGGAATTGGAAGCCTGCCAGACCGAGATTGGCCGCCTGCTCGGCCTGCTGCGCCGGCACGGCATCGATCCGCACCCGGGCAACTGATCAGCCGGGCGTGTCGAGGAAGGCCAGCAGGGTCGCTTCCTCGGCACTCAGCCAGCGGCGCTTGCGGGCGCGCCTGAGCTGGCCCAGTTGCCCGGCCTGGTAGGCCTCGATGATCGCCGGGTGGATGTAGCATTGCCGGCAGATCGCCACGCTGTTGCCCAATTCGGCGGCGACCTCCGCCACCACCGCGCCAAGCCCGTCGGCTTCGGCACGCCGCAGGCGCTCCAGCGCCAGCGCGCTGCCGGCCCAGGTACGGTAGTCCTTGGCGCTGAAATCCTCGCCGGTATGCCGGCGCAGGTACTCATTGATGTCGTGGGAGCCGATGCGGTGCGGCTGGCCGTCCTCGTCCAGGTACTGCAACAGGTCCTGGCCGGGCAATTCCAGGCAGCGCCGCAGCACCCGCGCCAGGCGCGGATGCTCCAGGCTGACGTCATGCTCGATGCCGCTCTTGCCCTTGAAGCGGAACCGGATGCGACTGCCGTTCACGTCCACGTGCCGGGTACGCAGGGTGGTCAGGCCGTAGGAGCGGTTGTCGCGGGCGTAGCGGTGGTTGCCGACGCGGATCAGGGTGGCGTCGAGCAGCGCAACCGCCAGGGCCACCACCTTGTCGCGACCGAGGCCGGGCAGGCGCAACTGGGCGTCGATGTGCCGGCGCAGCCGCGGCAGCGCCTGGCCGAAGCGCAGCAGGCGCTCGTACTTGTCGGCATCGCGTACCTCGCGCCAGCGCGGGTGGTAGCGGTACTGCTTGCGTCCACGGGCGTCGCGGCCGGTGGCCTGGAGATGGCCGTTGGGGTCGGGACAGATCCAGACCTCGCGATAGGCCGGCGGAATGGCCAGCTTGTCCAGCCGGCGGATCTCCTCGGCGTCGCCGATGCGCTGGCCGTCGGCATCGAAATAGACGAAGCGCTTGCCCTGCCGGCGTCGACGGATGCCCGGCTGGCGGTCGTCGACGTAGCAGAGGCCGGCGGGCAGGGCGGGGATATCCGGTGGCGCTGCGCTCATGCTTGGGTTCCGAAGGAAAGCTTGCCTGTTTAGGCCGCTGCGCCCGCTGGAACGTTCAACCGCGCTGCGCTTGCTCCTGCTCGTAGCCGAGGGCGCCGGCGATATGGCGGCCGGCGATGTAGCCGAAGGTCAGCGCCGGCCCCAGGTTGATGCCGCCGGAGGGATAGTGGCCGGCGAACAGGCTCGCCATGTCCGCGCCCGCCGCGTACAGGCCGGGGATCGGCTGGCCGCCGCCGTCCAGCACGCGGGCCTGGGCGTCGGTCTTCAGCCCGGCGAAGGTGCCGAAGCAGCCGGGCTCGACCTGCACCGCGTAGTACGGTCCGCGTTCGATGGGGGCGACGCAGGGATTCGGCCCCGGATACGCCGGGTCGCCCTGCTTACGGTTGAATGCCGTGCCGCCGCGGCCGAACTCTGGGTCGCGGCCCTCGCGGGCGTGGCGGTTGTATTCGGCGACGGTGGCGGCCAGGCCGGACGGGTCGATGCCGCAGCTCCTTGCCAACTGATCCAGGCTGGTCCCGCGCTTGAGATAGCCGCTGCGCAGGTGCGCGGCGATCGGCAGCGGCGCCGGACGCACGTAGCCGAGGCCGTAGCGACGCAGGAAGCGCCGGTCGCAGACCAGCCAGGAGCGTGCCGGCTGCCCGGGCGGGGTGGCCTCGAGCAGGGCGGCGACATAGTCGTGGTAACCGTGCGCCTCATTGACGAAGCGCCTGCCGTTGGCCAGCACGCCGATCAGCCCGGGCTTGCCGCGCTCGATGATGTGCGGGAAGTGCCCGGTCTCGCCATCGCCGTGGGGAACTCGCGAGACCGGCGCCCAGGCGATCGGCGAGCGCAGGTCGTCGGCCACCCGGCCGCCGGCGCTTTCCCCCAGGCGCAAGCCGTCGCCGTTGCAGCCCGGCGGCGGCAGCGGCAGCAGGGTGTCCAGGGTGGGGGCCAGCTCGGCGCGGCGCTGCGGATCATGGGGAAAGCCGCCGCAGGCCAGGACCACGGCGCCTGCCTCGATGCGCAGGAGTCCTTCGGCGCTCTCGACCAGCGCGCCGACCACCTTGCCGTCACGCAGCAGCAATTCGCGGGCTGGCGCCGATTCGATCAGGCGCACACCCAGGGCTTCGGCGGACTTGGCCAGGCGCGCTACCAGGGCCACGCCATTGACCAGGTGCATGGCGCGACCGTAGCGCAGCAGGTGCCAGAGGTGGCTGGAAAAGCGCCGGGCGACATGCAGGAAGGCCGGCAGCGAGCGGGTCAGGTCGAGGAAGGCGGCGAGGTCGGCGCCGGCCATGATCGGCATGCCCATGAACGAGGTCTCCCGCAGGGTCTTGCGCAGGCGCGGCAGCAGCGGGCCCAGTTGCCGTGCGTCATAGGGCGCGGCGACCAACTGGTGGCCGCCCTCGGCGGCGCCCGGCGTGTCGCCATGCATGTCCGGGATGCCGTTGCCGTCGACGAACCGCAGGTGGGTGTGGCGCTCGAAGAAGGCCACCATGTGCGGGCAGGCTTCGAGGAAGGCGTCGATCCGCGCGGCGTCGTAACGCTCGCCCAGTTCGTGGCGCAGGTAGGTACGCGGTTGCTCGATGTCCTCCTCGATACCGGCGCGACGCGCCAGCGGGTTGCGCGGCAACCAGGCCCAGCCGCCGGACCAGGCGCTGGCGCCGCCGAACACCGGGTCCTTCTCCACCAGGACTACCCGGCGCCCGTGCCAGGCCGCGGTCACCGCCGCCGCCAGCCCGGCGGCGCCGGAGCCGACGACCAGCACGTCACAGGTTAGCGGGGTGGTCTCGACGGCCGCAGAGGTCATGGCTTCTCCCTTTTTCAAGATTTCGGAACGATGTTCCATATTCTAGGGAGGCAATGCCCGCGTACCAACCCGCTCAGCGAAAGGAGCGGGCGATCATCGGCCAGGTCGAAGCGAGGTCGGCCGCCCGTTAGGGAAAAGGGAGACGGGAGGGGAAAGGCCCGGCGCAGGCGCACCGGGCCGAGGGCGTCAGCGCGCTTCGCCGCCGCCCTGGACCGCGGCGGTCTTCTTGCGCACCGGGAAGGGGAAGTAGAGGGCGCGCAGCAGCGCGACGCGCTTGATCACTTCGCAGATCAGCAGCGAGACGATCACCGAGATCACCAGGGCGACGCTGGCAGCGGCCGGTTCCGACAGGCCCAGGTGGACCAGCAGGTTGAAGGTCTTGTGCTGGATCTCGCCGTGGAAGATCAGCAGGATCAGGGTCGACTGGCCGATGTAGGTCATCGCCTTGCCCAGCCAGTCGATCTTCATCATCAGCCCGGACAGCGCCCAGCACAGGTAGACGCCGCTCACCGCCTGGACGGTGGCCCAGAACCAGTGGTCGTAGCGGCGCTGCGCCATGTCCACCACCGTCGGGTAGTAGAGGAAGCTGGCGGTGGTCACGGCAAGGGCGATGCACAGGGTCAGCAACGAACTCTGGTGGCGACGCAGGACGTCGCGCAGGACATAGCCGAACATGAAGTGGGCGCTGCTGATCAGGGTGATGTCCAGGCTGAACGGCAGGCCCGGCAGCAGGTACTGTTCGCCGCCGAACTCCACCGGGATCTGCCAGAACGTCTTGAGGAACAGGATGCCCAGGCCCAGTTGCACGGCCAGCAGCACGCAACTGGCGGCGAGGGACAGGCCGAGACGCTGGATGACGCGCAGCATGAACCAGGCGAACAGGGTCGCTACCCAGAAGTGCGGCAGGTACCAGAGCGCCTGCCAGGGCAGGGTGTCGACCGAGGCGTACAGCACTCCGCCGATGTCCGGCAGCAGCGGCTGGCCGCGCAGCAGGTCGCGGAGGATGACGTAGCCGAGCATGGTCACGAAGAACGGCTTGAGGAGGGCGTCGGCCTTGCGCAGGGCCATCTCGCCGAAGGGTTGCTCGGTCCTGAAGAACACCCCGGAAATGAAGAAGAACAGCGGCAGGATGAACGGAGAGAGCAACGGATAGAGCACGGTCGGCGAACTGGCGACGAACCAGCTGTGCCCGAAGACGATGATCAGGATGCCCACGCCGCGGGTCACATCCATCTGAATCCAGCGTTTTTTCACTTTGCAACTCCCGCTTGACGCGCTAACTCACAGTGGTTGTTCGAAGGCCCCCAGGGCCAGGCTCCCTACCCGGAGCCATGGGTCAATCGGTGCGCCAGGGCCGCAGCCAGAGCGCCATGCCGAGCAGCGCCAGGCAGCCGGCGACGGTGCCCAGGCCCAATTGCAGCCAGATACCGTCGATGCGGAACAGCAGGCCGGCGGCGAGCGCCATGGCCAGGGCGTTCAGTAGCCACAGCCGGGCCCAGGGCAGGGCGCCGAGCAGGGCCTGGCGACGCATCAGCAGCAGCGCGGTGCAGAGCACCCCGCCAAGGGCCGCGAGGGGAATCCCCGGCAGTCCGAAAATCAACGGCAGGACCGCCAGCAGCGCGGCGTTCAGCGCGCTGCCGAGCAGCTCGCAGCGCAGCGGCAGGCGAGTATCGCCGGCGGCGTAGGCGTAACGCGCCAGCAAGGCATTCCAGGCGCCGAACACCAGTGGCACGGCGAACCAGGCCAGCAGCGCCGGCAACGGCGAGCCGGCGGTCTGCCGCGGCAGCAACAGGGCCACCAGGCCGGGTGCGGCAGCGACCAGCCCGACCCCGGCCGGCAGGGTCAGCAGGCTGGCGGTCTCCAGGCCGCGGCGAAGCAGGGCCAGACGCTCGCCACCCTGGCGTCGGCTCATCATGCCGAGCAACACCTGGTTGAGGCTCATCAGGGCGATCAGCGGCAGGTTCATCAGCTTGCGCGCCAGGTTGACCCAGGTCACCGCGCCTTCGCCGAGCAGCGAGGCCACCAGCCGCTCGACCAGCGCCAGGCCCTGGCTGGCGGCGTTGCTCAGCAGCAGCGGAGCGATGCGCCCGCCAAGCTCGCCCAGTTCGGTGCCGGACAGGCGCCAGTGCCAGGGCCGCCAGCCCTCGATCCATAGCGAAGGCAGCAGCACCAGCGGCATCAGCAGGCTGCCGAGCAGGCAGGCCAGGGCCAGTTGTTCGGGCTGGCTGGCCTGGCCATGCAAGGCCAGGTAGAGCACCGGCGGCAGGTTGAACAGCAGCGAGCCGAGCCCGGCCAGGACGAAGCGCTCGGCGGCCTGCAGGGGGATGCTGAATAGCGCATGGAGCATCAGCCCCGGCACGCACCAGGCGAGGACCCGCAAGTTGGCCGCGGCCTGGGCGCTGGCCGTCTCGGCCAGGCCCGGGCCGAGCAAGCGCACCAGCCAGGGCGCCGCCGCCAGCAGCAGGAGGCTGAGCGCCACGGCGATACCGAGCAGCGCCGGGAGGAT
Organism: Pseudomonas sp. 22490; assembly: GCF_052044465.1. Classification (NCBI taxonomy): domain Bacteria; kingdom Pseudomonadati; phylum Pseudomonadota; class Gammaproteobacteria; order Pseudomonadales; family Pseudomonadaceae; genus Pseudomonas; species Pseudomonas sp. 22490. Next base: position 17,615 of record NZ_JBQENS010000034.1, on the reverse strand, counting down.
CGCCGCCAGCCAGTCGAGGCGACGTTCGCCCTGGCGTTCGAGGAACAGTGGCAGGGCCGCCGCGCTGAGCACGCCGCCGGCCAGCGACATGCGCAGGGCCTCGGGCAGGAACAGGGCGATGAGGAAGGCGTCGCTGCGCTCGCCGGCGCCCCAGGAGGCCACCAGCAGCCATTCGCGGGCGAAGCCCAGGCACAGGCCGAGCAGGGTGGCCAGGGTCAGCCAGAAGGCGGAGCCGAGCATCTCAGGCCTCGGCCCCGCGCTCGAGCTGTCGCTTGAGCTTGCGATAACCCACCGCCCGCGGTTGCGGCTGGCGTTCCGGGAACAGCCGGCGGGCTTCCAGCAGGTTGATCCCGACCAGCAGCCAGAACAGGCCGATCATCACCACGGCGAAGCTGAAGTAGTGGTCGAACAGGCCGCTGACCAGCGCCGCCAGGATGCCGCCCGTACTGCCCAGCCAGATCGCGTTGTCGCGGGTCAGGCGGATCGGGCCTTTCTCCGGACGGGCTTCGCGCCACCAGCGCCAGGTCACCGCGATGAACAGCAGCATGCCGCCGAGGCCGACCTTGTACATGAAGTTCAGCCACAGGTTGGAGATGCCCAGGAGGTCGGTACCCGGCACCGGCGGGTCGACCTTGAAGCCGATTCCCAGCGGATAGCGGGCGACGGCCTTGGGGAACATCCGGTATTCGTCGAAGCGCACCTCGGTACTGGCGTTCTGCGGCGAGAAGATGGTCGCCAGGCGTTCCTGCAACGGCGGGTAGCTGAGCACCAGGACCACCACCAGGCCGACCCCGAGCAACAGCAGGCGGCCGGTGTAGGGCACCTTGCGCAGGGACATCCAGAACAGCACCACCGCCAGGCTGAGCATCGCCCCGCGGGAACTGGCGAGGAGGATCGCGGCGGCGCCGAGGACCGCCACGGCGAGGCCCAGGCCGCGCCGCCAGCCCTGGTTGGCGACCCCGTAGCAGAACGCCAGGGGCAGCAGCAGGGCCATGATCCCGCCGGTGGCGTTGGGGTGCATCCATGGCGAGCCCATCCGCGAGGAAAGCGCCTCCAGGCCGAACTTGAGGGTGTCCAGGTTGGCGTAGTTGAACATCGCCAGGATCGGCGCCATCCCCGACGCCGAGCGGTAGCGGATGAACACCGCGATGGACATCAGCAGCATCGCCAGGGTGCCCAGCAGCAGGGCGATGACCAGGGTCTCGCGGTTCTTGCGCTCCACCAGCAGGCGTCCGGCGAGGAACACGATGGACAGGTTGAGCAGCCAGCGCAGCCAGTTCGACAGGCCGCTGGCCTCGGCCTTGATGCTGACCTGGCCGACCACGAACGGCAGCACGGTGAACAGCATCAGCCACAGCAGCATGCGCTCGGTGGAGCGGTAGCGCAGCGCCGGCGCCGGCGGCAGGCGCGAGAGGAAGATGTGCCAGAGCACCGCGCCCCAGGTCAGGGCGAGGATCGCTTCGCTGACCGTCGAACGGATCCCCACGTTGACCGTGGAGTAGGGCATGAAGGTCGCTACCAGGGCGAACAGCAGCAGCCCCCAGAACGGGAAGCGCAGGATGGTGACCGCGGCCGCCAGGCCGACCATGGCGGCGCCGGCCTTGGCCGGGCTGAGCATCAGCAGCGCTCCGCCGAAGGCCAGGCCGAAGACGACAGCGACGAGGTTTCCCAACGACATTCTCAACTCAGTTCCTCGATCAGTGCGGCCAGCCGTTGCCGGTAGGCTTCGCGGTTGAAGCGCGCGGCCCAGGCGATGAGTTCTTCCGCCGAGGCTTCGCGCGGCGCATCGGCCAGGCGCAGCATCAGGCGTTCCAGGGCGGCGCCGTCGCTGGGCGAGAAGCGCGGCGCCGACGGCGGGGTGACTTCGTCCAGCGAGGTGCCGCTGGCCACCGCCACCGGCGTGCCGACGCTCAGCGCCTCGACCACCGGCAGGCCGAAGCCTTCCGCGTAGGACGGTTGCCAGAGCCGCTCGGCCTGGCGGTACAGCGCGTGCAGTTCGGCGTCGTCGAGCCCGCCGAGCGCGTGCAGGCCGGGCAAGCCGCGTTGTTCCTCGGGCAGGTGGTCGAGGCTGCCGACCAGCACCAGCGGCGGCACGCCGGGCGCCTGGGCGCGCGCCCGGGCCCAGGCACTGACGAACCAGGGCACGTTCTTGCGCAGTTCGCGGGTACCCACCAGCAGCCAGTAGCGTGGCGGCAGGCCGCGTGCCGAGAGGTCGGCGGGTTCGCCGGCGAAGCCGTCGACCTGGTTGGGCAGCACCCGGACTTTCCCGGCGACCCCGGGAAACAGCCGCACAGCCTCGTCGGCGCTGTACTGCGAAGGGGTCCAGACACGGTCGGCGACACGCAGCGCATAGGCGATCGACAGGTAGTCGCTGATCCGATAGACCAGTGCCTTGAGGCGGTTGGCGTGGTAGTTCTTCAGGGTGATCTGGAACAGATCGTGGATCAGCAGCGCATAGCGCACGCCCGGCGGACGCGGCGGTAGCGGCAGGCCCATGTTGAAGGTGCTGATGTACAGGTCGATGTCCTGTTCGCGCAAGGCGCGTGGGAGGAACCCGGCTTCGAAGCGCAGGCGCTGGTGCGGCTGGTGCATCGCGGTGCGCGGGCAGCCCCACGGCGGGCAGACCGCCCGCTGGCGCAGCGGGTCGTCGAGAGGGGCCACGGTGAAGCGGGTCACCTGCGTGCCGGGCAGGCTTTCCAGGGCCTGCTCCATGGCATAGACCTGGCGGCTGATGCCCGAGTGCGGCGAGCTGCCGACGGTGCGGTAGTCGAGTCCTATGCGCATGCCGGCGCTCCTTCGGCGAGGCCGGCGTAGACCTGTTCCAGTTGGCTGGCGGCGACGCTCCAGTCGTGCGCGCGACGTACGTAGGCGCGGCCGTTCTCGCCCAGCGCGCGGGCCTGCGCCGGGTCCTGCAACAGGCGCACCACGGCGTTGGCGAGCTGCTCGGCGGATTCGCCGCCGAGGTAGTCCTCGCCGTCCCGCAGTTCCAGGCCGGAAACGCCCTGCGCGGTACTCGCCAGCGGCAGCCCGGCGGCCAGGGCCTCGAGCACCTTCAGCTTCGAACCGCCGCCATGGCGCAGCGCGGCGAGGAACACCGAACTGCTCGATTGCAGTTGCAGCAGGTCGGGAACGAAGCCTTGCCATTCGATGCGCGGATCGCTCCAGCGTTGCGCCCACTCCGCCGGCAGCGCATAGCCGCAGACGCTCATGCGCGCCTCGGGGCAGTGTGCCCAGACCCGCGGCAGGATCTCGTCGAGCATCCATTCCACGGCATCGACGTTCGGTGCGTATTCGTAGTTGCCGAGGAACAGCACGCGCTGCGCTTCGGGCGTCGGCCGGGCGGCGGCGAAGTGCTCGCAGTCGACCCCGTTGACCACCACTGGCACCGGGCGCCCGAGCATCGCGCTGAGCTGCCGCGCATCTTTCTCGGTCACGGCGACGACCGCTGCCGCCTGGCTCATCACCCGGCGTTCCCAGCGGCGGTAACGCCACTGGTCGTAGCGCACGAAGGGCAGCGCCCAGCCCGGCAGGCGGTCGTAGGTGGCGGCACCGAGGGACGACTCGACGTTGTGCTCGGTGAGCACGAACGGCTGGCCGGCGTCGCGCAGCGGTCGCTCGTAGGGCTGGAAGCTATAGCTGTGCTCGACCTGGACCACGTCCCAGGGCTCGCGCAGCAACTCCGTGGCGGTGCGTTGCAGCTCCGCCGACAGGCCGTTGACGCTGGCCAGCAGCGGGTAGGGCGCGAACAGCGCGGCGAGCAGCGTGGAGAGGCTGCGCAGCGGTCGGCGCGGCAGCACGACCAGGCGTTCGAGGAAGGGCTCCAGGGCCTGGCGGTCCTCGGCGCTCACCGGCTGCTTGCTGTGCAGCAGCACGGTGATCCGGTGGCCGCGTGCCGCGAGGCTGCGCAGCAGGTGGTACTGGCGGGTCTTGCCGCCGCTGGTGGTGGGCCAGGGCGAGTAGGGCAGGATCCAGAGAATACGCATGGGTGGCTTCACTCCCAGACCAGCATCTGCAGGCTGGACTTCACCGGGACTTCCAGGCCGTCGCTGCCGCTCAAGGGCGTGACCTTGCCGCTGAGCGGATCGTGCAGGGTGGCCTCCTTGAGCTTCGGTAGGCGCACGTTGCCGCCGCGGGCCGACCAGAACAGCCAGACGTTGCGACCGTCCTCGCGGGTCCAGCCGATGCTGAAGGAACCGTCGGGCAGGTTCTCGGTGACCGGCGGGTCGGCCGGGCGCAGCTTCGGCCCGGTGACCTTGAGGAAGCGTTGCAGGGCCAGGTAGACCGGCTTGGGGTTGGCGTCCAGGTCGAGCAGGCCGTAGTCGCGGTCGCGCACGCTGGCGCGCTGGTCGAGATCGCTGAGGGTGAAGAGGAAGATCCGGTCGTAGTCCAGCGCACTCATCAGCGCCAGGCGACGCAGCACGTAGTCGGCCTGGCCTTCGACGCCAATGATGTCCTGCAACTCCTTCGGCCCCTTGTAGGCCGACCAGCCCCACTCGGTGCTCCAGATCGCCGGCACGCCGGCGTTGCGCAGGGCGCGGTTGATCTGGTTGGCGTGGGAGACGAAGTCCAGGTTCCACGGGTAGTTGCCTTCCGGCAACTGGGTATAGGGGTGGTAGGTGGCGATGGTGCCGAGGCTCTCCACGCCCAGGTGGCCGAGGGCGTCGAACATGGTGCGGCCGTCGGGCATCTCGCTGAAGAAGGCCATGCCGGCGGAAACCACCGGCTTCTCCGGGTCGACCATGCGCAGGGCGATGGTGCTGGCCTGGAGCAGCTTGGCGTAGCCTTCCGGGTCGGCCTTGGGCCGCCAGAAGCCGATCAGGTTGGGCTCGTTCCATACCTGCCAGGCGGCCACGCTCGGGTAGCGCTGCGAGAGCATCGCCATGCGCCGGGCGAAGACTTCCGGGTCGCGCGGCGGATACTGGTCCTGGAAGGGCGAGTAGAACGGCGCGGTGGTGATGAAGCGGGCCGAGCCGACCAGGTAGAACACCGACTTCAGCTGGCGCGCCTCGAGATCCTTGACCAACTGGTCGAGGGAGGCCAGCTGGTACTGGTCCTCGGCGGTTTCCAGGCGGTCCCAGTGCAGGTCCAGGCGCACCCACTCCAGCCCCAGGTCCTGCAGGCGGTCGATCTGCTTGTTGTAACGCTCCGGGCTGAACCAGAGGAACTGCGCGTTGACCCCGAGGAAGTCTTTCCAGACCACCGCGCGAGGCGCCTTCAGTACCTGGATCTCGGCGTCGGCGGGACGCCCCCAGAACACCAGCAGCAGTACCACGGCGAGCAGCAGCGCGCTGCCGCCCAGATAGAGTCCCTTACGTGCCATGAACGGTTCCCACCATGTCGTTGAACAGTGCCTGGAAGCGCAGCGCGGTGCGCGGCCAGGTCCGCGCATGGCCGATCGCTCCGGCGCGCTCGGCCCAGGCCTGTGCCAGGCGGGGTTCGCGAGCGAGGTTCAACAACTGTTCGGAGAGGGCTGCCACGTCTCCCTGAGGGTAGATGGCGCCGTTGCCGCTGGCGACTTCCTCGGCGAAGGCGCGAGCGTCCGAGGTGATCGCGCCGCGCCCGCAGGCTGCCGCCCAGGACAGGGCGCCGCTGGTGCCGCGCTGCTGGCCGAGCAGACCGAGTTTCTTCGACTCGCGGTACGGCAGGACCATCACGTGGTGGGCCTGGATGGTACGCGGGATGTCCGCGGCGGCCAGGTTCAGGTTCCAGTCGATGGCGTCGGCCAGGCCAAGCTCGGCGATCTGTGCCTTCAACTGGTCGAGGTAGTTGCCGCCGGCGCCGAAGGCCATTTCCGCGGCGGTGCCGCCGGCCAGGGTCAGGCGCACGCGCTGGCGCATCTCCGGCGCGCTGGCGAACAGGTCGGCGAGGGCCTCGAGCAGGTCCTCGATGCCTTTGCCGCGATAGATGAATCCGAAGTACAGCAGGCGCAGGGTGTCCAGCGACGGCAGCGGCACCGTGGCGATCTCCAGGTTGCCGTGGTTGATCACCTCGACCCGCCCGGGCGGCAGGCGCATCCGCCGGGCCAGGCACTCGCCGCCCAGGCCGGTGAGGGTCACCAGGCGCGTCAGGCCCTGGGCCACGGCACGTTCTTCGCGCAGGGTCAGCGGGTCGGCGAGCACCACGGCGGCCTGGGGCAGGGGAGAGGGCAGGCGTTCCAGCAGGTTCAGCGGCCAGGGCAGGCGCTCGCGGCGCCAGACCATGCGCTCCGGATCGTGCACCGTGGCGCTCAGCGGCAGGCGCGGGAAGCGCTTGCGCAGCTCGCGCAGGGCGATGAACTCGCCCAGGCGGCCGCCGCCGAGTTCGGCATGGACCAGGTCGAAGCCGTTCCAGTCGACGCTGTCCAGCCGGCTGGCGATATTCGCGCTGTCGGCCGCCACGCCGGCGAGCGGCGTGGCTACTTCGATGCCGAGACCCTGCAGGGCGTTGCGGAAATGACTGGCGTAGTCGGCGATGCCATTCTTTTCCGGCGGCAGGGGCGCGAGGAGGGCGATCCGCATCAGAACGCGCTCCGGTAGCGGGCGATGGTCTGCAGGACCTTGCTCGGCACCTCGAAGCGGCGCCGGTTGATGATGATCCCGTCGACCTTGCCGAACGCCGTGGTGAGGATGGTCAGCGCATGCTCGACCACCGGCACGGTGCTCTTCTGCGCCTCTACCACCAGGGCGATCAGGTCGGCGCGGCGCAGGGCGATGAAGGCCTCGCGGCTGTCCAGCAGGGCCGGCGCGTCGAGCAATACCACTTCACCCGGCTGGGCCGGTTCGCCGCCGATCCGCACGCGCACGCCGTTTTCCTCCAGCAGGCGGCGCAGTTGCTCGATGATGAAGGTCACGCCTTCACCGTGGCGCGCCGAGGTCAGGCCCAGGGTCAGGCCCTTTTCCTCGATGCGCGCGTAGGGCAGCAGCCCGTACAGCCGGTAGATGCTGGCGGTGAAGGCGTTGCTGCTCTCCGCGGTGCTGTTGCTCAGCTCCGGCAGGGTGGTCCACAGCGGCAGGCCGAATTTCTCCTCGACCAGGCCGCCGTCGTGGATGCGCTGGTCGAGCAGGTAGCAGAGATAGACCACCAGCAGGCCGACGGCGAGGCCGAAGGGCACGGCGAGGAACAGCATCAGCAGGGTTTTCGGGAAGATCCGCCCGGGGTTGTAGGTGGCTTCCTCGATCACCGAGATGTTGCTGATCTGGCTCTTGTCCAGTTCACGGTCGATCCGCGATTTCTCCAGGCTGTCGACGTACAGCGCGTAGTTGCGCTCGGTGGCGTTCAGCTCGCGCTGCAGCCGCGCCAGGGTCGGCTCGATGTCCAGCGCTTCGCGCCGTTGCGCCTCGAGTTCGGCGAGCTGCTTTTCCTGCTCCGCGAGCTGGGTGCGCAGGGCCGCGTTGTTGCTGGTCTCGTCCAGCAGGACCCGTTCCAGGTGAGTGGTCAGGGTGTTCGGCGCGCGGTCCTCGGAACTCTGCACGGTGGCGCCTTCGTCCTGGACTTCCTTCTCCAGGGCACGGATCGAGGCGTCCAGGGCCTTCACCGGCGGCGCGTCGTCGGTGTAGGTGCGCATCATGTCGGCGCGTTCCAGGCGCTTCTGGTTGAGCAGCCGGCGCAGGTCCTGCTGCGCCGGGTTCAGCGCGATCTGCCGCACCGTGACGATCTCCCTGGGCAGCCCCTTGAGTTGCTGGCGGGTGGATTCCAGGGCGCTGTCGGAGGAGGCGATCAGGCGGATCGAGTTGAAACGCTCGCCGCGCAGCACGTTGATCCGCTCGGACAGGTCCTGCAGGCGGTCCTCGATGCTGGATGCGCCGATCTCGTTGAGGTGCTTGAGGATCTGCGCCTTGTAGCTCTTGATCTGCGCCGCGCTGTCGGCAGTCTGCGCCTCGTAGAAGGCGTACAGGCTCTTGCGGCCGAGCGCCTGGGTGCGCTCTTCCATGTAGATCTCGATCCAGGCCTTGACCACTTCCTGGGCGACTTCCGGCTCGCTCCAGGTGAAGCTGATCTCCATCACCGTCGAGCCGGCCGCATGGGTGACCTCGAATTTCTTCTCGAGGTCCTTGGCCAGGCGCTCGACCGCGGTGGTTTCCTCGATCACGCCGAAGGTTTCCAGGGTCACGCGAATCCCGTCGAACACCGCGCCGATGGCCTTCTTCACATAGAACTTGGTGCGCTTCCACAGGCCCTCCGGCGGCGGCCGGTTGGCCAGCACCTCGAGGTAGCGCTCGGCCACCTGACGGACGATCGGCCGGCCGGTGAGCAGGCGTTCTTCGTCGACGATAGGGTCGCGCTGGGTGCTCGGCATCACCAGCGCCTGGCGGTTGCTGATCTCGATCGGCAGGGTCGAGTCACGGCCCGGCTTGACCAGCAGGCGTGCGTTGGACTCGTACTTGGCCGGCAGCAGGAAGGCGCCGAGGACGATGATCACCACCGCGCTGAGGGCCGCCAGCTTGAACTCGCGCTGGTAGATGAACAGCAGGCGCAACAGATCACGCAAGGAACGAATTTCTATCATGGCGATGTCGCTCCTCAGCGATCATTGTTGACGGTGTAGCTGACGCCGACGCCGATGGACTTGGCGAAGGGCAGCAACTGGTTCAGGTAGACGTCGACGCCCTCGATACGGTCGCCGACCATCGACTTGGGCACGAAGACGATGTCGCCACGCTGCATGGCCAGGGGCTTGCGGCCTTCCGGCCCGATCTTCATCAACTGGCTGAAGTCGAGGAAGTAGGCGTGATAGCGGCCTTCCGAGTCCTCGCGCATGAGCGCCACGCGGCGGGCGTCGCCCACCGGCAGGATGCCGCCGGCGCCGAGGATCGCCTGCTCCATGTTGTTGGCGGCGGGGATCGGCACGGCCGACGGGTTGCGCACCGCGCCGCCGACGAACACCGTATTGCCCGGCGCCTGGTTGATGTTCACCGTGACCCGCGGCTCGCGGTAGATCGGCGCGAGCTTGGTGGTCAGCTCGTTGGCGATTTCCTGCGGCGTGCGGTGCGCGGCCTGGATGCGACCGATGAACGGATAGTAGATGCTGCCGTCGTTGAGCACGGTGTACAGCGTCAGTTCATAGATGGTGGCGACGTTGAACGCCGAGAGGGTCGGCATCTCCCCGGCATCGCGGACGATCCGCAGGGTGTCCCCGACGCGCACCCGCTCCATCGCCGGCGGTAGCCTGGCGAGTTCTTCCAGGGCACGCTTGCCGCTGTCCACGGTGTCGCTGTCCGGTGCGGGAATCCGTGCGGGGGTGTTGCATGCGGCCAGGGCGAGCATGGCGAGCATGAGGAGGGTGCGTTTCATGAGGGAGCACTTCCTGTAGGTCATGATGTTCACTTCCAGTAGCCTGGAAACATGCTGATGCGGCGCTTGAGGGCGACCGGCAGGTGGCGTTCCAGCTGGCCAAGGCGGTAGCCGAGCAGCTTGAACGCGCTACGCAGCGCTATTTCAGGTACGCGATACAGGGCACCGGCGGCACGCAAGGCCTGTATCTCGGCGAGGACATAGCGCTTGCCCTCGCCACCCGCGCCGCCGAAGGCGGCACGTATCCAACGCTCGCGGCCGTAGAACACGCCGATGTCGAAATAGCGGCGGAACTCTTCCAGCAAGCGGTAATCGTGGGAATGGTAGACCTCGGCGCTGGCCGCGTAGCGCACCGCGTAGCCGGCCTGCAGCAGGCGCGCGGCGACGTAGGCGTCCTCGCTGCCGATGACGTCTTCGGGGAAGCCGCCGACGGCCGCCAGGGCGTCGCTGCGGTAGGCGGAGAACGAGTCGGAACTGAAGCAGGTCTTGATCCCCAGTTCCGAGGCGTCGGCCAGGCGCTTGCTGCGGCTTTCCGGCGGGTAGTTGAAGCGCCGCGCCTGGGCACCGAGCAGGCCGGCGCCGGGGTGCGGCAACTGGCGGCCGTAGGCCACGCCGATGTCGGCCTCGGCATAGAGTTCGTCGAGCAGGTTGGCGAAACTGCCGGGCGAGGCGGGAATGGCGTCCTGGGTCAGGTAGATCAGCGCGTCGGCCTCGACCTGCTGGCTGGCCCAGCGCCGCGTCCCGCCGTGGTTGAAGCTGGCCGGCTCGATGACCTCGACCCGCGCGCCGAAGGCGCGGAAGCGCTCCACCGTGTCGTCGCTGGAGCGGCTGTCCACCACCAGGATGCTGTCCGGCTGCCGCCGTTGCGCGGCCAGGGCCGGCAGCAGCCGGTCCAGGTGCGCGCCGGCGTTGCGCGTGGGAATGACCAGGGCGCAGCGCATCAGGCTTTCTTCTCGTCGCTGGCGGGGGCGCGACCGTAGATGTCGTTGAAGCGGACGATGTCGTCCTCGCCGAGGTACTCGCCGCTCTGTACCTCGATCATCACCAGGTCGATGATCCCCGGATTGCTCAGGCGGTGGCTATGCCCGGCGGGGATGAAGGTGGATTCGTTGGTGTTGAGGAGAAACTCGCGCTCGCCGTTCTCCACCAGCGCCATGCCGCTGACCACGATCCAGTGCTCGCTGCGATGGTGGTGCATCTGCAACGACAGCGAAGCCTTGGGGCGCACCACGATGCGCTTGATCTTGAAGCGGCGGCCTTCCTCGAGCACGGTGTAGGTGCCCCAGGGCCGGCTGACCGTGCGGTGCAGGCGGAAGGCGTCGTGGCCGCGACGCTTGAGTTCCTGGGCGACGAACTTGACGTCCTGGCTGCGCGCCGCGTCGGCCACCAGCAGGGCGTCGGGGGTGTCGACGATGATCAGGTCGTGCACGCCGACGGCGCCGACCAGGCGCTTCGGCGAATCGATGTAGCAGTTGCTGACGTCGTGCAGCACGCTTTCGCCGCGTACCTGGTTGCCGTTCTCGTCCGCCGCGCTGAGTTCGCGCAGCGCCTGCCAGGAGCCGATGTCGCTCCAGCCGATGGAGCAGGGCACCACGGCGACCTTGTCCGAGCGCTCCATCAGCGCGTAGTCGACGGAGATGTCCGGCGCCTCGGCGAAGGCCCCGGCGGCCAGCTCGCGCTGGCGGCACTGGCCGTTCTCCAGGCTGCTGCCGTCGGCCAGGGCGGCGCGGGCGGCGATCAGCACCTCCGGCGCGTGGCGCTCCAGTTCCTGCAACACGGTGGCGGCCTGGAAGCAGAACATGCCGGCGTTCCACAGGTACTTGCCGCTGTCCAGGTAGGACTGGGCGGTGGCCTGGTCGGGTTTCTCGACGAAGCGTGCGACCCGGAAGCCGTTGCCCAGCGGGGCGCCCTGTTCGATATAGCCGAAGCCGGTCTCGGCGCGCTCCGGGGTGATGCCGAAGGTCACCAGGTAGCCTTGGGCCGCGAGTCCGCGAGCCTCGGCCACCGCCGCGGCGAAGGCCTGCTCGTCGCGGATCAGGTGGTCGGCGGGAAGGATCAGCAACTGCGCCTGGTCGCCGAAGTGCTCCTGCACATGCAGCGCGGCGGCGGCGATGGCCGGCGCGGTATTGCGTCCCACCGGCTCCAGCAGCAGGTCCTGGGCCAGGCCGCTGCGGTTGACCGCGCGGTAGTCGTCCAGGGTGCGGAACAGCAGGTCGCGGTTGGTCACCGTGAGCAGGCGGGCGACGTCCGGCAGCCCGGCGATACGCAGGAAGGTCTTCTGCAACAGGCTCTGGTCATCGGCCAGGCGCATGAAGGGTTTCGGCATGCTCTCCCGGGAAACCGGCCACAGGCGGGTCCCGGAACCGCCGGAAACGATGCAGGGGATCAGCGGGGCGACGGCGTTCATCAGTAGACTTCCTTGGTCAGGAGTACGGCTGGCACCGTACGGAACAGGATGTAGAGGTCGAACCACACCGACCACTTGGCGATGTATTCGAGGTCGTATTCCACGCGTTTCTTGATCTTGTGCAGGGTGTCGGTCTCACCGCGGTAGCCGTTGATCTGCGCCCAGCCGGTGATGCCGGGCTTGACCCGGTGGCGCGAGCTGTATTCGCTGACCGCCTCCTCGAAGGGAATGCCGGCGGCCTTGGTCGCGGTGGCGTGGGGGCGCGGGCCGACCATCGACATGCTGCCGGCGAGCACGTTGAACAGCTGCGGCAGCTCGTCGATGCTGGTCTTGCGGATGAAGCGGCCGACCCGGGTGATGCGGTCGTCGTCGCGGGTGGTCTGGCGTTCGGCGTTGGCGTCGGTCCTTTCCGTGTACATCGAGCGGAACTTGAAGACCCAGATCAGCCGGTTGTTGTAGCCGTAGCGTTTCTGCCGGAACAGCACAGGCCCCTTGGAGTCGAGCCTGATCGCCAGGGCCACCAGGCCCATCAGCGGGGCGAAGAGGACCAGCGCGATGCTCGCCAGGACCAGGTCCTCGCAGCGCTTGATCAGCGGCGACCAGCCGCGCAGTGGCAGCTCGGACGCGTTGAACATGGGGATCCCGGAGACATCGACGATGCGGTTGTGGGCATGCCGGAAGGCAGCCATGTCCGGCACCAGCAGGACGTTCACCGGCAATTGCCGCAGGCGATGGACGATGGCGCCGATGCGCCCCTCGGCGAACCAGGGCAGGGCGACCAGCACCTGGTCGACCTGTTCCTGGCGGATCAGCTTCTCCAGGTCCTTGGTGTTGCCCAGCAGCGGCAGCGAGTTGTAGTTCTCCGGGACCCGCTCGGAGCGGTCGTCGATGAAGCCGATGATGCCGGAGCGGATGTCGTGGTTGCGTACCAGGTATTCGGCCAGGTGCATGCCGCTCTCGGTGAAGCCGAGGATCACCGTGCGTTGCAGGTACATGCCGCGTTTCATCCAGGCCCGGTACAGGCGCAGCACCAGCAGGCGCTGCACGCCGAACAGCAGCAGGCTGCCGGTGAACCAGAAGATCACCAGCTTGCTGCTGAGGTAGGGAAACAGGCCCAGGCCCTGGTACATGAACAACAGCAGGCAGAACGCCGAGGCCCAGGCGAAGAACATGATGCGGAAGCGCAGGCGGTTGCTGAAGATATCGTCGGAGTAGACGTCCAGTGCCTGGAACATGATCACCGTGAGCGCGCCGAAGAACAGCAGCAGCCCGAGCATGTTGCTGCGCAGCTCCACGGGAACCAGGCCGGGGTAGTACAGCAGGAACAGCGCCGGGGCGATGGCGGTGAGCGCGTGTACCAGTTTGGTCGCGACCAGGAAGTACTCGATGAATCCAGCCCGTGTCAGCGACAGGCTATCTACCGACTTCGAATGCATGTTGTTTGCTCTGCCGATCACGGGCAGTCCATTGAGTGGATAGGGAAGAGCAAGGCGGTGAAGCGTCAATTTAGTGACTATTTTTCATTTGCCACGCGGTTTAGTCATTTTCCCGTCGAATAGGTTCATTCGTCGATAGTGGCTTTGTGATAGCTATCTTAGCATTCCCAGGGAAATATCCGTAGTCTGGGTAAGTTTTTTTAGTCAATTTATTGACGTATTTCTGGCGCCAAACTTTTATCCAAACAGTAGACGAGGAAATCTGACGCCGCCAATCCGCGAGCGCTCTGGCCTGGGAAGCGAAGCGGGGCGAAAGGTGAGGGCAGGCCGCTCGGCCAGGTGGCTAGCCGCCGGTTCGACGACCCGCCTGTTCACTGGCGCTGCGGGCTGGCTGGGCAGGATGCGCCTGCGGTTCCATGACGCAGGTTGGCCGTTCGAGCGTGCCGGTCCGACCTGGGGGGCTTGGCGGACGTTGTCCGTTGCCCTCGTCGAAGGCGGAATAGGTTCGGGCCCGCGGCGTGCGCGGACCGGGCTACCAGAACCAGCCGCCGCGCGACAGCTCCTGCTGGCAACTGCGGTACTGGGCGCCGAACAGCGAGGCGCGGGACTGGACCTTCTGCGAGACGTTCTTCAGCCATGGCTTGGCGTCGTAGCTGCGGTTGCGGTAGCCGCCCCAGCCCTCGTGGTAGTTCAGGTACTGGCCGTAGGCGTCCCACTTGGAGACGCCGTTGACCCGCTGGCTCTTCTGGATGTACCAGCCCATGAAGTCCAGGGCGTCGGCGAAGTCGTCGCGGCTGGCGCCCCAGCCGCCGGCCTCGCGCTTGTAGTCGGCCCAGGTCTCGTCCTTGGCCTGGGCGTAGCCGTAGGCGGAGCTGACCCGGCCCCAGGGGATGAAACCGAGGAAGTAGTAGCGCGGCGGCAGGGCGTCATGCTTGAAGGAAGATTCCTGGTACATCATCGCCATCGGCACCTGGACCGGCGCGCCCCAGCGCTGCTGCATCTTCAGCGCCGCCTCGTGCCATTTCGGTTTTTCGCGGAAGATCTCGCAGAGGTTGTCGGGATTGGCGGGGGGCTTGGTGGCGCAGCCGGCAAGAGCCAGGAGCAGGGCCGGCATCGAGAGCCGCAGCATGAAAGGGGTCCTTTGGCAGACGTCTGGGTCGCTTAACGCTGGCGCTTTATACCCGCTTTCCGGCACTCCATGCATCCCCAGGCCGATTCCCTGCCTGCGGGGGCGTCGGCGCTTCCTCAGGTCGGCCTGGGCGTCTCGACCTGGCCGGGGGCTCCCTCCAGGCGCGGCCCCCAGTCCTCGACCTGGCCTTTTTCCAGGCGCCGCTCCAGGGTGCGCCGCCAGGATGGCGTCAGCGGCAGCGCCAGGCACTGGCGCAGCAGCTCGGCGTCGGCCCGCCTGTCGAACAGCACCTCGGACAGGCGCAACAACGACCAGTCCGGATGGCGCCGTTCGACCAGTTGCAGGATATCGCCAGCCGCCACCACGCCTTCCTCCAGCACCCGGTAGTACCAGCCGGTGCGCCCGGACTCCTGCACCCTCAGGGACATCCCGGCGACCTCGAAGCGGTCGTTGAGCTTCCAGCAGGGCATGCGCCCCTGGGACACCTCCAGCAGCGCGGTGCCGGCCCGCACGCGGTCGCCGAGGCAGACGTCGGCTTCGCTCCAGCCGCTGGTGCTGAAGTTCTCGCCGAAGGCGCCCGCCTGCATCAGCAGGGGGTGTTCGCCCAGTTCGGCGATCCAGGCGGCGTAGTGTTCGCGTGGGTAATGGTGGATCGCTTTCTCGACGCCGCCATGGACGCGCAGGTCGCCCTGTTCGTCGCCCTCCAGGCCGACGGGGGTGACCCTGAGCGCACCGTCGCGCGGAGACTTGGCGATGCCGCTGCGCGAGCCGGGGCGGGTGAAGGGCCGGGCGCGGCCGGTGAGAAGGGCATCCAGGGGTAGGGCAGGCAGGGGCATGGGAGGGTTCTCTAAGATGCGAGATGGTATCGACTAAATACAATATAGAGTCCGCCAAGCCTTCGCCCGCTGTCAAGCCGCCAGACCCATCCGGATGCGTCGATAGCCTCGGTGGGCGGGGGTTCGTCCCCAGGACCTAGCTGAGCTGGCCGTGGGATTCTGAAGCTCGTCAAGAGTTTTGCCGTAATGGTCACGCTGGCTTGCACGCTACGGTGCTTACGACATTACTTTGCGTACGGAACCTAGCGCAGAAGTAACACAAGCAAGTGTTCACTCGATATCTCCAAGCATGAAATGGATTTTAGAATCTATAAATTGTAGCGAATACTTCTAGTCGACTCATCTACGATAGTTACAATCTGGGTGACATGTCATTAGTATTCTCCATGGGGTGTTTAATGAAGTAAAACGCAGATAAGACATGGTGCCGCTAAGGACCTGCCGAAGAGGGTGTCCGAAAATATCCGGCATTTGTCCGAAGATACTCTAGAAAAAAGATGCTTCATGCTGGTTTTATCAGCTTCCGGGCTAGTAGTACGCATGAGGTGGCGGATGGAAACAATGAAAAAGACCGAATCTATCCTGTTGCTGATCCTCCGGGATATGCGGTGATGTTGGGTTTTTTATTGCGGGCGTCTATTGATGAGTCTGCCGCTTCATCTAAGGGCGATATCGATCATACTGCAGTGTTTCGTGTTGCTAAATTGAAAACATAGTCCAAGAGAGGCGGATACCTTCGCGACTCAGATAATAGTAGTGCATGGCATGCGTGCGGAGTAGTGTTAAGTGAGTTAAAAGTAAATATCAGTAGATGGTGAAGTGCTCTTGATCTTCACCTTTAAGAGAAAAGTCCTTAAGGACTTAACCTTGCTCCGCTACCGGATAGTCACTGGCTGTTAGCCAATGTCATCAACTTTGGAAATTATCCATAAATATCATATAATTAGCGCTCAAATCAGTGCATGGGAGAAGCCCTTTTGACTACCTATACCGCATCGCTTGACACCGCCAGCCAAACCCTGGCTTGAAAATTGTACAAAAAATAACCAGCCCGCTCGATTGTCCCGCCTTCATCGCCGCCCACCGCCAGAATCCTCAAGACTTTACCCGCCGACGCCAGCTCACCTTCAAGAACCTCGTCCTGTTCCTGCTCAATCAGCCGCGCACGGCCCTGCAAACCGAACTCGATCAGTTCTATCGCGTACTCAATCAGGCGTCGACTGAGACGCAAATGGTCACTGCGCAGGCCTTCTGCAAAGCGCGCAAAAAGCTCAACCCCGAGGTATTTGAAAGTCTCAATCGCCTCCTGCAGCAACAAATTGACTGCTTCGGGCTGCGTCAGAAGTGGCGTGGGCTGAGGGTGCTCGCGGTGGATGGCTCGACCGTGCATTTACCCCTGGAGTCGACCATGGCGACCTTCTTTGGCAGTCACTCTGGCTTTCCCATGGCTCGCTTGTCCACACTCTACGAAGTCGCTGACGGTCAAACCTTGCATAGCCTGATCGTGCCCCTGACAGTCGGTGAGCGCGACTGTGCCCATCTGCACCTTGAGCACCTGCCGGCTGACAGCCTGACGCTGTTTGACCGTGGTTACCCTGGGCACTGGTTATTCGCGCTGTTCGCGCAGCAACAGCGGCACTTTCTGATGCGCCTGCCCTGTGGCTATAACGCCCAGGTCAAAGCGTTTCTACACTCTGGCCAAGTTGAAGACACACAGCTTTTCGTGGCCAACCATCCTGAAGCACGTCTGTTCTGCTCCGAGGCTGGCGTTGATCCTGCCAGCCAGATCGAGCTGAGACTGATCCGGGTCGAGTTGGCCAACGGCGAAAGCGAAGTATTGCTGACCTCGCTGCTGGATCGAGAAGCCTTTCCCGCTGAGGTGTTTGCCGAGCTTTACCACCGCCGCTGGGGCATCGAAACCGACTTCCGTCGCCTCAAACAAACCCTGACGCTGGACAACTTCAGCGGCCGCAGCGTGACCGCTGTAAAGCAGGACTTTCATGCCGCTCAACTGTTGAAGAACCTGGCGCTGTTGATGCAGCACCTGCTACAGCCGGTCATCGAACAGCGCCACAAAGGTCGCAAGCTGCGATGGAAAGTCAACTTCACCCAAGGCGTGTCACGGCTCAAAAATACCCTGGTCGAGCTGCTGGTGCGGCACTGTGCTCAGGGGCTGAGCAATGTGCTGGCCTTGATGGCTAAAAGCCTCAGTGCCGTACGCTCAGGCCGTAGCTTTGCGCGCCAACGCAAACGCGCAGCCAGCCGAGGTTGTGAGGGCTACAAACCGACGCGCTGAAGAAACACCACCGCCCAACCTCCGTGCAAAAAAAGCTGGCCACAAGCGGTCGGCATAGGCTCGTCCGGAGGACGAGAAATCTCGCCTAGACAGCCGGAACAGACGATGATCACATCACCGCCAGCCCAGCTAGACCGCCTGATTGAGCGGCAGAGGCCTGGTCATCGCCCGACGGCCATGGCGGCTGGCTGCTTCGGGGGGCTTGCCTTGGGCAGGGCTGCAGCTTAGGTTGATGACATTG
>NZ_JBQENS010000033.1:0-74591 GCF_052044465.1 Pseudomonas sp. 22490 | reverse complement strand
GGGGTTTGGGGAGCAATGGAACCAAAAACCAACGTAAGCCCTACCAACGCTTTTCGGTGTCTTCTTCCCAGGCGCCCATCTCGACAAAACAGTTGCGCATGTCGGCCTCCTGGCTGATCTCGGTCAGCAGGTCATGCACGCTCTTGTCCAGCTCATCGTCGCTCCGATACGGAATGGTCAACTCATAGTGGCCGGCATCCAGCCGCTTCATGCCATAGGGCTCCAGGCAGTAGCGCTCAATGTTCTCCGTGGCCCGCTTCCGGCCGCGCACGAACTTGCTGTTATTCACCACCGCGAGGCGCAGGGTGACGGTGGCCACCCGCTCGGCGGCGGGCGGCTCTGCCGGCGACGCGGCCGAAGGCTGCTGGTCGCGTGACCTGGCGCTCTTCTGGTACGCGCCGATCTCGACACCACGGTGGCGCAGGTAGCTGTACAGCGTGCTCTTGGAGATGTGCAGCTTCTCGCCGATCGCGCTGACGCTCAGGCGACCTTCGCGGTAGAGGGTTTCGGCCGCCATGGCGGTGGCCTCAGCCTTGGCTGGCAGGCCCTTGGGACGGCCACCGATCCGGCCACGCGCCCGTGCGGCCGACAGACCCGCCTGAGTCCGCTCGCGGATCAGCTCGCGCTCGAACTCCGCCAGCGAGGCGAACAGGTTGAACACCAGGCGGCCTTGGGCGTGGGTGGTGTCGATGGGGTCATTCAGGCTCTGTAAGCCGACCTTGCGCTCTGCCAGCTCGCCGACCAACTCGACCAGGTGCTTGAGGGAACGCCCAAGGCGATCCAGCTTCCAGATCACCACGGCATCACCCGGCCGCACGTTGGCCAGCAGTTTGTCCAACTCCGGCCGGGCGCTTTTCGCGCCGCTGGCGATGTCTTGGTAGATGCGTTCGCACCCGGCCTGTTTCAGGGCATCGACTTGTAGGTCGGCTTTCTGATCCCGAGTGCTCACTCGCGCATAACCGATCTTCATCAAAAGTACTGTTTACTCGACTACGTTAGTAATAGTTGAACTTTGATTAAGCGTACCAGTTATTTGAACCGTAGCGCGGGGAGCTTAACGAACCGAGCCATTCCTCGATAGAGTTCGGCAAAACCTTCGTTTTGTCGAACCATTGCATCGCCCTTTGTGATTGGCGTATAAACACACAAACACCTATTAGCGGAGAACGCTATGAATACCATTCGCTGGAATGTCGCCGTCTCGGCCGACACCGACCAGTCGCTTCGGATGTTTCTGGCCAGCCAGGGCGGCGGCCGTAAGGGCGACCTGTCGCGCTTCATCGAAGAAGCGGTACGGGCACACATCCTGGAGCTGAGCGCTGAGCAGGCCAAGGCCGCTAACGCCCATCTGAGTGAGGCAGAATTGACCAACGCGGTTGACGAAGCGCTCGACTGGGCACGTAAGCGCTGATGCGGGTCGTGTTGGATACCAACATCCTGTTCAGCGCCCTGATCTCGCCACATGGCGCGCCCGATGCGATCTACCGTGCCTGGCGGGCGGCGCGTTTCGAGGTGGTGACCTCGCGGATGCAACTCGATGAAATTCGTCGAGCCAGCCGCTATCCCAAGCTTCAGGCCATCCTACAGCCCGCCAAGGTGGGCGCCATGATCAATAACCTGCAACGGGCTGTGGTACTGGAGCGCCTGACCATCGAGGTCGAAGCCGATGATCCGGATGACTCGTTTTTGCTGGCCATGGCCTTGGCGGGCGATGCGGACTACCTGGTAACCGGTGATCGCCGCGCCGGCCTGCTGCAACGCGGGCACATCGAACGCACGCGGATCGTCACGCCCGCCGTGTTCTGCGTCGAGGTGCTGTGATCAATGCCGGTCGGTTTTCTGACTCAAGAGCAACGCGACGGTTTTGGCCGCTATGTTGATTCGCCCAGCCGTGAAGAGCTGGAACGTTACTTCCACCTGAGCGATGAAGACCGTGAAGCCATCCAGGTGCTGCGGGGTAACCATAACCGTCTGGGTTATGCCGTTCTGCTGACCACCGTCCGCTTCGTTGGCGTTCTGCCGGACAAGCCCGCCGCCGTGCCGGTGGAAGTCCTGCAGGTGCTTTGCCGACAACTGGCGATTCCAGACCCCGACTGCCTCCAGCGCTATAGCGATCATCGCCGCTGGATACATGCCACCGATATTCAGAACCGCTTTGGCTATCGTCATTTCACCGATCCGGGCATCGGCTTTCGCTTGAGCCGCTGGCTGTATGCCCTCTGCTGGACGGGCACCGACCGGCCGGGAGTGCTGTTTGAGCGAGCCACCTCGTGGCTGTTCACACAGAAAGTCCTCCTGCCTGGTGTGTCTCAACTAGAGCGCTTTATCGCCCAGTTGCGCAGTCGGGTCGAAGAACGCCTCTGGTTTACGCTGGGCCGCAGCGTGACTGAGGAACAGCGATTGCAACTGCAAGACTTGCTGACGGTGGCCGAAGGCAACCGCAGCTCCCGGCTGGATCAATTGCGCTCCGGCCCGGTCATGGTCAGTGGCCCCGCGTTGATTCGGGCACTGCGCCGGCTCGATGACGTGCGCGGCATCGGCATCACCTTGCCGGCGGCGGCGCACATCCCTCCCAGCCGTATCGCCGCCCTGGCCCGCTTCGCCAACACGGCCAAGGTCACCGCGATTAATCGGCTGCCGGCGTCGCGGCGGATGGCGACACTGGTGGCCTTCGCACTCTGCCTGGAGGCGACTGCGCACGACGACGCACTGGAAGTCCTGGAGGCCTTGCTGCGCGACCTGTTCAGCAACGCGGAGAAGGCCGACAAGAAAGCCCGCATGCGCAGCCTGAAAGACCTGGATCGGTCGGCCGCGACGCTCGCCGCCGCGTGCAAGGTCGTGCTGGACAGCTCG
Organism: Pseudomonas sp. 22490; assembly: GCF_052044465.1. Classification (NCBI taxonomy): domain Bacteria; kingdom Pseudomonadati; phylum Pseudomonadota; class Gammaproteobacteria; order Pseudomonadales; family Pseudomonadaceae; genus Pseudomonas; species Pseudomonas sp. 22490. The sequence goes on along the minus strand of NZ_JBQENS010000033.1, from coordinate 71,738 downwards.
ATCAGCGATGACAACGTGCGCGCCCGGCTGTTCAACGACCTGCCGAGGACCACCCTGGAAAAGGCCCTGGAAGAGGTCAACGCGCTGATCCGCCCGGTAGATGACGTCTATTTTCTTGCATTGGAAGCGCGCTACCGCAGCGTGCGCCGCTTCCTGCCCGACCTGCTCAAGCACATCCGCTTCGGCTTCAGCCCGGCCGGCAAGGGCGTGGCGGCTAGTCTGGAGTGGCTGCAACTGAACCTGCCGCGCCGGAAGCCAGAGGATGACGCGCCGCAGGAGATCGTGGCCAAGGCTTGGCAGAAGCACATCACCCGCGAAGATGGCTCCCTCGACATGGGTGCCTATGTGTTCTGCACGCTCGATGCGCTGCGCACGGCCCTGCGCCGCCGCGATGTCTTCGTCTCGCCCAGTTGGCGCTATGCCGACCCGCGCCTTGGCCTGCTCGACGGTGCCGAATGGCTGGCGGCGCGACCGATCATCTGCCGGTCACTGGGCCTGACCATCGACGCCAAAACCACCCTGGACGCCTTGTCCGTCGAGCTGGATGCAACCTGGCTGGCAGTAGCCGCGCGCCTGCCCGACAACCCGGCGATTCAACTGAGCGAGAACACCGAGGGCAAGACCGAACTGTCGCTCGGGGCGCTGGACAAGCTGGACGAGCCCTGCTCGTTGCTGCAACTGCGGGCGGCCGTGTCTGACCTGATGCCGCGTGTCGATCTGCCGGAAATCCTCTTGGAAATCGCCGCCCGCACTGGCTTTTCCGAGGCCTTCACCCATGTCTCCGAACGCAATGCACGCGCCGACAACCTGGTCACCAGCCTCTGCGCGGTGCTGTTGGGCGGGGCCTGCAACACCGGCCTGGAGCCCTTGATCCGCACCGACAACCCGGCGCTGCGCCGTGACCGGCTGTCCTGGGTCAGCCAGAATTATATCCGCGACGACACCCTGTCAGCGGCTAACGCCATCCTGGTCGGAGCGCAAAGCCAACTGGAACTGGCCCAAGTCTGGGGTGGCGGCGAGGTCGCCTCCGCCGATGGCATGCGCTTCGTCGTACCGGTGCGCACCGTGCATGCCGGCCCCAATCCGAAGTATTTCGGCACCGGCCGGGGTGTCACCTGGTACAACCTGATTTCCGACCAATTCTCCGGCCTCAACGCCATCACCGTGCCCGGCACGCTGCGCGACAGCCTGGTGTTGCTGGCGGTCGTGCTGGAACAGCAGACCGAGTTGCAGCCGACGCAAATCATGACCGACACCGGGGCCTACAGCGATGTGGTGTTCGGGCTCTTCCGCCTACTTGGCTACCACTTCAGTCCGCGGCTGGCCGATGTCGGCGGTACCCGCTTCTGGCGCACGCGCCCGGACGCGGACTACGGCAAGCTCAACGGGCTGGCCCGCCAGTCGGTCAAACTCGACCTGATCGCCGAGCACTGGGACGACCTGCTGCGCCTGGCCGGCTCGCTCAAACTCGGCCGGGTGCCGGCGACTGGCATCATGCGCACGCTGCAAACGGGAGATAGACCCACCCGGCTGGCCCAGGCGCTGGCCGAATTCGGGCGGATCGAAAAGACTCTGCACACGTTGACCTATATCGACGACGAGTCCAAGCGCCGCGCCACCCTGACCCAGTTGAACCGAGGCGAAGGCCGGCACAGCCTGGCCCGCGCCGTGTTCCACGGCAAACGCGGCGAGCTCCGCCAGCGCTACCGCGAAGGCCAGGAAGACCAGCTCGGTGCTCTGGGCCTGGTGGTGAACATCATCGTGCTGTGGAACACCCTCTACATGACGGCGGCCGTGGAACGGCTCAAGCAGCACGGCTATCCAGTGCTGGAAGAGGATTTGGCCCGGCTATCGCCGCTGATCTACGAGCACATCAACATGCTCGGGCGGTATTCCTTTGCGGTACCGGAAGAAGTTGCGCGCGGCGAGCTGCGGCCACTGCGTAATCCAGACGACGACCTGTGATCCCCCTAAACGCTATGAGCAACACCCAAGCTGCTGCTGGATCGGCGGGCACTTCACCGAGCCGAACGAACAGAAAACGCAGCAATCCCCTGGGTTGGGGCGCAGCAGCGCCTTGCAGTTGCTGCACTCGTAATAGAACTGGCAGGCGTCCGTGGGCATGGTTTCCGGCTTGGCGAAGCCGCAGCGCGGGCAAGTCAGCACGGACTCAAGGACAATGGCGCTCATCGTGACCTCACTTCTGCACTGTGGAGGGGTATCCCGCGTTCGCGGTCGCCTCAGTCAGTGCCTCGGGCTGGGCCTTATCGGGATCGTAGGTGACGGTCGCCGTCTTCTGGTCGAAATTGACCTGGACGTCACTCACGCCGGACACCTTCTCCAGCGACTTCTTGACCGTGATCGGACAGAGTCCGCACGTCATGTTCTGCACGTCGAGCGTGACGGTTTTCGGGGGAGCCGCCAGCGCCACGAAGGGCAAGGCGAAAAGCACGGCGATCAGCAGTTTGCGCATGGTTAATCTCCTTCAGTAGAACAGCGGGGCGAGCCACGGCACGGCCAATAGGCCGAGCAGCAGCACGCTGACGATCCAGAACACGAGTCGCTGTCGCACGAGCGTGCGCGGATCGGCGCAGGGTGTACCTGGCGTACAAACCTGTGGCACCAGGTAGAGCTTGCGGAATGCCAATCCCAGGAACAGTAGAGTCAACCCGATGAAGAGGGGGCGTAGTGGCTCCATCATGGTCAGAGCGCCCACCCACGTACCGCCGACACCGAGTGCCAACAGCACCAGTGGCCCGACACAGCACACCGACGCACCGATGGCGGTCAGCGAACTCGCGACCAGCGAGCCTTTCCCGGTGAGTTGCATCCCCATTCCCATCTCCTGAGCCTGATTGCCTAGGTGCTATTCTAAACTCCGTACCAAAGTACGGAATCAAGGAGAAAGTGATGGCCACAGAGCTGACCATTGGCAAGCTGGCAGACGCCGCCGGGGTGAACGTCGAGACGATCCGCTACTACCAGCGACGCGGGCTGCTGGATGAACCAGCCAAACCCTTGGGTGGCCATCGGCGCTATCCGGTGGACATGGTGAAGCGACTGCGTTTCATCAAGCGGGCTCAGGCGCTGGGTTTCACGCTCTCGGAAGTCGGTGGACTGCTGACGCTGGATGAGTCGTGCGCCTGTGCCGAAACGCGAGCACGGGCTGCACGCAAGCTCGCGTTGATCGAGCAGAAGATGGCCGACTTGGTCGTCATGCAGCAACTGTTAGGCGAACTGGTGCAGCAATGTGATGCGGGAGACGGCGGAACGATCTGCCCGATCATCGAGGCACTGATCAGAGAGTAATGCCTGGCGGGTGAGCTGGAGATCGGAAAGCCCCTTTACGGTGGGATTCAGAGCTTACGTTGGTTTTTGGTTCCATTGCTCCCCAAACCCCATCCGCGCCTGCGCGAGCAGTTGCTGCGCGCCCGCGAACTGGACCGCCAGCTCGCCGACACCGGCGAACTGGAGGCGCTGCTCGCCGGCCTCGCCGGGCGCTTCGTCGCGCCCGGGCCGGGCGGCGATCCGATCCGCAATCCGCAGGTACCCAGCGGGCGCAACCTGTTCGCCTTCGAGGCCGACAAGGTACCGACCCGCGCCGCCTACGAAGCCGGCGCCGAGGCCTTCGGCCAACTGCTGGAAAGCTACCGCGCCGAGCACCAGGGCAGGGCGCCGGAAAAGCTCGCCTTCAGCCTCTGGTCGTCGGAAACCATGCGCCACCTGGGCGTCGTCGAAAGCCAGGCGCTGCACGCCCTCGGCCTGCGCCCGCGCTGGGACGCCGGTGGCCGCCTGCTGGCGCTGGACATCGTGCCGGCGGCGGAACTGGGGCGTCCACGGGTGGACGTGGTGCTACAGGTGACCAGTGTCTACCGCGACCAGTTCGACGGCTTCATGCGCCTGCTCGCCGAGGCCATCGAGCGCCTCGCCGCGCTGGACGAGCCGGGCAACCCGCTGGCGCGCAACAGCCAGGCGCTGGAGCGGCGCCTGCGCGAACGCGGCGTCGAAGCGCCACTGGCGCAGCGCCTGTCGCGCCTGCGGCTGTTCGGCAATGCGCCGGGCGACTACGGCACCGGGGTCACGCAACTGACCCTCGATTCCACCCGCTGGGACGACGACTCGGCGCTCGCCGAGCAGTTCCTCGGGCGCTTGCAGTACGCCTACGGCAGTCGCGACTGGGGCGTGAAGCTGGATGGGGGCAACCTGTTCGCCGAACAGTTGAAGGGTGTACAGGCGGCGATCCTCTCGCGCTCCTCGACGCTCAACGGCGTGCTCTCCACCGACCACCCGTTCGAGTACCTCGGCGGCCTGTCGCTGGCGGTACGCCACCTCGACGGCGCCAGCCCGGCGCTGTACATCGCCGACCTGCGCCAGCGCCAGCCGCGCACCACGGCCGCCGCGCAGTTCCTCGCCAGCGAGCTGCGCGGGCGCTACCTCAGCCCGCAGTGGATCGCCGCGATGCAGCGCGAGGGCTACGCCGGCAGCCTGGAAATGCTCGACCTGGCCAACAACCTGTGGGGCTGGCAGGCGGCGGATCGCACCATGGTCCGCGCCGACCAGTGGCAGGCGTTGCACGACACCTTCGTCATGGACCGCCGCGAGCTGGGTCTCGCCGAGTGGTTCGAAACGCACAATCCGACCGCCCAGACGCAGATCATCGCGCGCATGGCCGAGGCCATCCGCAAGGGCTACTGGGACGCCAGCGAGCAGACCCGCCGCGAACTGGCCGAGCGCTGGCGGCAACTGGCGGCCGCCGGCGCCGGCGAGGTCGGCGCGGCGACCACCCGTGAATTCATCGAACGGATGGCCGGCGGTTTCGGCGAGGCCGCGGCGCAGGCAGAGGGCGCGGCCGCGTCCGGTGCCGGCGAAACGGTCAGCGGCCGCGTCCTCGAAGAAGTCGCGCCGCCGCCGTCCGGCGAGCCGCAGCCCTGGCTCCGGCTGGCCGCCGCCGTGCTGCTCGCGCTGTTCGCCGCCGGCGCCGTCCGGCAATCCGTAGTCAATCGTCGTCCGATGGAAAATCGCTCATGAATGGTCTGGAAACCAGCCTCTACGAACTCACCCGCCTGTTCCTGCTGCCGGTGCTGCTGTTGATCCTCGCCGCGCTGGCCTACGCCTTCGTCGCCCTCGGCGGCTTCGCCATGGAAGCCTGGCAGCGCCGTCGCGGGCGCTACCGCTCGCGCCTGGCGGCCTGGCAGGCGCTGCATGGCGGCAACAGCGACGACCTCGAACTGTGGATCATGCAGCGCCTGGAATGGCTGCGGATCACCTCGCGCAGCGCGCCGATGCTCGGCCTGGTGGCGACCATGATCCCCATGGGACCGGCACTGCTGGCGCTGACCCGCAACGATGCCCAGGGGATCGGCGAGAACCTGGTGGTGGCGTTTTCCGCGGTGATCCTGGCCCTGGTCGCCGCCAGCATCACCTTCTTCATCCTTACCGTGCGTCGCCGCTGGCTGCTCCAGGAACTGCGCGCCGTCGAACGCGCGCGGGAGGCCGGCTGATGCGCTTCCTCGAACACGACGAGGCGGACGACCCGATCCTCTCGATGGTCAACCTGATCGACCTGTTCCTGGTGGTGATCGGCATCCTCCTGATCGTCATCGTGCAGAACCCGCTCAACCCGTTCAGCCAGGACAAGGTGGTGGTGGTCGAGAATCCCGGCGAGGCGGACATGCGCATGCTGGTCAAGGACGGCAAGGAGCTGAAGCGCTACCAGGCCAGCGGCGAGATCGGCGAAGGGCAGGGCAGCCGCGCCGGGGTGACCTACCGCTTGGCCGACGGACGGATGATCTACGTGCCGGAGAGCGGCGGGGAGGCCGGCAAGTAGCGACGCGTACGGCGGAGAGCTGGGACTTTTGCCCGGAGTTCCCGGATAATGGCCGGTTTCCGTTTCTCTTGGTGCTCGCCGTGGAAGTAAAGGTCAATTTTCTCGATAACCTTCGACTGGAAGCCAGGTTCGATGATTTCACGGTGATCGCCGACCAGCCGATTCGCTACAAGGGCGACGGCTCCGCGCCGGGGCCGTTCGACTACTTCCTGGCGTCGTCGGCGCTGTGTGCCGCCTACTTCGTCAAGCTGTACTGCCAGACGCGCAACATCCCCACCGACAACATACGTCTGTCGCAGAACAACATCGTCGACCCGGAGAACCGCTACCGGCAGATCTTCAAGATCCAGGTGGAACTGCCGGCCGACATCTCGGAGAAGGACCGCCAGGGCATCCTCCGCTCCATCGACCGCTGCACGGTGAAGAAGGTGGTGCAGACCGGGCCCGAGTTCGTCATCGAGGAGGTCGACAACCTCGATGCCGACGCCCAGGCGCTGCTGATGCCCGGCACCGATGCCGCCGGCTGCACGCGCATCCCGGGCAAGGACCTGCCGCTGGAGCAGACCATCGCCAACCTGTCGGCCATCCTCGCCGGCCTCGGCATGAAGATCGAGATCGCCTCCTGGCGCAACATCGTGCCCAACGTCTGGTCGCTGCACATCCGCGATGCGCAGTCGCCGATGTGCTTCACCAACGGCAAGGGCGCGAGCAAGGAAAGCGCGCTGGCCTCGGCGCTAGGCGAATTCATCGAGCGGCTGAACTGCAACTTCTTCTACAACGACCAGTACTGGGGAGAAGAGATCGCCAATGCGGCGTTCGTCCATTACCCGGACGAACGCTGGTTCAAGCCCGGCCGCGACGATGCGCTGCCGCTGGGACTGCTCGACGGCCATTGCCTGGCGATCTACGACCCCGACGGCGAGCTGCGCGGCTCGCACCTGTACGACACCAACTCGGGCAACGTGCAGCGCGGTATCTGCGCCTTGCCCTTCGTGCGCCAGTCCGACGGCCAGGTGGTGTATTTCCCCTCCAACCTGATCGAGAACCTCTACCTCAGCAACGGCATGAGCGCCGGCAATACCCTGGCCGAGGCGCAGGTGCAGTGCCTGTCGGAGATCTTCGAGCGTGCGGTCAAGCGGCAAATCCTCGAAGGCGAGCTGGCGCTGCCGGACGTGCCGCCGGAGGTGCTGGCCAAGTACCCGGGCATCCTCGCCGGGATCCGCGGCCTGGAAGAGCAGGGCTTCCCGGTACTGGTCAAGGACGCCTCGCTGGGCGGCGAATTCCCGGTGATGTGCGTGACCCTGATGAATCCGCGCACCGGCGGCGTGTTCGCTTCCTTCGGCGCTCACCCGAGCTTCGAGGTGGCCCTGGAGCGCAGCCTGACCGAACTGCTCCAGGGGCGCAGCTTCGAAGGCCTGAACGACCTGCCCCAGCCGACCTTCGAAAGCCATGCGCTGACCGAGCCGAACAACTTCGTCGAGCATTTCATCGATTCCAGCGGCGTGGTGTCCTGGCGCTTCTTCAGCGCCAAGGCCGATTTCCCGTTCGTCGAGTGGGACTTCACCCGGCAGGGCGAGGCTGCCAACGCCGAGGAAGCCGCGACCCTGTTCGGCATCCTCGAAGCCATGGGCAAGCAGGTCTACATGGCGGTGTACGAGAACCTCGGCGCTACGGCCTGCCGGATCCTGGTGCCGGGCTACTCGGAAATCTATCCGGTGGAAGACCTGATCTGGGACAACACCAACAAGGCCCTGGCGTTCCGCGAGGACATCCTCAACCTGCACCGCCTCGACGACGCCGCGCTCGGGGCGTTGCTGGAGCGCCTGGAAGACTGCGAGGTGGACGACTACACCGACATCACCACGCTGATCGGCGTCGAGTTCGACGACAACACGGTCTGGGGCCAACTGACCATCCTCGAGCTGAAAGTGCTCATCGGCCTCGCCCTGAAGCGCTTCGAAGACGCCAAGGAAGGCGTGGAGGCGTTCCTCCAGTACAACGACAACAGCGTCGAGCGCGGCCTGTTCTACCAGGCGCTGAACGTGGTGCTGGAGGTCGTCCTCGATGACGAGCTGGAGATCGCCGACTACGAGGCCAATTTCCGCCGCATGTTCGGCGACGCGCGGATGGATGCCGCGCTGGGCTCGGTGGACGGCAGTGTGCGCTTCTTCGGCCTGACGCCGACCAGCATGAAGCTGGAAGGGCTCGACCGGCACCTGCGGCTGATCGACAGCTACAAGAAGCTGCACGCGGCGCGAGCCAGGATGCAGCCCGTGGTCGACGGCGAGGCCGGCGCTGCCGCGGCTGGCGGTCTCAAGCCTCGGCGCATGGCGATCCGCAAGCGCAAGTGAGGAGGGCGCCGAGGTCAGGGCGCGAGGATGATCATGAGGGAAACTTGATTTCATCACGAAGAAATTGAGTTTGTCTCATGGCATGAGCCTCACGAGAATCCCTCCATCGACCTTTCGACTGGAGGAACACCCATGGCCCTGGCCCACACTCTCGGCTTCCCACGCATCGGACGCGATCGCGAACTGAAAAAAGCCCAGGAAGCGTTCTGGAAGGGCGAGCTGGACGAGGCCGGCCTGCGGGCCGTCGGTCGGCAGCTGCGCGCTGCCCACTGGCAGGTACAGAAGGATGCCGGCATCCAGTTGCTGCCGGTCGGCGATTTCGCCTGGTATGACCAGGTGCTGACCCATTCGCTGACCTTCGGCGTGATCCCCGAGCGCTTCCGGGCGCACGGCGAGGCCGGGCCGACCCTGCATACCCTGTTCGGCATGGCCCGTGGCGTCAGCGACGACAGTTGTTGCGGCGGTGCCCATGCCCAGGAAATGACCAAGTGGTTCGACACCAACTATCACTACCTGGTCCCCGAGTTCAGCGCCGATCAGCAGTTCCAGCTGAGCTGGGAACAACTGTTCGAGGAGGTCGACGAGGCCAGGGCCCTCGGCCACCAGGTGAAGCCGGTGCTGATCGGTCCGCTGACCTACCTGTGGCTGGGCAAGGGCAAGGGCGCCGAGTTCGACAGGCTCGACCTGCTGGACCGCCTGCTGCCGCTCTACGGCCAGATCTTGCGCCGCCTCGCCGGCCAGGGCGTGGAGTGGGTGCAGATCGACGAGCCGATCCTGGTCCTCGACCTGCCGCAGGCATGGAAGAACGCCTTCGAGCGCGCCTACAACCTGCTACAGAGCGAACCGCTGAAGAAGCTGGTCGCCACCTACTTCGGCGGCCTGGAAGACAACCTGGGCCTGGCCGCCAACCTCCCGGTGGACGGCCTGCACATCGACCTGGTGCGAGCGCCGGAACAGTATCCGAGCATCCTCGACCGCCTGCCGGCCTACAAGGTCGTCTCGCTGGGCCTGGTCAACGGTCGCAACGTCTGGCGCTGCGACCTGGAGAAAGCCCTGGAGGTGGTGCGCCATGCCCGGGAGCGCCTGGGCGAGCGGCTGTGGGTCGCGCCGTCCTGCTCGCTGCTGCACAGCCCGGTGGACCTGGAGCGCGAAGACGGGCTGGACGCCGAGCTGAAGAGCTGGCTGGCCTTCGCCGTGCAGAAGTGCCGCGAAGTCGCGGTGCTGGCCCGTGCCGCCACTGAGCCGGAAGCCGCCGAGGTGCTTGCCGCCCTGGAAGAGAGCCGTGCGGTCCAGGCCAGCCGCGCTTCTTCGCCGCGAATCCACAAGCCGGCCGTGCAGGCGCGCCTGGCCGCGATCAAGGCCAGCGACGCCCAGCGCCGCTCGCCGTTCGCCGAACGCATCGCCAGGCAGCGCGCCGGACTCGACCTGCCGGCGTTCCCGACCACCACCATCGGCTCCTTCCCGCAGACCTCGTCGATCCGCCTGGCCCGCCAGTCGTTCAAGCAGGGCAAGCTGAGCGAGGCCGAGTACATCGAGGCGATGCACAGCGAGATCCGCCATGCGGTGCAGATCCAGGAGCAACTGGGGCTGGACGTGCTGGTGCACGGCGAGGCCGAGCGCAACGACATGGTCGAGTACTTCGCCGAGCAACTGGACGGCTACGTCTTCACCCGCTTCGGCTGGGTGCAGAGCTACGGCTCGCGCTGCGTGAAGCCGGCGGTGATCTATGGCGACCTGAGCCGTCCGCGGGCCATGACCGTGGAGTGGATCAGGTACGCCCAGAGCCTTACCGACAAGGTGATGAAGGGCATGCTGACCGGCCCGGTGACCATGCTGATGTGGTCCTTCCCGCGCGAGGACGTGTCTCGCGAGGTGCAGGCGCGCCAGTTGGCCCTGGCGATCCGCGACGAAGTGGTCGACCTGGAGGCCGCCGGCATCAGGATCGTGCAGATCGACGAGGCGGCTTTCCGCGAAGGCCTGCCGCTGCGCCGCAACGCCTGGCCGCACTATCTGGAGTGGGCCACCGAGGCCTTCCGCCTGTGCGCCTCCGGAGTCCGCGACGAAACCCAGATCCATACGCACATGTGCTACAGCGAGTTCAACGATGTGATCGAGTCCATCGCCGCCATGGACGCCGACGTGATCACCATCGAGACTTCGCGTTCGGACATGGAGCTGCTGGAGGCCTTCGAGCAGTTCGACTACCCGAACGAGATCGGTCCGGGCGTCTACGACATCCATTCGCCGCGCGTGCCGAGCCGGGAAGAGATCGTCGCGTTGCTGCGCAAGGCGGCCCGGCGGATACCCGCCGAGCGGCTCTGGGTCAACCCGGACTGCGGCCTGAAGACCCGCGCCTGGCCGGAAACCGAGGCAGCGCTGGTGAACATGGTCGCCGCGGCCCGCGAACTGCGTGGCGACCTCGCCCGCGGTTGACCGGCGGGCCTGGTGAGCGGAACGGGACGCCTGGCGTCCCGTTCCGCATTTGCACGTCGGTTCAGCGCGGAGCGTCCACCAGCGCCCGTAGCACATGGTCTTCCCAGACCCCGGCGATCTTCAGGTAGGCGCGGGCGTAGCCTTCCTTCTCGAAGCCGAGGCTTTCCAGCAGGCGCTCGCTGCGTGCGTTGCGCGGCAGGTGGCTGGCCATGATCCGGTGCAGGCCGAGCTGCTCGAAGCAATACCGGTTGGCTACCCGCAGGGCTCGTGCCATCAGGCCGCGGCCCTGCGCCGCAGCGGCCAGGGAAAAGCCCAGGTGGCAGGCCTGGAATACCCCGCGGACGATATTGGTGTAGCTGCAGCGCCCCAGCACCTCGCCGTCGTCGGGATCGAGCAACAGCAGGAGAAGCGCCTCGCCTTCGTCCATGCTCGCCACCTGTAGCAGGGTGCGGGCGCGGGCGTTGTCCACGGAAAAATACCCCGGGTCGCGCAGCGGCTCCCATGGCGCCAGGTGCTCGCGGTTGGCGTTCTCGTAGCGGCTGGTCCGGACGAAATCGTCGGGTTGCAGCGCGCGCAGGAGGAAGTCCGCGTCGCGATGCAGTATCGGCACCTGCCGCCGGTTGCCCGGCAAGACCCTCGGGTAGCCGGGCGGGAAGGGCGCCAGGGCAGACTTGAAGTCATTCATAGAACTTGCCCGCCAGCATCAGCTGCGCCGCGCGCCGCCAGGCATTCTCCGGCCTGGAATAGCCCGGCAGGCCGTCGCGGGAGTCCTCGCCCCAGGTCGCGGCGGCATCGAGGAAGCCACCGATGCTGCCGTTCTCCCAACCCAGCGGGCTGGGGCCGAATGGTTTCGGCGGGTTGGCGGCGGCGAGGCGGCGGTCTTCCTCCCAGTCCGCCGCCAGCGCGGCGAGGAAGTGCAGGAAACCCGCTTCGTCCTCGACCTGTTCGGCCAGCGCGTAGAGATCGGTTGCCATGTGCTTCCTCCTGGAAGTGGGTTTCGGGATACGACGGCGCGAGGTCGGAGCGCGGTCAGGCCGGGTGCAGCGATCATAGCGCGGACCGGCGCTGGCATGGCTCGCAGCCTGGCTGATGCGCGGGCGCGGGGCGATTGTCTGGGCGTACCAATGCCTGCCTCAACCAGAGCGTCTCGGTAGTCGGGCTGGCCGGCCTGGCAATCCTGGCATCGCGCGCCCCGCTGGGTCCCGCCCGCTAGGGGACGGACGGCGATGCGGGCACCGAGGAAAGTTGCCGGAGCCCGATCTACACTGGCGTTTAGCGGTAGGACGGCTATCTCCGGTTCTCCACTCCCTCGCGATGGACAGGCGCCATCAAGGAGTCGTGCGCGATGCTCTTCGGCAGAAAAAGCAGGGCGGTGGAAAGCGCCGCCAAGGATGAAGACTTGGCGTGGCGACTCGATGCCATCGGGCAGAACGTCGCCACCATCCGTTTCACTCCCGATGGCCAGATACTGTCCGCCAACCCGCTGTTCCTCGCGGCGGTCGGCTATTCGGCGGACGAACTGGTCGGCAAGCACCACCGGATCTTCTGCGACGAGGACTACCAGGCCTCCGCCGCCTACGTGCGCTTCTGGAAGGAACTGGCCAGCGGCACGCCCCAGCGCGGCGTGTTCAAGCGCCTGCGGCGCGATGGTACGCCGGTCTGGCTGGAGGCCACCTATTTCCCGGTGAAGAATGCCGAAGGGGCGGTCGTCGAGGTGCTGAAGATCGCCGCCGACGTGACCCGCAACCATTCCGAACTGCTCCTGCTCAACGCGATCAACGACGCCATACGACAGTCCATGGCGGTCATCGAGTTCACCCCGGACGGCGAGATACTCGATGCCAACGAAAACTTCCTGCGTCTCTTCGGCTACAGCCTCAAGTCGCTCAAGGGCCAGCACCACCGCATGCTCTGCTTCGACGAGTTCTATCGGGAGAACCCGGATTTCTGGGCTCGGCTGCGGCACGGCGAATTCTCCCGCGGGCATTTCGAGCGCCGCAGCGCCGCCGGCGAGCGGGTACATATCGAAGCCACCTACAACCCGGTCAAGGACAGTTCGGGGCGGATAATCAAGGTCATCAAGTTCGCCATCGACGTTACCGAGCAGGTCAATCGCAACGAGGAAGTACGGCGCGCCGCCGAGCTGTCGTTCTCCACCGCGGAAGAGACCGCGCAGATTTCCACCCGCGGCATCGACTCCCTCGACCAGTCCGTCGCCCTGTCGGCCAAGACCCTGTCGATGGTCAACACCGCCGTCGGCCTGATTTCCCAGCTCACCCACCAGACCAAGGACATCGAGAACATCGTCACCACCATCCAGAGCGTCGCCGAACAGACCAACTTGCTGGCCCTCAACGCCGCCATCGAGGCGGCTCGCGCCGGCGACATGGGGCGCGGCTTCGCGGTGGTCGCCGACGAGGTGCGGCAACTGGCGGCGCGCACCAGCGGCGCCACGGTGGAGATCAAGAACGTGGTCACCGAGAACGTCAAGCTGACCCAGCAGATCAACCACAACATGCAGACCATCGAGTCCAGCGCCCAGGAGAACAACAACCAGATCACCACCGTGGCCGGCATCATGCAGGAGATCAGCAAGGGCGCCGAGCACGTGGCGCGGGTGGTGTCGAGCCTGTTCAAGTGACCTCGGCGCAGGCCTCCGGCGGCCGATAGCGGCGCAGGCGTCGAGCATCCGCCCGCCTTTGTGGCATGGCCCTGGCCGTCATTTACTTTGAACGTATCTTCGAGCCGTTCGGTCGGACCTGAAAAAGCGGCATCCGCCGCGCCGATGCACCGACCGTGAGGCTTGTACCATGACCAATCCGGAGCCGGCGGACCTGCCGATCAGCCTGCTGATCAATGGCCAGCGCCGAGAGCTGAGAGTACCCCCGTGGCTGACGCTGCTCGACCTGCTGCGCGAGCGGCTCGACCTGGTGGGCAGCAAGAAGGGCTGCGACCACGGCCAATGCGGCGCTTGCACGGTGTTGCGCAACGGTCGCCGGATCAACGCCTGCCTGACGCTGGCGGTGATGTGCGACGGCGATGCACTGACTACCATCGAAGGTCTGGCCGAGGGTGATCGCCTGCATCCCCTGCAACAGGCGTTCATCCGCCATGATGCCTTCCAGTGCGGCTACTGCACGCCCGGACAGATCTGTTCGGCCCTTGGCCTGGCGAGCGAGGGGCGGGCGCGCTCGCGGGCGGAGATCCGCGAGGGCATGAGCGGCAACCTGTGCCGCTGCGGCGCCTACGGCAATATCCTCGACGCCGTGGAAGACGCCTTGCCGCTGCTCGATCGCGACGGACAGGGAGGGCAGCGCGCATGACGCCGTTCGCCTATGCCAAGCCGGCCGACATCGAGCAGGCGCTGGGCCTCGCCGGCCCGGAGTCGCGCTACATCGCCGGCGGCACCAACCTGCTCGACCTGATGAAGGAAAACGTTGCCAGGCCCCGGCGCCTCATCGACATCACCGGCCTCCCGCTGCGCGACATCCGCCGGACGCCCACCGGCGGCCTGCTGGTCGGAGCCCTGGTCAGCAACGCCGAACTGGCCTGGAATCCCGCCGTGGAGGCGGACTATCCCTTGCTAGCCCAGGCGATCCTCGCCGGCGCCTCGCCGCAGTTGCGCAACATGGCCAGCACCGGCGGCAACCTGTTGCAGCGTACCCGCTGCCAGTATTTCTACGACACCGGCACGCCATGCAACAAGCGCGAGCCGGGCAGTGGATGCCCCGCGCGCAGCGGGCTGAACCGCAACCATGCGATCCTCGGCGCCAGCGAACACTGCGTGGCGGTACATCCATCCGACCTGTGCGTGGCGCTGGCGGCGCTGGAGGCTCAGGTACTGGTGCGCGGCCGCGCTGGCGAGCGGCGGGTCGCTTTCGCCGACTTCCATCGCCTGCCGGCAGACACGCCCGAGCGCGACAACTGCCTGGCCGTCGACGAACTGGTCACCGCCATCGAGCTGCCAGCACCGCGCTTCGCCCGGCATTGCCACTACCTGAAGGTGCGCGACCGGGCCTCCTACGCCTTCGCCCTGGTCTCGGTGGCGGCGGCCCTGGAACCGGACGGCGAGCGCATTGGCGAACTGCGCCTGGCGCTCGGCGGCGTGGCCCACAAGCCATGGCGCGTCGCAGAGCTGGAGGAACGTTTCAGGGGCCACCCGGCGAACCGGGACAGCTATGTCCGCTTCGCCGAAGCGCTGCTGCGTGACGCCAGGCCGCTGGCCCACAACGCCTTCAAGATCGGATTGGCGCGCAACGCCATCGTTCGCGCACTGGAAGAAGCCCACTCGGGAGGGATCGGCCAATGAGCAGCCTGCCACACAGCACCGGGCAAGCCCTGGATCGCGTCGACGGGCCAGCCAAGGTCACCGGCCAGGCTCGCTACGCCGCCGAATATCCTGCCGCCGACCTGCTCCACGGCAGCGTGGTCAGCAACGACGTCGCCCGCGGCCGGGTGCGCGGCATCGACTGTGCGGCGGCCCTGGCGGTACCCGGGGTGGTCGCGGTACTGCATCACCTGAACCGGCCGCCGATGGCGGGCGACGACGAGCCCTACAAGGACGCCGATGCCGCCGAAGGCGAACCCTTCCGCCCGCTGTTCGACGACCGCGTCCTGTACAGCGGCCAGCCCCTTGCCCTGGTCCTGGCACGGAGCCTGGAACTGGCCCGCTACGCGGGCTCGCTGCTGCGCATCGATATCGAGCCCGAGCCGCACCAGACCGACCTGCTGGTCGCCCTCGACCAGGCCCATGAGGCTCCCGCCGAACTGCCCGCCGAGCGCGGCGACTTCTACACCGCCTACCGCGCCGCGCCGATTCGGGTCGAGGCCAGCTACAGCACGCCGATCGAGCACCACAATCCCATGGAACCGCACGCGTCCACGGTCATCGTCCAGCCCGACGGCAGCCTGCTGGTGCACGACAAGACCCAGGGGACGCAGAACAGCCAGGCCTACCTGCAAAAGGTCTTCGGCCTGCCCGCCGACAAGGTAAGGGTCTGTGCCGCCTACGTCGGCGGAGCCTTCGGCTCCGGCCTGCGTCCGCAATACCAGTTGGCCCTGGCGGTGATGGCGGCGCTGCAACTGCGGCGGTCGGTGCGCGTAGTGCTGACCCGCCAGCAGATGTTCACCTTCGGCTACCGGCCGCGCACCCTGCAGCGCCTGCAACTGGGCGCCGATGCCGAGGGGCGCCTGCTTGCGCTGGGCCACCAGGCGACAGCGCAGACCTCGCGCTTCGAAGACTTCACCGAGCACGTGGTGGAGTGGAGCGGCATGCTCTATCGCTGCGAGAACCTTTCCCTGGCCTACCGTCTGGTGCCGCTGGACGTCTATACCCCGCTGGACATGCGCGCCCCCGGCGCGGCGCTGGGGCTGATCGGGCTGGAATGCGCGATGGACGAACTGGCGGTGCGGCTCGGCATGGACCCCATCGCGCTGCGCCGGTTCAACTTCGCCGAGCGCAACGGCAACGAGGACAAGCCGTACTCCAGCAAGGCGCTGCTGGCCTGCTACGAGGAGGGCGCCCGGCGCTTCGGTTGGCAGGCCCGCGACCCACGGCCACGGAGCATGAGCGAAGGGCGCCAGTTGCTCGGCTGGGGCATGGCCGGCGGCGTCTGGGAGGCCATGCAGAGCAAGGCCAGCGCGAGGGCGCGGCTGGAGGCGGACGGCCTGCTGCGGGTGGCCAGCGCGACCACGGATATCGGCACCGGCACCTACACGGTGATGACCCAGATCGCCGCCGACGCCGCTGGCATGGCGCCGGAAGAGGTGCGCTTCCAGCTTGGCGACAGTGCGTTGCCCAAGGCTCCATTGCAGGGCGGCTCGTTCACCGTCTCGTCGGTCGGTTCCGCCGTCCGCCTGGCCTGCCTGCGCCTGCGCCAGGCCCTGGTCGCCCATGCCAGGGCCCGCCATCCGGAGCTGGCCGGCACCGCCGAAGAACGCTTCCGCATATGCCGTGGCCATCTGGAAGCGGGCGATACGCGATACGCCCTGGCCGACCTGCTGCAAGGGCTGCCGGAAGACGCGTTGCAGGTGGAGGTGGAAGCTGAACCCTCGGCGCGGCGCAAAGGCTACGCCACCGCGACCCATTCGGCGGTATTCGTCGAGGTGCGGATCGACGAAGCCCTCGGTACCCTGCGTGTGAGCCGGGTGGTCAGCGCGGTCGCGGCGGGGCGGGTGATCAACCCGAAGACCGCTCGCAGCCAGATACTCGGCGGGGTGGTCTGGGGCCTGGGCATGGCCTTGCAGGAGGAAACCCAGGTCGACCATGCGCTGGGCCGCTGCATGAACCACAACCTCGCCGAGTACCACATCCCGGTTAACGCCGATATTGGCGATATCGAGGTGATCTTCGTTGACGAACCCGACGATATCGTTAACGAACTGGGCTCCAAGGGCGTCGGCGAAATAGGCATCGTCGGCGTCGCCGCCGCAGTGGCGAATGCCGTGTACCACGCCACCGGCCGCCGCCTGCGCGACTTCCCGCTGACCGTCGACAAGTTGTTGCTCGGCTGAGCCCGGCAGCCTGCGCAAGCGGCTTGGCGGCCACCCGCCGGGTCGCCGGGCTGGACTCTCCCCCAAGGGAAGATCGCAGGCCCCGCTCGCCACCCGCAACGGAGTCGAACACGACATGCCGCCGACAGCCTCGGTGGCGCCCTCGCCGAGCGCTACCGCGATGCCGGTCCAGGCGCACTTGTTGCATCGCGGCCACGCCGAAGCGGACCTGCCCGGCGCCCATTGGGCCATCGCCTGGGCCGAGCGTCCGGCCTGTGGTTGCAAGTGTTCGAGGGCAGCTTGGCGGGCGCGAGGATCGTGTGGGGCCGAAGACCGGCGCTCCGCGTAGCGAGCGGTTTTCGCCTGGAAGCACGGTTGCGGGAAAAGTTCCGCTGGAAACCCTCCGACTTGCAGAACACGAGGCGCCCCGCATTCCTTGGCACTGCGCTTGATCGCGGCGAAAAGACCCACGGAAAATCACCGGGTCGTTCAGTCTTTGCCAAAGGAAATCAGTATGAAGAACGCAATGGCCCTGACCCTGGCCGGCCTGCTGGCCGCTCCTTCCCTCGGCTTCGCCGCCGCGCCGGACGCAGTGATGGTCTTCGCCCGCCAGGGCGACAAGGGCAGCGTATCCGTCGGCGACAAGCACTTCCGCACCCAGGCCTTCAAGGTCCGCCTGGTGAATGCGGCGAAGAGCGAGATCAGCCTGAAGAACAGCTGCCTGGTGGCGCAGTCCGCCGCCGGCCAGTCCTTCAGGCTGGATACCGTGGACGAGGAACTCACCGCCGAGACCCTCAAGCCGGGGGCCACCGTCGAAGGCGAGGCGATCTTCGCCTCCGAGGACGACGCGGTGTACGGCGCATCGCTGGTCAGGCTGAGCGACCGGTGCAAGTAGGCGGATAGCCGTTGCGCAGCGAAAGCCGCAGGGCAGCCTCGGCGGCTTTCGGGTGCGAGGAAACGGCTTTCGAAGGTTTCGGCGCGAATCTGAAATCATTCAGGGCGCGTTTCCGGTGCTTCTGGTTGCCTGGGCTGGGGGCCGAATTCTAGATGCCAGATGCCAGATGCCAGATGCCAGATGCCAGATGCCAGATGCCAGATGCCCGGGGCTAGGGGAGGTAGACATCGCTCCAGGCTGCGCCCGAGCGAGGCGCTCGACCCATAAGGCACGCCCGGCCCCCTCTCCCGCGTGCGGGAGAGGGTTGGGGTGAGGGCCGCCAACACCACATTTCAAAAACCAAATCCGCAGCACTCAAGCCGCGACTATTGCGGTTAGCAGCGGGGGAGGTTGTGGTTTTGCGGGTGGCAATAGGTGTGCCGTTCAGGTATGGGGAAGGGCTATGGCTTAGGGAGGGAAGGGCTGTATACGGCCAGAAGCTGTCACTCACCAAAGGATACTTCTGTCACTAACTATCGGGGGCCTGCACTCAGGAGCACGCTGGCGAACCGTCACACCAGATACGCCCAACTATGACATCCTTAAGGATGTGTTGGACGATGATGTGGATGTGGCCGTGTCCTACCGTATGCAAGTCGGCCACGGCTTAAGGTGTGACTGAGATCTGTCCTGGTTAGACGAACCATGATCACTGACTAGGCGGCTATGATGCTTCCGGGACTCTCTAAACACGGAACGGCCAAATAGCCTTTGGCGCCGTTACAGTTTCGCACCAAGCGACCTCGTACAACACAGGGCCGACCCTCGACGATCCTTCGCTCCCGGCCACGGTCTACGCCCGCCTGATCGAAGGCGAGGGCGGCACGCACGACCTGATCTGGTCGCGCAGCAAGCCCCATGCGGCGTAACCGCCGCTGCACTCCGCCCACACGCGGCGGGGCTCAGTGTTCATCTAGCCGTCTGCCGTTTGGGTTAGCGCCATGCGTAAGTCTTGTTCTTACGCCATCTGACCACTCCAATGCCTCGGGCAATCGCGTGTGCGCAGCCCAGTGTCATTGCATATTCATGGAACAGCCTTTGATTGAAAAATATCTCTTCAAAATCCTGGGTTCCGTCCGGGTTTTCTATAACAATGGCGGCGTGGGAAATGTCGTTGCATTTGTCTTGCCCAATTTCTTCGGTAACGATAAGCATGTACCTGTTGGGCAATATTCCTACCCCATCTATATCTTTTGCTTCGTTTAGAAGTTCGGATATTTTCTCTTGAAAGACATGGGTTGCATAATGGTGCGTTGTCAATCGCCGATTCCCTCCTGACTCCTCATTCCACTTGAGCCAAGCATCCCAAGTTACAGGAATTGAGATAAATACCTGTCTGTTTGTTGCTTGCTTGGCAGCATCTGCTCTTTTCAGCTTCCAGTCCTCATAGTTTTTCCGAAGCCATTGTGCATTTGGCAGGTTTTCACGAAATGTTGTCCATTGCCCAAGCGACAGATCGCCAAAAACCAGTCCCACCGGAGGAGATGTCGTTATTCCCGTGCTATTCAATCTTGGGCGGCCATGCCGGAAGAAATCTGATTTCCCTCCAATCGGCGGTGCCGGTTTCACGTAGGTGATGTTATCAATGTCGAATTGTGTATCTACCACCGGCCCCTTTATCTCCTGCTTTCCGGGAAATTTTTGCATGAGAGCAGTCATGCTCCTTGTGGCAAGATCGTTCCAGGCACGGTGCAAGTCATCGAACTCTGGAAAATCCTTATCCAGGTTTATGGGGACGTATTCAAAGGGCCACAGGAAAAAGCTGTCGAAGGAATCGCTGTGGAAGTAGCAGCCCGAAACAATGATCCCATCAATCTCATTGGTGTCATTCCGCACTCGGTGAGCTATTAGCGTGAGCAATGCATCGTGATCGAGCGCGGTGTAGCCGTTGTTGACAAACCAAATAATTGAAGTCGTCGTTCCTTCATGTTCAAGCCTGGACTGCTTGAGTTGTTTTTTGGCTTTGCTGATTGCCGTTTTGATTGGACCTTCTAGAATCCGATCATAATTTCTCTGCTCAGGCGGCGGCAAAGAGCCACGATCCAGAACGACAACCGGTCTGTCGGCGTTAAAAGGGCGGAACAACGCAGCAAGTTTGGCTTGTCTCTCTGGCTTTGCTAAGCCCTCATCATCCAGCGCCTTTAACTCTATAACGCAGTTGCCCAGCACATAGTCAGCCCCAATTTGCTCTCGGCGATCAGCATCCGGATGTGCCCGTTTTCCCCTGGCATCTTCAACAACCTGGTCAATGTCAGACTCTGAAATCGGCCGCAGCCTGAAATGATCCATAACTGGATTTGGCATTGTGTCTTTTCCCCGGTGCTGCCCACGATCCTTCTTTT
Source organism: Pseudomonas sp. 22490 (assembly GCF_052044465.1). Classification (NCBI taxonomy): domain Bacteria; kingdom Pseudomonadati; phylum Pseudomonadota; class Gammaproteobacteria; order Pseudomonadales; family Pseudomonadaceae; genus Pseudomonas; species Pseudomonas sp. 22490. The sequence goes on along the minus strand of NZ_JBQENS010000033.1, from coordinate 51,359 downwards.
AGCAAATTATTGCTGCGTACGCCCTTGGATGGCGCGCAGCGCATCCCCGGTGTGCAGCCTGGCGCGCGCCTGCTGCTGCACGCTGAGGGAGAGAACCCGGTGCGCGCCGTGCTGGCACGCATTGACGCCATCGAGGCGCTGGGCATCGCGCCTGTCGGCGTCTCGCCCGCGTACTGGCGCACGCTCGCTAACCGGCTCGCGGCACGCTTACCGCTCGCGTTGTGAAAACAGGTGATCAGCGATCGCATCCGCCAATCTGATCTGAGCGGCAACGACCTGGGGCTGGCGCAGGCTGAGGACGTGTCGGTCATGGGCGATGCCAGTGCCCTGGGCATCCTGCTCAACAACCTGACGGCCAAAAGGGGCCAAAAGGACGGCCAAAAGGGGACGGATTTATTTTTCCTATTCTAAACTTGACCGGTCAGGCAGAATTAGAGTGCAATAAATAAATCTTTCCCCTTTTACACAGAGGTCTGATCAGGGCGTTGTGGTAAGTCTTGGTGCTTTCGCTACCTACCACAATGCTGCGCCCCTGGTTGGAAGAAGTGATCTCAACGCGTCGGCGCGAATTTCGATCGGCGGCAAGCTTTAGTGGCTGCCTAGCTTTACCTGCCTCACGGGTGCTCCTGCGCAGACAGGTGCAGAGGAGGGGCGGCGCTAACTCCGACCACTTCGCAGCTGGCGTTACTGGAACAGCCCTGGATTTCGATCAATTGTTTCTTTCAATGCGTCCTCGGTTGTAAGTCCCACTCTGACCATTTCCGCGAAGTCCTCCAAAGCAAACAGCGCGCTTTCGTTTTCCAGAGCTGTTTTCATGAAGGCTGCGGCTAACGCGTGAAGATTTATTTCGCCCCCACTCTTTTCGCCTAGGCGATCAAACAACGCCTGCGCATCTGTCCCTTTAGTGTATTCGTCCAGCCCAAAGAGTGAGTAGAACATCATTCCCAATGAGCCCGTTATGTGGGGTTCTGGCCGGGTCCATTCGTTTCGAAGCTCGGTACCTTGATCGGCGTTTTCCAGTTGCTTACGAATCTTATTAGGAATAGTGGCGGCGGCTGTCTCGCGGTTGTAGTAGCTACGGCTAGCAAGGGCTGCTGCATCTCGAGTGACCTTCCACATGATGAACCACATCTGCGCGACGCTGTATTTGCGCATCCCATGGCGCACGGTGGCTTTGATCTTGTCTACATCTGCAGCGCAGAGGATGTGGTTGTGCACGTCGCATTGATATTCGAAGTAGCACATCACGTCTGTGACGGCATGGTCCAGCCAGAGTTCGGTCAGCGCTACGGAATCTGAGAACTCTCGCTCAAACAGCATGTTGAGCGCTGCCTGACTTCCTCCTAGGTCAGCATCCGGAGGAAGAAAGTAACGAGCTGAAGCTTTGGAGAACCAGAGCTTCTCGTCTTGGATCCAGTAGGTCCCCGGTTTAGCTGCTGCAGGGTCGTCTTGCAGGATGTTTTGCTTGTAGAGGCGATCAATGAGGCCGCCTGTTCCCTGAGGAGTCATCGCTTCACAGTCGTCCAGCGAAAAGGTCCCTTGCGTAAGCAGAGGGCCGACCAGTGCATGGATTGCTTGCAGGATGAGTACAGTGTCGTCAGGTAGCGCAGAGTAGGAAATGGTCGCTTCCCGTGCACGGGAGATGTAAGGGGCGAGCTTAGCTTCCAACTCAGCGCGTTGCTGAGCTTCCTCCTTTTGCCTCTCCTCGTCCTGAATTTTTTGACATTCCTCGCACGGTTGATTGGAGCGTTGAATTACCTTCTTGGCCTCGGTCCGGCCACCTATCTGGATTTGCCCATCGCACTTGGGACAGGTCTGATTTTCGTCATAAGCCGTGCAGATCTGCCGGACAAATTTAGCGACCATGCTGGCCTGGGTAATTTCTCGGAAAGGGAGGAGATCGGCTACGCGTTCCAGGTACGCGCCTTCCTCGTCCATGGCCCAATACCGCTTCGCCAACTCAATCTCTTGACTGTCTGTAGTTTCAAATTCCAACCTAACTGCCATGTAGCGACCTGCATCATCAAAGAGTTCAACGACTTGGAGAAATCCGTTTTGCCTCGCTCAAGCTCCAAGAAAGGCAGCTGAACCACTGAGACAATCGAGATCAGCTTCTGCGAGTTCAGCCGCAGTTTGAGCCATTCTAGTGACTGCGGCACGGCAGGTGTTTACGCTGCCAATAATATAGGGGGAAATCCCGTGATATTAAGCGCGTGCGGTGCTCATTTACCTTGCGGCTCTGGGCGACACCACCCGCGACCCTGGCCAAAGGTACAGTCAATCGTGATGGGGCCTGGAACCCCTGCCGCAAAGTCGACGCCAACCTCAGGCCGCTTTTGGCCGTTTTCTGACAGTCCAAATTGGCGAAATCAATACCAAGGGAGACGCCATACACAGCTACCTTCCACCTTCCCAACCCCTCACCCATTCCTCCCCAACCTATACCCACTGACCGCCTCGTAAACCGCCTTCCGCAACCGGTTGATCCCGCCGATCGGCCGATGCTCCGGCAGTGCGTGCCAGGGGTTGAACGAGAGGTTGTCACAGAACAGGTTCTGTTCCCGGCTATCAAAATCCTGAGCTGGCACAATGATGTCGGCTATGGTAGCGAAGGGCGCGTCCGACTCCTTCCATTCGACGCTGGTGTCTTCGATGGGCATGTACTTGCCCGGGTCCTGGCGCTGCACCTGGAAGGCGTAGCAGGCGGGGGCGCGGTCGATGGAGAGTTGCTGGTACAGGGCGGCGCGGAGGAAGTTGGGCAGGTCCTGGTTCTGCTTCGGCAGCTCGTAGGCCGGGCACTTCTCCGGGGCGGGGACGACGCGGAACTTGATGTTGTGTTCGCCCAGCTTGTACGGCGAGATGCCGTTGTAGCCGGCGTGCAGCGGGCTGTCCGGGGCGGGGGCGAGGGTGCGCAGGGCGATCAGCAGGTGGCGCAGTTCCCAGCTGGCGGGGTTCCAGTTGGGGAAGAAGGCCAGGGCTTTCTTGCCGTCGGCCTGGGCGGCGAAGTTCTGCCGGTATTCGGCGATGTCGCGGATGAAGAACACCGGCTGGTTGAACATGACGAAGTCCTGCTCGCCGTCATGGCCGCGGCCGGGCAGGAGTTTTTCGCCGGGCACGTCGAGCAGCTTGATGGCCATGCCGCGCGCGTCGTTCTTGCTGTCGAACTGCGGGTAGGCGTTGCCGTTGGAGAAGCGCACCCAGGCGTTCCAGCTCTTGCCCGCTTCGGCGAACACGCCGCGACGCAGGGTTGGGTCGAGGTCGGCGCGTACCTTGAATTCGGCCTTCACGCAGCCGTGGGCCTTGGCGTGGGCATCGCGCAGGACGCGGGTGTTGTCGCGGTGCTGTTCGACCACGCGGATGGCGTCCTGGATGATCGCCTGGGTGATGCGGGCTTCGTCCGGGGCGATCTGCTCTTCCGCGGACACCGGGCCGGAGAATTTCCAGGCGTAGTAGAGGCTGCCGATGGCCCAGCCGCCGAGGCCGACGGCCAGCAGGAGGAGGAGCAGACGGCCGAGCCATTTGCCGAGGAACAGCCAGGCGTGGGTGAGGAGTGCGCGCATGGAGTGGGTGTCCTTGGTGGTGTGCGTTGGCTGTGGGCTTTTATTCTTCTTGGGCGGGGAGTGCGCCACGATTGCTTCTCCCCGTCCTCTGGCTAGGCGTCCCCCCTGAAGGGAGAGGGGCTGCTCGGGGTGGAGAGGGGCGGCGGCGCCATGCCTCGCGCTTCTCTATTTCCCAGGTTCAGCGTTGCGCGGTCCGTTGCTCCGGCGCCGGGCATTTCGGGCCGGGCGTCCAGGGTGGGGTCTGGGCCGGGACCAGGCGGCGCTCGAATTCGGGGTTGCCGAGCACCTTCAGGTATTCCACCAGCGCCCAGCGTTCTTCCGGGCTGAGGGCGCGGCCGATCACGCCGTTCTGCCGGCAGCCGTCGCGGAATTCGTGGCCGCTGTTGCGGTTGCCGGTGAGGCGGGTGTCGAGGAGGAAGCCGCCGGGGAATTTCTCGGTGCGGAATCCAACGAATTTCGGATCGAATTCGAAGGTGCCGACGTAGAACTGCGGCGAGCGTTCGGCGGCCGGGGAGAGCAGTTGGAACAGGTTGGGCACCGAGCCGTTGTGCAGGAACGGCGGGGTCGCCCAGACGCCGTCCAGCGGGCGTGCCTTGTAGGCGCGCAGTTCCTGTACGCCGATCGGCAGGTCGAAGCCGTTCATGGTCTTCTGCTGTTCCGGCGGGATGCCGGCGTCCCGGTAGGCGCGCTGCTCGACGAAGGCGGTGATGTAGGCCAGGCCCTTGGCCGAGGACAGTTGCGAGAGGTCGAGTTGCTGCGGATCGGCGCCGATCAGTTGGACGTTCATCCGCGCCAGTTCGTCGACGCTCCAGCCGAGCTTGCGCAGGTCGTAGCGGTGGTCGGCGATGTTGTCGGCGGTGGTCGGATCGGTGCCGATCACCTCGGTCGGCACCATGTGCATGCGCCACTCGGGATTGCGTCCGGGGGCGGCGTATTCCGCCGGTTGCACCTTGGGCGCATGGCAGAAGGCGCAGTTGGCTTCGAACAGGGCGCGGCCCTGGGAGGCGCGTTGCAGGTCGATGCGGCCGAAGAGGTCTTCCGGCCAGGTCGGTGGTTTCAGTTGTTGCAGGGTTTCTTCCAGGGTGTGCAGGTCGTGCAGGCGTACGCTGGAGGCGTAGCGCTGCTCGCCCTGCAGCGGCTGGCCGTGCTCGTCGAAGATCTGCAGGCGCGCGCCGACGCCGAGGGCCTCGCCGATATTGCGCGCCATCGGCTGCATGGCCGAGCCGTTCCATTGCACCCAGTCGAATTTCCAGATGTCCCAGACCTGCGGATAGCTCACCGGGGCGTTGGCGACGCGGTAGTTGCCCGGGTCGATGGCATCGCCGAAGACGCTGTTGGCGATGCGCCCGAAGGCGTCGGTGCGGCCGGGGCCTTCCTCGGTGGGGTAGAGGTGGCGGCGGGTGTCGTTCCAGGCGGTGCGCAGGAGGGTGTCGAGCACGGCCTTGAAGTCGGCGCGCAGTTGCGACTTGTCCTGTTCGTAGCGTTCGCCGAGGACTTTCCTGGCGAAGCGGTTGAACTTGAACGGGTTGTAGTAGGTGGCGGCCATGCTCGCGCCGAGCGCCTGGCCGAAGGCGCCGCCGCGCAGGGTCGGCACGGTGGCGGCGATGGAGTGCATGGCGGCGCCGCCGTCGATGCGCAGCGACTTGCCCTGGTAGCGCAGTTCGCCGGTGTGGCAGGCGGCGCAGGTGATGTCCAGGTAGCGGGTGCCGGTCTTCTCGTCGCGGTGCTGGCTGAAGCCCACCGGCAGGTTGCCGGGGTTGAGGTCGCTGGCCTTCTGCTGCGGATCGACGAGGAAGCCGAAGCGGGCGAGGTATTCGGGGGCGGCGAAGGGTTCTTCGGAGAAGGGCAGTTCGAGGGCGGTGAACCAGTCGTAGTGCAGGCCTTTCACCAGGGTACCCTGGGGCGTGTAGTAGAAGCGCTGGCGGGCTTCGTCCTGCCATTGCGGCAGGTAGCGTACCTCGCTCGGCGCCTGGTAGTGGGGGAGGTTGGGATTGGCGACGTAGTAGACCACCACCCCGACGACCGCCAGCACGATCACGCCGACAACCAGCAGAGCCTTTTTCACGGTGCGCATCAGGAACGTCCTTGTAGGCCTTTTTTGGGCACCGTTATGCCAAGGCGTTGGCATATTGGCAAGCTGCTATCAGCTTTTTTGACAAGGTTTTCTTGACAGCGAACGGGTGAAACGTTTGCGCAGGCCTCGCCTGGCGATGTTGACGACGAAAGCTCGGTATTTCACCGGAGAAAGGCGGGACGCCGGAGCGTCTTGGAACGGCAGGGCGAGGCGCCGGTGGCCTGCCGGTCAGAGACCGGAGAAGGCCAGCCAGGCGATGATTGCGGCGTAGAGCATCCAGGTGGGATCGGTACGGCGGTCGAGCAGGGCTTTCATTTCTTCGCCTCCGCGCTCCAGAAGCCCTGGGCGTTGCGGAAGGGCTGGCGGGCCAGTTGTTCCAGGCGGGTGATGCCGTCGGCGCGCATGGCATTGATCAGGGCCGAGAAGGATTTGGCGGAGTAGCTCATGGTGTCGTCTCCAGTTCCGTTCTGGTTATTCGGGGATCTGGCGACTATGTAAACATCGGCGTTGGCGAATGAAAAATGGATAGTCTCACTAGCCACTATCGATGGAATTGATTGATAGGCGAGAACATCTCCCCGCCGCAGGGCGGGGCGATGCGGATCATTCCGGGTTGAACAGGATCACCGCCGCGCGCAGCTTGCTGCGGCCGAAGCGGCTCATCTTGTCGAACTCGGCGTGGCTTACCGGGATGTGTTGGCAATCCAGCGGCTGGCGGTGCTGGCTGTGGTCGACGTCGGGATCGTGGAGGTAGACGAAGTCCTCGTCGTAGTGGGTGACCAGCACCCAGTGCGGGGCCTTGGAGCGGGTCAGGCGGTAGCTGCTGATCAGCACCAGCGGCTGGCCGCCCCTGGCCAGCTGGCGCGGGATGTCGAGCCTGGCCGAGCGTTTCTGCTCGACGCCCGAGGCGTCCAGTTCCTCGCAGAAGTCCTCGTGGACCAGGCGCATCACCGCCTTCTTGTCTTCGTTGCGTACGCCGTCGAGGAACAGCGGGCCGCTGGCGGACAGCACCAGCTTGACCCGGAAGCCGCGCCGCCAGGCGGCCAGCGCCAGGCCCTGGGGGCTACAGCCGCCGTGCCCGGCGGTCATGTAGATGGTGGTCGCCTCGCGCCACAGGCGCAGTTCCTCGCGGCGGGTCAACTGGCGCTCCGGTTGCAGCGCGCCCATGGCCATCAGCAGGCAGGCCGGGCCGCAGGTGAAATCGGTGGTCTGCCGGTAGAAGGGCACGTGGCGGCGCTGGTCGTGGCCGGGGTTGCGGATGCGTTTCTCGAAGCGCAGCGCTTCGCTGTGGTCCTCGTAGTAGTCGCGCACGGTGGCGAAGGGACGGTAGCCGTTGCGCTCGTAGAGGGCGATGGCGCCACGGTTGTCCGGGCGCACTTCCAGGCGCATGTAGGCGCGGTCGTTGTCCCGCGCGGCCTGCTCGGCGGCTTCCAGCAGCTTCTGGCCGAGGCCGATGCCGCGGGCGCGCGGGTCGATGGCGATGGAGTAGAGGCGGGCCAGCGAGGTGCCTTCGTGGAACAGCACCAGGGCGTAGCCGAGCACGCCGCCGTCGCCCTCGGCTACCGTCAGGCTGGCGTGGGCGCGGGTGAGCATCCACTGGAAGTTGCGGCGGGACAGGCGATCGTAGTCGAAGCAGCGGTTTTCCAGCTCGACCAGGGCGGACAGGTCGTCCACACCGGCCGGGCGGAGGGTCAGGTTCATAGCGGTCTCCACGGCCGCGGGCGGGAACTTCCGCGCGGGCGTGCTGTAATGGGTGCTGTACGCTTCGGTTTGCTGGCAGGCGCCATAGAGCGGTTTCGCAAGGGATTCCCGCCGAGTATTGGCCGGGATGCGTGCGCCGGCAAGCCGGTTCCGAATGCGCCGTGGTTTCGCTGTCACCCCGGGAGGTGTCGTGAGCAAGCTGTTCATCATCGTGGAACGCAAGGAAGACTGGACGTCCTATTACCCCAGCGAGGATGTGGTCACCGCCCAGGAATACCTGGAACTGCCCATCGACGACGACACTGGCAAGCGGGTCCAGGTGATCAACCTGTGCCGGCACTACAAGTACCTGCGCCATGGCTACTACTGCTCGCTGCTCGCCGAGGCGCGCGGGCACAAGGTGATCCCCTCGGTGCGGACGATCAGCGAGCTGGCCAGGAAGTCGCTGTACAGCCTGGTCCTGGAAGATCTGGATCGCACCCTGGACAAGGCCCTGGCCGCGCACCCCTACGGCAGCACCGATGGTTTCACCCTGACCCTGTATTTCGGCCGTACCGACATCGAGCCGCTGCAGGACCTGGCGCGACAACTGTTCGAGGCGTTTCCCTGCCCGTTGCTGCTGGTGGAGTTCAAGCGCAACCGCACCTGGCACATCGAGGGCATCAAGCCCGGCGCCATCCACAAGCTGCGCGAGGACCAGGAAGACCTCTTCGCCAACGCCCTGGACAGCTTCAGCCGGCAGATCTGGCGCAAGCCGCGTTCGCGCAAGCCGTTCCGCTACGACCTGGCGATCCTCCACGACCCCGGCGAGGCGTTCCCGCCCTCCGACGCCAAGGCGCTGAAGAACTTCGTGCGGGTCGGCCGCAGCCTCGGCATCGACGTCGACCTGATCGAGCGCAAGGACTATTCGCGGATCGCCGAGTACGACGCGCTGTTCATCCGCGAGACCACCAATGTCGCCGATCACACCTACCGTTTCGCCAAGAAGGCCGAGAGCGAAGGGTTGGTGGTGATGGACGACCCGGTGTCGATCCTGCGCTGCACCAACAAGGTGTACCTGGCCGACCTGCTGCGCAGCCACAAGCTGGGCATGCCGGCCACCGAGATTCTCTACAAGGAGAACCCGCAGGAACTGGAGAAGGTCGGCGAGCGCCTGGGCTTCCCGCTGGTGCTGAAGATTCCCGACGGCAGCTTCTCGCGCGGGGTGATCAAGGTGGAGGACCAGGAGCAGTTGCTGGCGGCCAGCGCCGAGCTGTTCGAGCGCTCGGTGCTGATCCTTGCCCAGGAGTTCTTCTATACCGAGTACGACTGGCGTATCGGCGTGCTCAACCGCAAGCCGATCTTCGCCTGCCAGTACTTCATGTCCAAGGGCCACTGGCAGATCTACGACCACAGCCCGGACGCCGAGGAGGTCAGCGGCGATTTCCGCACCATGCCCGTGCACGAGGCGCCGCGCAAGGTGGTGGAGCTGGCGGTGAAGACCGCCAATCTGATCGGCGACGGCCTCTACGGGGTGGACCTGAAGCAGGCCGGCGACAAGGTGGTGGTGATCGAGGTGAACGACAACCCGAACATCGACTGCGGGGTGGAAGATGTCTACCTCGGCGACGACCTCTACAAGCTGGTCCTGGAGGAGTTCGTCCGGCGCCTGGAAGTCAAGCGTCGCGGCTACGACTGATAAGACGATTTCGGCATTGGCGATATAAACAAAGATTCACTTTCGCGCGTCAAAAAATTGCTAGATTTTCCTTTCAGAGCGCCAACATGCCGTTTTTATGACGGTTCAAAGAATTGGCGCCGCAAAGGAGCACACATGCCAGATGCATCGAACCTCCGCCGTCTGCTGGTGGTGGACCCGTGCGACGATTGCCGGCGCCTGTTGCCGGGCCTTCGCGAGGCGGGTTGGGCAGTGGACAGCTGCGCGCTGGAAACGGCGCGCGAACGCGCCTGCGACGTCGGCCTGCTGCGCCTGCGGCCGTTCCACCTGGAGCGGCCGGAGACGGTGAAGGACCTGATCAGCCGCAGCGGCACCGAGTGGATCGCTGTGCTCAGCCCGGACACCTTGCCGGTGAATGGCGTCGGCGATTTCGTCTGCGAATGGTTCTTCGACTTCCATACCTTGCCGTTCGACATGGCGCGGGTGCAGGTGACCCTCGGCCGCGCCTTCGGCATGGCCCGCCTGCGCGGGCGCGGCACGGTGCCCGGCGATGCCGAGGGCGAGCACGAACTGCTCGGCGAGAGCCTGGCCGTACGCGACCTGCGCCGGCTGCTGGCGAAGCTGGCGCCGACCGACTCGCCGGTACTGATCCGGGGCGAGAGCGGCACCGGCAAGGAACTGGTCGCGCGTACCCTGCACCGGCAGTCGCGGCGCGCGGACAGGCCGTTCGTCGCGATCAACTGCGGGGCGATTCCCGAGCACCTGATCCAGTCCGAGCTGTTCGGCCACGAGAAGGGCGCCTTCACCGGCGCGCACCAGCGCAAGGTCGGGCGGATCGAGGCGGCCGACGGCGGCACCCTGTTCCTCGACGAGATCGGCGACCTGCCGCTGGAGTTGCAGGCCAACCTGTTGCGCTTTCTCCAGGAACAGCAGATCGAGCGGGTCGGCGGTAGCCGGCCGGTCGAGGTGGACGTGCGGGTGCTGGCGGCGACCCATGTCGACCTGGAGGCGGCGATCGATGCCGGGACGTTCCGCGAGGACCTCTACTACCGGCTCAACGTCCTGCAGGTCGTCACCGCGCCGTTGCGCGAACGGAGCGAGGACCTGCCGCTGCTGGCCCAGCATTTCTCCCGGCTCTACAGCCTGGAGACCGGCCGCCGCCCGCGCCGCTTCAGCGAGGACGCGCTGGCGGCGATGGCGATGCACGCCTGGCCGGGCAATGTCCGCGAACTGGCCAACCGGGTACGTCGCGGGTTGGTCCTGGCAGAGGGAAAGCAGATCGAGGCCCAGGACCTCGGCCTGGAATGCGCGCGCGGCGACGGCCCGCCGTTGTCCAGCCTGGAGGTCTACAAGCTCTGCGCCGAGCGCCAGGCGATGTGTGATGCGCTGGCCCGTTACGGCGACAACCTCAGCGTGGCCGCGCGGATGCTCGGGGTCTCGCGGCCGACCTTCTACCGCCTGTTGCACAAGCACCGGTTGCGCTGAGTGGGCGGCGGGAGATCTGCCGGCCAGGCAAAATATCCTGCGTTTCCCAGCCATAGCGAACTAGAATCCAACCGATCCCGACCGGTTCGCGACAGTTGCTCGTGGCGATTGACAGAATCTGTCAGATCGACGCATATTCACCTAACGCAAACGTTTGCGTCTGGATAATCTCCTGGAAAAGCCTCAATACAACGATAAGAAAAGCTGGAGGATACACCATGAAGCGGGTCGCTTCCCGGCGCCTGTTGGCTGCCGTCGTGCTGACTGCCTGTTCCTCGTTCCTGCCCCTGTCCGCCGTCCACGCGGAAACTCCCGAGAAGCCCAGGATCGCGCTGGTGATGAAGTCGCTGGCGAACGAGTTCTTCCTGACCATGGAGGACGGCGCCAAGGCCTACCAGAAGGAGCATGCCGACCGGTTCGAACTGGTTTCCAACGGCATCAAGGACGAGACCGATACCTCCAGCCAGATCCGCATCGTCGAGCAGATGATCGTTTCCGGGGTCGACGCACTGGTGATCGCGCCGGCCGATTCCAAGGCGCTGGTGCCGGTGGTGAAGAAAGCGCTGGACGCCGGCATCGTGGTGGTCAACATCGACAACCGCTTCGACCCGCAGGTGCTGCAGGTGAAGAAGATCGGCGTGCCCTTCGTCGGGCCCGACAACCGCAAGGGCGCGCGGCTGGTCGGCGAGTACCTGGCGAAGCGACTGAAGGCCGGCGACGAGGTCGGCATCATCGAAGGGGTCTCCACGACCACCAATGCCCAGCAGCGCACCGCCGGCTTCAGGGATGCGATGGACGCGGCGGGGATGAAGATCGTCTCCTTGCAGTCGGGCAACTGGGAAATCGAGAAGGGCAACGCGGTGGCCTCGGCGATGCTCAACGAGCATCCTGACCTCAAGGCGCTGCTCGCCGGCAACGACAGCATGGCCCTCGGCGCGGTATCGGCGGTGCGCGCGGCGGGCCGCGCCGGGCAGGTGAAGGTGGTCGGCTACGACAATATCCAGGCGATCAAGCCGATGCTCAAGGATGGCCGGGTGCTGGCTACTGCCGACCAGTTCGCCGCGAAGCAGGCGGTGTTCGGTATCCAGACCGCGCTCAAGCTGCTTGCTGGGCAAGCCCCGGAACATGAGAAGGACGGCGTGGTCGAGACGCCTGTCGAGTTGGTGACCGCGCCCTGATCCGTCCGATGGAGCCTTCCCATGTCTAGCGACGCATTGCCGCTGCTGAGCATCCGCGGGGTCGGCAAGACCTACGCGCAGCCGGTGCTGGCGGAGATCGACCTGCAACTGTTCGGCGGCGAGGTGCTGGCCCTGACCGGCGAGAACGGCGCCGGCAAGAGCACCCTGTCGAAGATCGTCGGCGGCCTGGAGCGTCCCGGCGCCGGCAGCCTGGAACTCCTCGGCCGGCCCTACGCCCCCGGCAGCCGCCGCGAGGCCGAGGCGCTGGGCGTGCGCATGGTGATGCAGGAACTGAACCTGCTGCCGACCCTGTCGGTGGCGGAGAACCTGTTCCTCCACGACCTGCCCCGGCGCGCCGGCTGGATCGACCGTCGGCGCCTGCGCGCGGCGGCCCGCGAGGCGATGGCCCAGGTCGGCCTGGAGGCGATCGATCCCGACACGCTGGTCGGCGACCTCGGCATCGGCCACCAGCAGATGGTCGAGATCGCCCGCAACCTGATCGGCGACTGCCGCTTGCTGATCCTCGACGAACCCACGGCGATGCTTACCGCGCGCGAGGTGGACATGCTCTTCGAGCAGGTCGAGCGGCTGCGCGAACGCGGCGTGGCGATCGTCTACATCTCCCATCGCCTGGAAGAGCTGGCGCGGATTTCGCAGCGCATCGCGGTGTTGCGCGATGGCCGCCTGGTCTGCGTCGAGCCGATCGAGCGCTACGACGCCGACCAACTGGTGACCCTGATGGTCGGCCGCGAACTGGGCGAGCGCTTCGACCTGGGCCCACGGCAGACCGGTGCGCCGCTGCTGCGGGTGGAGCGGCTGAGCCGGCGCGGCAAGGTGCATGAGGTGTCGTTCGAGGTGCGCGCGGGGGAGATCTTCGGCATCTCCGGACTGATCGGCTCCGGGCGCACCGAATTGTTGCGCCTGATCTACGGCGCCGACCGCGCCGACGGTGGGCAGGTCCTGCTCGGCGATCCGCCGCAGCGCCTGAGCCTGCGTTCGCCGGCCGACTCGGTGCGCCAGGGAGTGGCGCTGATCACCGAGGACCGCAAGGGCGAGGGCCTGCTGCTGGACCAGTCGATCAGCGCCAACCTCGCCCTGGGCAACCTGCCGGCGCTGGCGCGCCACGGGGTGATCGACCGGCGCCGCGAGGAAGCCCTGGCGCGGCGCCAGGTGGAGGCGCTGCGGGTGCGCTGCGCGGACACCGCGCAGGCGGTGGGCGAACTGTCCGGCGGCAACCAGCAGAAGGTGGTGATCGGCCGCTGGCTGGAGCGCGACTGCCAGGTGCTGCTGTTCGACGAGCCGACCCGTGGCATCGATGTCGGCGCGAAGTTCGATATCTATGCCTTGCTCGCCGAGTTGACCCGCCGGGGCAAGGCGCTGGTGGTGGTGTCCAGCGACCTGCGCGAGCTGATGCTGATCTGCGATCGCATCGGCGTGCTCTCGGCGGGACGTATGGTGGACACCTTCGAGCGCGACGCCTGGACCCAGGACGCGCTGCTGGCGGCGGCCTTCGCCGGTTACAAGAAACGCGACGCGCTGCTGGCGACGTCGTGAACACGCAACGCAAGGAACCAGAAATGAGCGACCCGACGTCTTCCGCTACCGCCGCCGCAGCGCCAACCCTGCGACGCGGCAACTATTTCGGCCTGGGCACCTACCTCGGCCTGGCCGGCGCGCTGCTGGCGATGATCGCGCTGTTCTCGGCGCTGAGCAGCCACTTCCTCAGCTATGGCACCTTCCTCGCCATCGCCAACCAGATCCCCGATCTGGTGGTGCTGGCGGTGGGCATGACCTTCATTCTGATCGTCGGCGGCATCGATCTCTCGGTAGGCTCGGTGCTGGCCCTGGCGGCCTCGGCGGTAAGCCTGGCGACGCTCGGCTGGGGCTGGGGCGTGCTGCCGGCGGCGATGCTCGGGATGGCCTGCGCGACCCTGGCCGGCTGCGTCACCGGTTCGATCACGGTGGCCTGGCGGATTCCCTCGTTCATCGTGTCCCTCGGGGTGCTGGAGATGGCCCGTGGGCTGGCCTACCAGATGACCGACTCGCGCACGGCCTATATCGGCGACGCCTATGCCTGGCTGTCCAATCCGCTGGCGTTCGGCATCTCGCCGGCCTTCGTGATCGCCCTGCTGGTGATGTTCGCCGCCCAGGCGGTGCTCACCCGCACGGTGTTCGGCCGCTACCTGATCGGCATCGGCACCAACGAAGAAGCGGTGCGATTGGCCGGTGTGAACCCGAAACCCTATAAGATTGCAGTATTCGCCCTGATGGGGCTGCTCGCCGGGTTGGCCGCGCTGTTCCAGATCTCGCGTCTGGAAGCGGCCGATCCCAACGCCGGGGTCGGCCTGGAACTCCAGGTCATCGCCGCGGTGGTGATCGGCGGCACCAGCCTGATGGGCGGGCGAGGTTCGGTGGTCAGCACCTTCTTCGGCGTGCTGATCATTTCCGTATTGGCGGCGGGGCTGGCGCAGATCGGTGCGTCGGAGCCGACCAAACGAATCATTACCGGGGCGGTGATCGTGGTAGCGGTGGTGCTGGATACCTATCGCAGCCATCGCGCCCGCAGACAGGGCTGAACGATGGCGACAATGAAGGACGTGGCGGCGATGGCGGGGGTTTCCTTCACCACCGTATCGCATGTGGTGAACAGGACGCGGCCGGTCAGCGACGCGGTGCGCAAGAAGGTCGAGGACGCCATCGCGCAGCTGCACTACGTGCCCAGCGCGGTGGCGCGCTCGCTGAAGGTGCGCACCACCTCGATCATCGGCCTGCTGGTGCCGAACAGCACCAACCCGTATTTCGCCGAGCTGTCGCGCGGCATCGAGGATTGCTGCGAGCGTAACGGCTACTGCGTGATCCTCTGCAACTCCGACGACAACCCGCAGAAGCAGGCCAACTACCTGCGCGTGCTCCAGGAGAAACGTATCGACGGCCTGGTCCTGGCGTCCGCCGGCGGCGACGGCGCGCTGGCCAAGGGACTGGCGAACATGCGCACGCCGACCGTGATCGTCGACCGCGAGGTGGAAGGCGTGGAAGCCGACCGGGTGCAGATCGACCATGAGATGGGCGCCTACCTGGCGACCCGCCACCTGCTCGAACTGGGCCATCGCGACATCGCCTGCATCGGCGGGCCGCTGTCGACCAAGGTTTCGACGCTGCGGGTCGAGGGCTACCGGCGGGCGATGGCCAAGGCCGGCCTGGAGGTGCGCCCGCAGTGGCTGCTGGAAAGCGAGTTCAGCAGCCCCGGCGGCTACCACGCGGCGCTCGGTCTGCTGGGCGGCGAGGGCGAGCGACCGACGGCGATCGTCGCCGGCAACGACATGATCGGCATCGGCGTGCTGCGCGCCGCGGCCGAGCTGAATATCAGGGTGCCGCACGAACTGTCGGTGATCGGCTTCGACGATATCGAGCTGAGCCGCTTCGTGTTTCCCGCCTTGACCACCGTGGGCCAGTCGATCCGCCTGCTTGGCGAGATCGCTGCGCAATTGCTGCTGCAACGCATCGCCGAGCGCGAGGAGCCGATGCAGCGGCGGGTGGTGGCGCCGGCGCTGGTCCTGCGCGAATCCACCGCGCCGCCGCTGGTGCGGGTCTGAACCGGGCGCCGGGGGCGCCCTCGCTAGAGAGAGGCTGGAACAAGGACGCAACGATGCAAGCGAAAGTACTGGTGGTGGGCAGCCTGAACATGGACCTGGTAGTGCGCGCGCCGCGCCTGCCACGGGGCGGCGAGACCCTCGCCGGGCAGTCCTTCATCACCGTTCCCGGCGGCAAGGGCGCCAACCAGGCGGTCGCCGCGGCGCGTCTCGGCGCTGGGGTGGCGATGATCGGCTGCCTTGGCGACGATGCCTACGGCGACCAGTTGTACCGCGCGCTGCAGGCCGAGGGCATCGACTGCCAGGGCGTCGAGCGGGTGGCCGGGGAGTCCAGCGGGGTGGCGCTGATCGTGGTCGACGACAGCAGCCAGAACGCCATCGTCATCGTCGCCGGCGGCAACGGCCACCTGTCCCCGGCCGTGCTGGCGCGCCACGAACACTTGCTGGAGCAGGCGCAGGTGGTGGTCTGCCAGTTGGAAAGCCCGCTGGAGACGGTTGGCCATGTGCTGCGCCGGGCCCATGCGCTGGGCAAGACGGTGATCCTCAACCCGGCGCCGGCCACCCGCGACGTGCCGGCGGACTGGCTGCCGCTGGTGGACTACCTGGTCCCCAACGAGACCGAAAGCGAACTGCTCTGCCGCCTGCCGGTGGACTCCCTGGAGAGCGCCGGGCGTGCCGCCGAGCGCCTGCGCGAAATGGGCGCCGGCAGGGTGATCATCACCCTCGGCGCCCAGGGCGCCCTGCTGGTGGGCGAGGGGCGGGTCGAGCATTTCCCGGTGGCGCGGGTCAAGGCGCTGGATACCACGGCGGCCGGCGACACCTTCGTCGGTGGCTTCGCCGCGGCCCTTGCGCGCGGCCTCGACGAGGCGGCGGCGATCCGTTTCGGCCAGGCCGCCGCGGCGATCTCGGTGACCCGCCTCGGCGCGCAGACCTCGATCCCCTCGCGCGAGGAAGTCGAGCGGGCGCTCGCTGGCGAGGCTTGAGAGGGACGGTGCCGTTGCTACCGGCGGATAACGCCTGCGGCGTTATCCGCCCTGCGCATGCGCAGCTAGGCGAGGATCGCTCCCAGGCTCACGCATCCCTTCGAGGGGTAGGGCATGCCCAGGCTCGAACGGTGGCCCCTCAGAAGTAGTAGGGGAATTTCACGCCGAAGGTAAAGTCCGGCGCGTCCGGAGTGATGCCGATGGACAGGCTGGGCACGATGCTGAACCTGTTGCTCACCGCATAGGTCATGCCCAGGCCGAAGTAGCCGGCGTTGGCGTCGCTGCCGCTGACGGTCTGCCAGCTCTGGCCGTCCTGCTTGACCTTGCTCTTCTGGCTGATCAGCTCTGAGAAGGAGAACGACATGCTCATCTTCTCGTTCAGCGCGAAGGCCACGCCGACGCCGAGTTGGAACCAGTTGCCGAGCTTGACCTTGCCGCCGGTCTTCACGCCTTGCTGCGGGTTGATGTCGTCGAACGACTCTTCGAAGTTGTAGGTATACGACAGGCTGCCGAACAGCACCGCCGGGTCCACCGTCTTCACCAGCGAGATGCCCGGGGTGATCGACCAGACGCCGTTGCCGGTGGGCAGGTCGTCGGGCACGTTGAGGTTGTTGTTGCCCGGTACCTGCTTCAGCTTGATGCCGTAGGGATCCTTGCCGGTGGGCGCCTTGACCCGCAGGCTGACCACCGCGTCCGGGGTGCTCTCGCTTTCGTCGAGGAACTTGTAGGCGACGCCGAAGCTGACGTCGCCCAGGCGTGGGTCGCCGGTCACCGATTTCTCGGTGATCTGCGAGGTCGAGCCGCCGGCGCCGGCGGACTGGTAGGTCGATTCGCGATAGACCACCGGGGCGTTGATATCCACCTGCCAGCGCTGGTTCCAGTTGTAGCGGCCGGTCAGGTCGAGGGTCCAGATGTCGGCGTCGATCTGGTCCACGCCGATGTTGCCGAGGAAGATCGAGTCCAGCGCCAGGAAGCCGTTGAGGAACAACTGGCGGGTGTCGTAGTGGCTGTAGGTGAGGCCGGTCTCCAGGCTGAAGGTGCCGCCGCCGAAGAAGCCGCTGGCGTCCTGGTAGATGTTTTCCACGCTGGGCGCGGGTGCGCCATCGTCCTTGAGGCTGGCGCCGTAGGTGCCGGCGACCGCGTTGGCGTCGTTGCGCGCCTGCGCCGGCGGCTGGATCGACTTGACCAGGCGTTGCGGCTGCGGCGCCTGGGGTTGCGCCTCGACCTGGCGCACGCGCTGTTCGAGGACCATCAGGGCGTTCTGCTGGGCCTCGTAGCGTTGGCGTAGCTCCAGGAGTTCCTTCTTCAGCGCCTCGACCTCGGACTCCGTCGCGGCCTGCGCCAGGAACGGGGAAACCAGGGTGGTGGCGCAGAGGACAGCTCGCAGCGAGAGTGTCTGGGTCATGTTTGCCGTTCCGTTTTTATGGCCTTCCGATAGCACAGTGATTTCAGACTAGATCAACTTTCAGTAGCCGCTGGGGCGCAGCGCGCGCAATTGCTCCCAGGCGCAATTCAGTGCCGGATCGGCGCCCGGCCGGTCCTTGAGCATCACCTCGAGCGCCGCCAGGTTCTGCACCAGGTTGCGGTTTCCGCTGAGCGCCACGCTCTGCACCAGGCCGCCGGCGCCGAGGCTTTGCAGGCTGGCGCCCTGGCCGCTGGCCTGGATCGCCAGTTGCAGGGCGCCGCCGTTCGGCGTGACCTTGACCGTGCCGGCCTCGCCGCTGAGGGCCAGCGCACCTTCCAGCGGCGTGCCGCCCGGCAGTGGCGGCGGCGCCTCGCCGTGGCGGACCTCGATGCTGACGCCATTGCTGGCGCTGTTGTGGTCGCCGGCGGTGCGGATGCTCTGGCTGACCCCCTGGGTCTGCGCCAGTCCGGCGCCGCCGAGGACCTGGCCGTTGCCGGCGACGGGTGGCGGGGCGTCGCCTGGCCGATCGACCAGGGTGACGTTGAGGACCGGGCGCGCCAGGTTCTGCCGCACCTGCAGGTCGACGCGTGCGCCGAGGACCTGGCCGCTGGCGTTCTGCCAGGTGCTGCTCATGGTCACCCCGAAGCTGACGATCCGCCCCGGCAGCACGTAGCGCCCGCGCAACTGGGAAAGCTCCTGGTCGCTCAGTTCGGCGGGGGCGAAGAGGTCGCTGGCGGGGGCGGGCAGCGCAGCGCCCAGGCAGCAGGCGAGGACGAAGCAGTGGTGCGTGTACATGGCGTGCTCCCGGAGCATCCGGCTCCTGCGATCAGAAGAAATCGCTCTGGATGAAGCCGAATTCCATCAGTTCGGCGTCCCTGACCGGTTTGAAGCGGTCCAGGCGATTGCGCGCGGTCAGCGGCTCGGGCGGCGTCAGCAGCGGATTGCCGCGGTCGTATCCCTGGCCGATCACGGCGAAGACGATGCCGTTCCAGCCCTTGGCGAACTCTGTCAGCGCGTAGCGTTTGTGCCCCAGCGCCGGGTCACCCACGTACACGTACTCGCCCTGGGTGCGTTGCAGGACGACGAAGTGCTTGTAGCCGCGGATTTCCATCAGCACGATGGCGGGTATCTTCAGTTGTTCCAGTTGCGCCGCCTCGATGCGGTAGCCGCGCGCGCGCATGCCCATGGATTCGACGTAGCGCTTCATGTCGAGCATGGAGAAGCCCTGGGTGCGGACGATCTCCGGGTCGGCGTGGGCGAGCATGCCCTGGATCACCGCCTGCTCGTCGAGCGGGGCGCCGTAGGCCTTCTCCAGGATGGTCGCGAGGGCCGCGGCGCCGCAGCTGAAATCGGTCTTCTGCTCGACCAGGTCGGCGAAGCGCCGCTCGCGGATGCTCTGCACCTGCTTGTAGACCAGGCCGCCGCCGGGCAGGGCGGGAAAGCCGAGGGTCGCCGCCTGGGCGGTGAGGTCGACGAGCAGCAGCAGGGAAAGGATGAGCGTGCGCATGGCCGGTTCCTGTGTCGGATGGAAAAGGGTTCCGGCTGGCGCCGGAACCCCTGGGCCAGGATCAGAAGCCAAGGCTCTCGCCACCGGCCGGGCAGCTGCTGCAACCGGCGGCGATGGACAGGGAGTTGCTCTGCTGGTTGCCGCCACCGGCGGCGATGTTCACCCCGACGTTGCCCGAGACGTTCTGCAACGAGTTGCTCAGGCTGGCGTTGTTGGTGACCGGGGTCTTGAAGCCGACGATCGCCGGGATGAAGCCGGACACCGTGCCTTTCAGGTCGACGTCGCCCTTTTCCTTGAAGGCGAACGCGCCGCCGTCGTGGTTCAGGTCCTTGGCGCCCTGGGCCTGGCTGTCCACGTCGATGTGGCCGGTATTGCTGCCGCCCGGATGGGTCTGGCCTTCCCAGGTGTCGAGGTAGACGTCGCCGATCTGGTCGGAGGTGCCCTTGTAGCTGCCGTCGGCGTTCAGCTTCAGCGACACGTAGGTGCCGCCATAGGCGTAGTTGGCGCTGTTGACGGTGGTGTTGCCGGTGGAGGTCTGCGACGCGGCGCTACCGGCAGTGCTGTACTGGCCGTTGGAGACGGCGGCGGCCAGGTCGTTCTTCTGCTGGTTGAAGTTGCCGGCGGCGACGTTCACGCCCAGGTTGCCCGAGACGTTGTTGGCCGAGTTGCTCAGCGATGCGGTGTTGGGGTTGGAGTAGTTGTTCAGCGTATTGCCGTAGCCGCTCTGCAGCACGCTGGTGCTGGCGGTCGCGGTGCCGAACACGAAGCTGGCGTCGGCGCTGGCCAGCGCGGCGGCGTTGGCCTGCTGGTTGTTGTCGCCGGCGGCGACGTTGACCCCGACGTTGCCCGAGGCATCCTTGATCGAGCCGCTCACCGAGGCATTGTTCAGCGTGCCGAAGTTGCTGACCTTGTTGTTGTAGTTCTGCTGCGTATCCACCACCAGGGCCGTGGCTCCGCCCTTGTTGTTCGACTGCGGGTTGGGTTTCGGCGGGTGCCAGCCACCTTCGTTTCCGGCGTAGGCCGATACCGACAGCACTGCAGCCATTGCCAGGGCCAGCGGTGTCAGGACCATAGTCGCTTTCATGGCGTTTCTCCTTGCATTTCTGTGCTTAGTGTTGGGCTTGTGTTGGCTTGGCAGAGTCATTCCATGACCCTGACGCTGAGGGTGTTCATCGACTGATTGCCCACCCCAGCGCTCTGGTTCACCTGCACCACGCCGCTGCTCCCGGCGAAGGCGCGATCGTCCGTCGAGACGCTGCGTCCCCCCGGGACCGGAGTGGCCGAACCGGAGACTTTGGTCAGCGCCACGCTTTGCGCGAGAACGCTGTCATCCAGGCTTTCCGGGCCGTTGCTGAGACTCAGCCGGAAGGCGTTGATCTGTTGGTTGCCGAGGCCGGCGCCCTGGTTGACGCCGAGGATGCCGCTGCCGCGCAGCGCCGCCCCCGAGATGCTGGCGCTGGCTGCGATCGGCTGGCTGGCGTCGAGTTGCAGATGCTGGCGCTGGTCGCTGCCGACGAGGGCCGCGGAGCCTACCGCGACGACACGAACGTTGCTCTGTTGCTGGGCGTCGCCGGCGGCCTGGTTGAGGGCGAAGTTGCCGCGGTAGGTGCCGCTGGCATCGATGCTGGCGCGATTGCGTGAGGCCAGCGGGTCGGCCTGGAGCGACGCGATACAGGCGAAGGCGAGGAGGAGGGCGGACAGGCGCTTCATTGTCCACCCCCGAGCATCTGCAGCGGCGCCAGGCCCTGCTTGAGGCTGCCGTTGATCTGCCCGGCGAGGCCGGCGCCGGCGCCGCCTCCCGCGCCGTGGGTGGTGCCGACGTTACCGACGGCCTGGACCGTCGCCGGGTTCGCCGGCTGGTTGGCGAAACCCGGCAGGGCGCCACCGGGGAGAATCATGCTGCGAATCCCGGAACCGCTGGTCACGATGGCGAAGTCGGCATCGCCCAGTTCGCGGCTCACGGTATTGCCGCTGGCCGCCCCGTTGGCGAGGGCGTTGACCTCGGCGGAGACGTTGGTGTCGACGACGGTGGGATGTGGGTCGGGCACCATGCTCGGACGGTAGGCGACCCGTGGCTGGACCTGGCGCTGGACGACGATCGTACCGTCCGCCGCATGCGCGGGGAGGCTCACCGGCACGGAGCCGACGATGACCAGCAGCGCTGGAACGACGATGCGTAGCGAACTCCCCGACATGATGGCGCTTCCTTCGTTGGCGCTGAGCCCTAATCAGCGTTGGCAGGGAGCGAGCATGGGGCGTGCCGGTTTTGCGTTTTCCTTGTCCATCAAGGGCTTGGAGGTGAGCGCCGGGGGAACCTGGCGGACAGTGTTGCATCCGTGCAACAGCAGGCCCGCCAACCAGGGGGCGAAGCCTGCCGGGGACGCGCCTGGGCTGTTTCAGCGCCGAGACAGCTTTCCGCGGCGCCGTCGCGAAACGCTCTGCGCCAAGGGCCGGACTGTGCTGGCGGTGTATCGCCGGCGTGACAGGGCCGGCCCTTCAGCCGTCCTGGAGCAGTCCTTGCACTGCGGCGAAAGCCTGGCGCCGGCGCTCGGCCCAGTCGCCGGCGATGGCGCGGTAGGGCTGCCGATGCCGCTCCAGCCAGGCTTGGCATTCGCGGTGGAAGGCCTGGCGCTGCGCCAGTTCCGGCTGGCAGCGCTGGCCGTCGGCGCTCCAGGCCACGCCTTCCGGCGAGAGCAGCAGGTGCAGGTCGTAGCGCCGCCGCAGCAGGGCGGGTTCGAGCCAGTCCGGACAGTCGCCGAAGAGAATCCGGCTCCAGAGGATGTTGCTCAGCAGGTGGGTATCGAGGATCAGCAGCGCCGGCCGTTCCGCGCGAGCGGCGTCCTCCCAGGCCAGTTGCCCGCGGGCGATGGCGGGGATGTCGGCGTAGCAGGTGTCGCGGCGCTGTTCGTCGATGAAGTGGCGGACGTACTCGCCGACCACCCGGCCGCCGAAGCGGGCCTGGAGCTGCTCCGCAAGCCAGCTCTTGCCGCTGGATTCGGGCCCGGTGAGTACCAGCACCTTCATGCGGCGACGCCCTCGCGCAATGCCGGGTCGCGGCGCCAGGTCCGCCAGCCGTGGATCGCCAGCAGGGTGAAGAGGGCGTAGAGGGCGGCGGTCAGGTACAGCGCCTTGCTGGCGAAGAGCGCCACGAACAGCACGTCCACGGCGATCCACAGGGCCCAGCATTCCAGGCGCTTCTGCGCCATCCAGCATTGCGCCACCAGGCTGAAGGCGGTCAATCCGGCGTCCCACCAGGGACTGGCGGCATCGGTGTGGTTGGCCATCAGGTAACCGAGCGCGACGCTGCCGACCAGGCCCGCACCGAGCCCGTAGAGGCGCTGCGCGGCGTTCAGGCGGCTCACCGAGCGGCCGTCGTGGTCCTGCCCGCCGCGGGTCCACTGCCACCAGCCATAGAGCTGTAGCGCCGCGTAGACCATTTGCAGGAGCATGTCCGAATAAAGCTTCACCTCGAAGAATATCCAGGCGTAGAGCGCCACCATCACCAGGCCGATAGGCCAGCACCAGGGATTCTGGCGGACGGTCAGGTAGACGGCGATGGCGCCGAGCGAAGCGGCGAAGAGTTCAAGGGGTGACACGGAAGGCCCTCATGCGACGAGGACGCATTGTAGCGAATGTATCCGGCGCTTCGCGAAGACCAGGGCGGAGGGGACGGGCGCGGACAGATTTGTTCAGACGCCGGCTGGCAAGAATTCCAAGATTCCTGGCCGGCCGCTCTGGTAGCATGCCCGCCGGTTTCGACTTCGGCAGTGGGGGAACTGGTCGGGTTCTTCGGAGTCGTAAGGCCTTCATAAAAGACGGCGAGTGTATCGCCGAGAACAACGAAAGCTCGTTCGGGACAGTAGTAGAAGGGGGAGAAACATGGAGTGGTGGACTGCTTTCCAGGCGTTCATCCTGGGCGTCGTGGAGGGGCTGACCGAGTTCCTGCCGATTTCCAGCACCGGGCACCAGATCATCGTCGCCGACCTCATCGGCTTCGGCGGCGAACGCGCCAAGGCGTTCAACATCATCATCCAGCTGGCGGCGATCCTCGCTGTCGTCTGGGAATTTCGGGGAAAGATCTTTCAAGTCGTCCGTGACCTGCCGAGCCAGCGCCAGGCCCAGCGTTTCACCGCCAACCTGCTGATCGCGTTCTTCCCGGCGGTAGTCCTCGGCGTCCTGTTCGCCGACCTGATCCACGAGTGGCTGTTCAATCCGATCACCGTCGCCCTGGCGCTGGTGGTGGGCGGGGTGGTCATGCTCTGGGCCGAGCGCCGGAAGCATGTGATCCGCGCCGAACACGTCGACGACATGACCTGGAAGGACGCCCTGAAGATCGGCTGTGCCCAGTGCCTGGCGATGATCCCCGGCACCTCGCGGTCCGGCGCGACCATCATCGGCGGCCTGCTGTTCGGCCTTTCGCGCAAGGCGGCCACCGAGTTCTCGTTCTTCCTGGCGATGCCGACCATGGTCGGCGCGGCGGTCTATTCCGGATACGTGTACCGCGACCTGTTCCGCCCCGAGGACCTGCCGGTGTTCGCCGTCGGCTTCGTCACCTCGTTCGTCTTCGCCATGCTGGCGGTGCGCGCCTTGCTGAAGTTCATCGGCAACCACAGCTACGCGGCTTTCGCCTGGTATCGGATCGCCTTCGGCCTGCTGATCCTGGCGACCTGGCAATTCCACCTGATCGACTGGAGCACCGCCGGCGAGGTGTGAGGCCCGGGAACAGGCAAGAGGCGCGGCGCGAGCCGCGCCTTTTTTCGTCTGGCCGCCGCGGGTGGCTAGAATGCAGCGCGAAACGGGTAGCGAGCGAGTGGATGTGGATATGGAAAAGCCGGGCATGATCAGCCGCTGGTATGACGACAAGGGCTTCGGCTTCATCCTGCCGAAGACCGGCGGGGAAGAAGTCTTCCTGCATATCTCCGCGTTCCGCGGCGACCGCCGTCCCCGCCAGGGCGACCAGGTGTGGTTTCTCGCCAGCCAGGATGCCCAGGGCCGCCTGCGCGCCGAGAGGGCGCGGCTGGACGCGCTGACCATCGATCCGCCAACTGTCCGCCGTGGCGCCCAGGCTCCGGTGACGCGGGCCCAGGCGCGGCCGGCGCCGACTCCGCCGAGCGCGTTGCAGCGCCCGTTGGCGAAGCTGCTGGTCCTGCTGATCCTCTGCGTGCTGCCGGCCGCTGGCGCCTGGCGGATGTACCTGGACGGACAGGCCCTCTGGCCGCTGCTGGCCTATCCGCTGGCCAGCCTGCTCGCATTCGCCCTCTACTGGCAGGACAAGCGCAGCGCCGCACGCGGCGACTGGCGTACCCCGGAGGTCCGCCTGCACCTGTTCGAGCTGCTCGGCGGCTGGCCTGGCGCGCTGGTCGCGCAGCAGGTATTCCGCCACAAGACCCGCAAGCTTTCGTTCCAACTGGTGTTCTGGGGCATCGTCCTGCTGCACCAGTCGTTCTGGCTAGACAGCCTGCTCGGCGGGCGCCTGTCCGCCGCGCTGTTGCAGCGGATCGGCTGAACGGCGCGGCTCACTCGCGGGCGCGGCGGTAGGCTGGGCCGGTCTCGCCCGAGGGGCGTTGCAGGGCTTCCACGAGAAAGTCGATCAAAGCACGGATAGCCGGAATCTGGCTGCTGCGCGGCAGGTAGGCGGCCTGCAGGGTGCTTTTCGGCAAGGTCCACTGCGGCAGGATGCGCACCAGGCTGCCATTGGCCAGTTCCCTGTCGCAGTAGCCTTCGGGCAGCAGGGTGACGCCGAGGCCGGCCACGGCGGCTTTCTTGCGCAGGACGAAGTCGTCGACGCCCAGGCGCGGTTCGCGTTCCAACTGGTAGCGGCTGCCATCCGGCCCGATCAGGGTCGCGTGGACCTTGCGGTCGTTATGAATAGCGCCGAGGAAGGGCAGGTCTTCGAGGTCTTCCGGATGTTCCAGGCGACGCCCGGCGATCAGCGATGGGGCGGCGAGGATCTGCGTGGTCGCCGGAGCCAGGCGCCGGCAGACCAGCGCAGGGTCCTCGTCGCCGAGTTCGCGCACGCGCAGTGCCACGTCCACCCCCTCGTTGAGCAGGTCGACCCGGCGGTTGGTCAGGAGGATTTCCAGCTGGACCTGCGGGTGTCGTTCGAGAAACCGCGGCAACAGGTCGGCCAGGTTGCTCGAAGCCATGGCCACCGGTGCGGAAAGGCGCAGCCGGCCACGCGGCTCGACGCTCAGCTCGGCGATCACCTGTTCGGCCATCTCCGCTTCCAGCAGCAGGTTGCGGCAGTGCTGCAGGTAGCGTTCGCCGACCTCCGTGAGCACCAGCTTGCGTGTCGTGCGGTGCAGCAGGCGTACCTGGAGGCGTTCCTCCAGCTCGGCGATGCGCCGCGACAGGCGCGACTTGGGAATCCCCGTCTCGCGTCCGGCCGCGGCGAAGCCGCCGCATTCCACCACCTTGGCGAAGTAGTAGAGGTCGTTGAGGTCGTGGGGCATGCAGGCGCTCCGCTGGGGGAAAAACAGATTGTCCTATGTGTGGGACGAATAGTCATGTTTCTGCCGACTAATCGTCGATTGGCCTTGCCGGTAGGATGCAAACCACTCGATCGCCACACTGCGATCCCCCACTTTCAGGAGCGAGACATGAAACTTTTGCATATCGATTCCAGCATCCTCGGCGACGCCTCCGCTTCCCGCCAACTGAGCGCCGAGCTGGTCCAGGCCTGGCGGCAGAACGAAGACGGGCTTGACGTCACCTACCGCGACCTGGCCGCCGACGCGGTGGCGCATTTCTCCGCCCTGACCCTGGCCGCCGGCAGCACCCCGGCGGAGCTGCGCGATGCCGCGCTGAAGCATGAAGTCGCGGTGGGTGAAGAAGTGCTGGAAGAGTTCCTCGCCGCCGACGTCGTGGTCATCGGCGCGCCGATGTACAACTTCACCATCTCCAGCCAGCTCAAGGCCTGGATCGATCGCATCGCGGTCGCCGGCAAGACCTTCCGCTACACCGAGAACGGCCCGGTTGGCCTGGCCGGCGACAAGAAAGTGGTGATCGTCTCCACCGCCGGTGGCGTGCATGCCGGCCAGCCGACCGGCGCGGCCCACGAAGGCTACCTGCGCACCGTGCTGGGCTTCTTCGGCATCACCGATATCGAAGTGGTTCGCGCCGAAGGCCTGGCCTATGGCGAGGAGCCCCGCGCCCAGGCCATCGCCGCCGCCCGCCGGCAGATCGCCGGGCAGTTCGCCGCGGCCTGATCCCCGCGTCATCGGAAAACCCCGCTTCGGCGGGGTTTTCGCGTTGTGCGCAGCGGCGCGCTGCGTGTAGATTGGCCGGACAATTACAAGCACAAGGAACCGGCCTGTGAGCGCGTGTTACTGCCGCAACTGCGGCACCCGAGCGACCCGTCTCGTCGAGAGCGGCATCTGCGAAGCCTGCAAGCGGCGCTCGGACATCAATCCGAAGAACGTCCTGATCGCCGCCGCCCTGATCGTCTACATCGGGGTGAACGTGGCTGCCTACATCAAGGACCACCCGCCCCGCGAGCTGACCGCCGAACAGCGCGAGAAGATCGCCGAGGGCCAGCGCCTGGCGACCCGCGCGGCGATGATGGCCGGCTACGTCGACTGAGTCGCGCTCCCCATAGGCCCTGCGCGTCCATGTCGGAATGAAAAAGCCCCGCGGATGCGGGGCTTTTGCGTTGCGCGACGGGGACTCAGACGATCACGCCCTGGCTGCGCAGGTAGTCGTCATAGCTGCCGCTGAAGTCGGTCACGCCGTTCTCGCCCAGCTCGATGATGCGGGTAGCCAGCGAGGAAACGAATTCGCGGTCGTGGCTGACGAAGATCAGCGTGCCCGGATAGTTGTCCAGCGCCAGGTTCAGCGCCTCGATGGACTCCATGTCCAGGTGGTTGGTCGGCTCGTCCATCACCAGCACGTTGGGACGCTTGAGGATCAGCCGGCCGAACAGCATGCGGCCCTGCTCGCCGCCGGAGATCACTTTTACCGACTTCTTGATCTCGTCGTTGGAGAACAACATGCGGCCGAGGGTGCCGCGCACCAGTTGTTCGCCGCCCTGGGTCCACTGGGCCATCCAGTCGAACAGGCTCATGTCGTCGGCGAAGTCGTCGGCATGGTCCTGGGCGAAATAGCCGACGTCGGCGCTGTCGGTCCATTTCACCTCGCCGCCGTCCACCGGCAGGTCGCCGACCAGGCAGCGCAACAGGGTGGTCTTGCCGATGCCGTTGGGGCCGATGATGGCGACGCGCTCGCCGGCCTCGACCTGCAGGCTCAGGCCCTTGAACAGCGGCTTGCCGTCATAGCCCTTGCTGATGTTTTCCACGGTCACCGCCTGGCGGTGCAGCTTCTTGTATTGCTCGAAGCGGATGAACGGGCTGACCCGGCTGGACGGCTTGACCTCTTCCAACTGGATCTTGTCGATCTGCCGGGCGCGGCTGGTGGCCTGCTTGGCCTTGGAGGCGTTGGCCGAGAAGCGGCTGACGAAGGATTGCAGCTCGGCGATCTGCGCCTTCTTCTTGGCGTTGTCCGACAGCAGGCGCTCGCGGGCCTGTTCGGCGGCGGTCATGTACTCGTCGTAGTTGCCCGGGAACAGGCGCAGCTCGCCGTAGTCCAGGTCGGCCATGTGGGTGCAGACGCTGTTCAGGAAGTGCCGATCGTGGGAAATGATGATCATGGTGCTGTTGCGCGCGGTGAGCACGCCTTCCAGCCAGCGGATGGTGTTGATGTCCAGGTGGTTGGTCGGTTCGTCGAGCAGCAGCACGTCCGGGTCCGAGAACAGCGCCTGGGCCAGCAGCACGCGCAGCTTCCAGCCGGGGGCGACGGCGCTCATCGGGCCGAAGTGCTGCTCCAGCGGGATGCCCAGGCCGAGCAGCAGCTCGCCGGCGCGGGACTCGGCGGTGTAGCCGTCGAACTCGGCGAACTGGACTTCCAGCTCGGCCACCGCCATGCCATCTGCCTCGCTCATTTCCGGCAGGGAGTAGATGCGGTCGCGTTCGGCCTTCACCGCCCAGAGTTCCTCGTGGCCCATGATCACCGTATCGATGACGCTGAAGTCCTCGTAGGCGAACTGGTCCTGGCGCAGCTTGCCCAGGCGCACGTTGGGTTCCAGCATGACCTGGCCGGCGCTCGGCTCCAGGTCGTTGCCGAGGATCTTCATGAAGGTCGACTTGCCGCAACCGTTGGCGCCGATCAGGCCGTAGCGGTTGCCGTTGCCGAACTTGACGGAAACGTTCTCGAACAGCGGCTTGGCGCCGAACTGCATGGTGATATTCGCGGTGGAGATCAACTTCTTTACCTATAGAGGACTTACGCACGCTGGACCATGGCGATACCGGTCTGCTACCGGTCTCGGCTTTCCGCTGCGCTCCATCTGGAGCATGGGGCGATCCTGCGGGCATTCGTGGAGTGCCGCAGCCAGCGTCATGACGTGGCTGTAGCGCGATGAAGGCGGGGTGTGATGCCTGGCATTCGGCGAATTGTCTCACAGGTGCGCCTGCCGTTGCATGACAGCGTACGCCGAAGCGGTTTTTTCCGCTGCCCGGCAGGTGGTAGAGTCCCGTCTTCCGCTCATCCGCAAAGGACTCCCCGATGAAGCCCGCTGTTCTCCCCGCGTTGTTGGTTCTGTCGCTGCTGGGCGGTTGCGGGGATTCATCGTCGGACGGAAAGGCCGCTTCCGGGCCGCTGGCGTTGCACTGTGGAGACTTCGGCAAACTCGAGGTGATCGACGGTTTCGCCAGTCTAAAGCTGCCCGACGGCAGCAGCGTCCAGTCGCTGGGCGGCGATGTCCGCAGCCTCGCCGATGGCCAGGCGCTGAGCGCGATTTCCTATAGCGACGGTTCGGTCCTGTACCGCCAGGCGGGCGACACGCCCGGCTACCTGTACACGCCGGCCAAAGGCCAGCGGCAGGCCTGCGAGACGCGCTGAACGATCCCGCCGGAGGGAATGCCCATGCCCGGTGCCGCCGATATTGTCCGTCATCACGACAGCGACCCGCTGGAAAATCCCTGGGTCGACGGCCAGCCGCCAAGCGCGGCGAGCAACGGGTGGCGGACTACAACCGGTGCAAGGAGCCGCTGATCCGCGCCATCTACGCGCGGGTTTTCGCGGCCGCCGGGTTGATCTGAGCCACGCAGGCGCAGGCCGGCTGTCGCATCGCTCGTCGAGCCGCTAGAATCCCGCTCCCCATTCCCCGCAAGGCCCGCCAGCATGCCGCATCTCGTCATCGAAGCCACT
The DNA here is from genome assembly GCF_052044465.1 of Pseudomonas sp. 22490. Taxonomy (NCBI): domain Bacteria; kingdom Pseudomonadati; phylum Pseudomonadota; class Gammaproteobacteria; order Pseudomonadales; family Pseudomonadaceae; genus Pseudomonas; species Pseudomonas sp. 22490. Next base: position 22,016 of record NZ_JBQENS010000033.1, on the reverse strand, counting down.
GCCAACCTCCGCCTCGAAACGTCCCCCGGCGAACTGCTGGAGCAGGCCAATGCCGCGCTGTTCGCTTCCGGGCAATTCGGCGAGGCGGACATCAAGTCGCGCTTCGTCACCCTGGAGGCCTACCGGCAGGGAACCGCGGCGGTCGAGCGCGCCTACCTGCATGCCTGCCTGTCGATCCTCGACGGGCGCGACGCGGCGACCCGCCAGGCGCTGGGCGAGGTGCTCGGCGAGGTGCTCGCCGGAGCGGTGGCGGGCGGCGGCGAGGAGGGCGTGCAGGTCAGCGTCGAAGTGCGCGAGATGGAGCGCGCCAGCTACGCCAAGCGCGTCGTCGCCCGGCAGCGCTGAGAGACTGGCGCGCGCCTGGCTCAGATCCAGGCGTTCAGCGTCGCGCCGGCCTGCGTCGGGTCCTCTTGCCGTCCCGGCGCCTGGCCGTTCTGCATGGCGATCATCTCGCGCATGCGTTCGCCGATGCCTTTCTCCACCTGTTCGCGTTTCTCCGGCGGCATCGCGTCCAGTTCCTCCTCGGTCAGGCCGAGGCTCTTCAGGACCTGCTCGCGCATCCGCTCGGCGGGCGATTTCTGCATGTACTCCTTGAACTCGTCATAGGCCGACTTGCCTTCGCTGGCGCCGGCAGTGGCATTCGCCTGGTTCTGCTTCAGCGTCAGGTTCAGCTTCGCGAAACCCTCGTCCAGGGCCTGGCGGGCGGACTCCGTGGCGGGATCGGCGGCCTCGTTGCGCAATGGCGTGCCGAGGGCGGGGCGCGGTTTCAGCAGATCGCCGTTGCCGATCTCGGTGCTGGCTTGCCGCTGGTTGTTCGGGTAACGCGCAGACCAGCCGGAAAGGCTGGCGGGACCGATGCTGTTCATGACCTGCCTCCATGGAAATGAATGACCGCCGCTCCGTCGCAAGGGCCGTGCCAGGTCGCCGAACCCCGCGCCAGAGGGCTCGGTGCATGGCGCAGGGCGGGGCGGAGGCAAGCGCTTGCCGCGAACGGCAACGGCGTTCCTCGGTTAGAATGTCCGACTTGTGCAGCAGGTTGCGAAGAGAGCCATGACCGACACTTCCGACGATCGAACCGGAGATGCCTCCGGCCTGTCGAAGCGCCAGGCATTCCATCGGCAGCACCGGCAACGGGCGGAGGAAGAGGCGCGGCGCCTGCTCGACGCCCGCGCCGAACAGGGCGGCCGCTGGCTGGACTGGGTCGCGGGCCAGCTCTACCTCCTGCGTCCGCCGGAATACGCGGCCATGGTGCGTCGCGAACTGCAGCGCCTGAGCGGCGACTGAAGCTGGCGAATTTGTCAGCACGGATTGCAGTTTCGCCAGGAAACCCATGCCACTGGTAAGGTGGCGATCCCAGAAGATCAGAGGAGGCGGTATGCCTTTGAAGCAGTTTTCCAGTGCACTCGTTCTCGCGGCCCTGCTCGCCGGTTGCAGCAGCAACGGCGACAGCCCGTCCACCGAAGGCGCCAGCGTAGCCACCGGCAGCGCCAGCGCGCCCGCGGCCACCCCGGCAGCGGACGGTCGTTGCGATGCCAATGCGGTGCAGGCCTATGTCGGCAAGCAGGCTTCCGCGGCCATCATCGAGGAGGCCCGCCGCGCCGCCGGAGCGGAAGTCGCCCGGGCGCTGCGCCCGCACGATGCGGTGACCATGGACTACAACCCGCGCCGGCTGAACATCGATGTCGACGACACGCTGGTGATCAAGCGCCTGTCCTGCGGCTGACCGCCCAGCCCCGAATACGAAGAAGCCCCGCATCGCGGGGCTTTCTCTTGGCCGTTCGAAAAGGCCTCAGATGGCGGTACTGCGTAGGGCGGCGTTGGACTGGCTGACGGCGGTTTGCGGTTTTTCCTCGAGAATTGCCTGACGCTTGGCCTGGTATTCCTCGAACGACAGGCTGCGCCGGGCCAGGTCTTCCAGCGCCAGTTGCCTGACCTCGTCGCTGCTGTACGGGCGAGAGGGGTTGTAGTCGCTGGCGCAGCCGGCGAGGGCGAGGGAGAACAACAGTACGCTGATGAGTGCCTTGGCCATGACCGGCTCCTGGATTCGCTTTCCTGGGGGAATGGTCGAAAGGCTAACAACCGCGCCGCTGCGCTAGAAATCATCCCGCTCGATAGTGCTTATTCGTTCGGCTGAACGCGGGAAGAAGCGCTGCCGGCGGCGGCAGGCGCCAGCCGGGCCGTGGGGCGGACGCCGCGATTGGCGCCGCCCGCCGGCATGTCCCGCGCTCGGCCGGGAGAACAGGCGGCAGGCCGCTGGGGCCTGCTCAGGCGGCGACTTGCGCAGGCTTGCCCAGCAGGCGGTCGACCAGGCTGCAGGCGGCGAGAGTGGCGACCGAGGGGATCAACCAGGCCAGGCCCTGTTCGGCCAGCGGCAGGTGCAGCAGCCATTGCGGGAAGTCCTGGCCCAGGCCCGCCGCCTTCAGGGCATCGAGCACGCCGAACGCCAGGGAAACCAGCATCACCGGGGCGAGGATGCGCGTCGCCGAATGCCAGAGGCCGATGCAGAAGCTCAGCGCCACCAGCACGATGCACGGCGGATAGATCGCGGTGAGCACCGGGATCGAGACCTGGATCAGCTTGGTCAGGCCGAGGTTGGAAACGATGAAGGAGAACCCTGCCAGGATGATCACCAGGCTGCGGTAGGACAGCGGCAGGCGCTGGCAGAAGTACTCGGCGCAGGCGCAGGTCAGGCCGACCGCGGTGACCAGGCAGGCCAGCGCGATAAGTCCCGCCAGGAACGAGCTGCCGAGGCTGCCGAAGGTATGTTGCACGTAGGCATGCAGGACCGCCGCGCCGTTGCTGGCGTCGGCGGCGATGGCGTGGCTGCCGGCGCCGAGCCGGAACAGGCTGACGTAGACCAGCACCAGGCCGACACCGGCGATCAGCCCGGCGACGATGGCATAGCGGGTGATCAGACGCGGCGACTGCACGCCGCGGGAACGGATGGCGTTGACGATGACGATGCCGAAGACCAGCGCGGCGAGGGTGTCCATGGTCAGGTAGCCGTTGACGAAACCCTGGGAGAACGCGGCCTGGGTGTACTCCGGCTGGGCCGTGCCGATCGGGCCGGCGGGCCAGAGGAAGGCGGCGACGCCGAGAATCGCCAGGGCGAGGATCTTCAGCGGGGCGAGGAAGCGTCCGACGGTGTCCAGCAGGCGACCGGGGTAGAGGGAGATGGCCAGGGCGAGGAGGAAGTACGCCAGGCTGTAGACGAACAGCGCCGTGCCGCTCTCGCCGAGCAGCGGCACCACGCCGACCTCGAAGGACACCGTGGCGGTGCGCGGAATGGCGAACAGCGGGCCGACCGCCAGGTAGCAGACCGCCGCCAGCAGGCCGCCGGCATACCTGCCGATCGGATGGCTGAGGGCGTCGACCGAACCGCCGACCTTGGCCAGGGCGATCACGGTGATCACCGGCAGCCCCACCGCGGTGATCAGGAAGCCCAGCGCCGCCAGCCACACATGGGGGCCGGACTGCAAGCCGACGATGGGCGGGAAGATGATGTTGCCGGCCCCGACGAACAGGGCAAAGGTCATAAAACCAAGCGCCAGGATGTCCTGGCCTTTCAAAGCGTTCATGCTGGAGAGGTACCGCGCTGCTCGAGGAAATTCACAGAAGGGTTTCCCGGGGGGTAGGGGAAACGGCACTCATCTGGATGGGACGAGCAGGGGAGGCGGCCGCCGTCCTTGTGGGAACCGGGCCGTAAGCTTGGCATGCTAACGAAAATGCCGTGGTCGCGGGATAGACATTGGTCTGGCTGTCCTTTTGTTGAAAAACGACGTCGCAATCAGAACAGTCCGTAGGCACTGGCGCCGGAGCGCTCCGCGTTCCTTGCCGCTTGCTGTCTTCCGCCCGCATCGGCGGCGCCATGCGGGGGGATGCCGGCGAACCCGGAGAGCTCCCGGAAAGCTTCCCGCGAACTTTTTGCAATCCGGCTGAAAGCCCCGGAATACAAGGGTTGCGGCGCTTTCGGAGGGTTACGTTTTCTGTAGGTATTCTTCACGAAAGATTGACGGATCGCCGAGCAGACTGCCGCCGTCGTCGAGTGCTGCCAGGGGCAACGCTGCGCACGGCAACCCGGAAGTCAGTGAAGATCCGTGCCCATGTCGAAAGCCCGCGCCGTCCGTCCCGAACTGCTGACCCTGCTGGTCAGCCTCGCCTTCCTGCTGTTCTACAACCTGCCGCTGTGGCAACGCCTGCTGGCGATCACCCCGGGGGGCTGGCAGGGCCTCGGCATGATGCTGGCGGTCGGCCTGATGATCGCCGCGATCTTCAACCTGGCGCTGACCCTGCTGGCGTTCCGCTGGCTGCTCAAGCCGGCGCTGACCCTGCTGATCCTGGCGGCCGCCGGTACCACCTACTTCATGACCCAGTACGGCGTGCTGATGGACGTCGGCATGCTGCGCAACGTCATGCAGACCAACCCGGCCGAGGTCGCCGACCTGCTTTCGCCGAAGCTCGCCGTCTACCTGGTGTTGCTTGGTGCGCTGCCGGTCTGGCTGCTGTGGCGCACCCCGGTGCGCTACCGGCCGTGGCCACGCGAGCTGCTGAGCAAGCTGCTGGTGGCGCTCGCCTGCCTGGCCCTGCTCGCCGGGGTGGCGCTGGCCAATTACCAGGGGCTGTCCTCGCTGTTCCGCAACAACAAGGAACTGCGCCTGCAGGTCACCCCGAGCAACCTGGTCGGCGCCGCCATCGGCTACGCCAAGGGCCAGGCCCAGGCCGCCAGCCAGCCACTCCGGCCGATCGCCGTCGATGCCCGGCGCGCCGCCCTGTGGCAGGGCCATGCGCGCAAGTCGCTGACCGTGCTGGTGGTGGGCGAGAGCGCTCGGGCACAGAACTTCGGCCTCAACGGCTACGCTCGCGAGACCAACCCGCGGCTGAAGGCCGAGGAGGGCCTGATCAACTTCTCCAACGTGCACTCCTGCGGTACCGAGACCGCGGTGTCGGTGCCCTGCATGTTCTCCAACCTGGGCCGCGCGGACTACAGCGACGCTCGCGCGCGCACCCAGGAAGGCCTTCTCGATGTGTTGCAGCGCGCAGGCCTGCGGGTCCTGTGGCGGGACAACCAGTCCGGCTGCAAGGGCACCTGCGACCGCGTCGCCTTCCAGGACCTGAGCGAGAGCAAGGATCCGGCCCTGTGCGACGGCGGCGAGTGCCATGACGAGATCCTCCTGCGCGACTTGCAGGCCTTCATCGACGGGCTGCAACAGGACACCGTGCTGGTCCTGCACCAGATGGGCAGCCACGGCCCGGCCTACTTCAAGCGCTATCCCAGGGAGTACGAGAAGTTCACCCCGGTCTGCGCCAGCAACGACTTCAGCGCCTGCTCGCGGGACAGCATCATCAACGGCTACGACAACACCCTGCTGTACACCGACCACGTGCTGGCCAGCCTGATCGACCTGCTGCGCAAGAACGAAGAGCGCATCGATACCGGCATGCTCTACCTCTCCGACCATGGCGAGTCGCTCGGCGAGTACAACCTCTACCTGCATGGCACGCCTTACCTGCTGGCGCCGGACCAGCAGAAGCACGTCGGCATGCTGGCCTGGTTCTCGCCCGGCTACCAGAGCGCCTTCGGCCTCGACAGTGGCTGCCTGCGCCAGCGCAGCAACGAGGAGCTGTCCCAGGACAACCTGTTCCACTCGATGCTCGGCCTGCTGGAAGTGCGCACCGGCGCCTACGATCCCGGCCTCGACCTGTTCGCCCCGTGCCGTGCGCCCGAGGTCCTGCAGGCGCTCAAGGCCGACGGCGGACGGGCGCTGTACTCCGAGGAAGCGTCTGGCCAGGAGCCGCCGGCTTCCTGATACGACCCGGCGAAAGGACTATTTCCTTCGCCTCGCGGAAGGGTAAGGTTCAGCCTCGGAACCCGCGAGGACGCCCATGGATCGCCACGCCCAACACCACCCCAGGAGCCGCGCCTGCGTGCTGCCCAACGGCCTGCGCCTGCACCTGGCGCATGATCCGGCGGCATCGCGCGCCGCTGCCTGGCTGCGGGTGGCGGCGGGCAGCCACGACGAGCCGAGCGCGCATCCCGGCCTGGCCCACTTCCTCGAGCACCTGTCGTTTCTCGGCGGCGCGGCGTTTCCCGGCGACGAGCGCCTGATGCCGTGGTTGCAGGTGCGCGGCGGCCAGGTCAACGCCAGCACCCGGGGCAGGACCACCGACTATTTCTTCGAGGTGACGGCGGAGCACCTTGGCGCCGGTCTGGCACGGCTGATCGACATGCTCGCCCGCCCCTTGCTGGACATCGATGCGCAACGGCGCGAGCGCGAAGTACTCGAGGCCGAATACCTGGCGCGCTCGGCCGACGAGCAGACCCTGATCGACGCAGCGCTGGCCCTCGGCCTGCCCGCCGGACACCCCCTGCGGCGTTTCGCTGCCGGGCGCCGCGACAGCCTGGCCCTGGAGAACGATGCGTTCCAGCGGGCCCTGCGCGAATTCCATGCCGCCCACTATCACGCCGGCAATTGCCAGCTATGGCTGCAAGGGCCGCAGGCACTGGACGAGCTGGAGAGGCTGGCGCAGCGTGCCTGCGCCGACCTGCCGGGGCGCGCGCCAGGCGCGAGTCCGCCGCCGCCGCCGTTGCTGCCCTTCGCCGGCGAAGCGCTGGCGCTGCGCCTGCCGGGACCGCCGCGGCTGGTGCTGGGCTTTGCCCTCGACGCTTTGCGGGAGGCCGACGAACAGACCCTGCAGGCGTTCGCCGAATTGCTCGGCGATCGCTCGCCGGGCGGGTTGCTGGCGGCACTCGGCGAACAGGGCCTGGGCGAATCGGCGGCGCTGCGGGTGGTTCACCGGGATGCGCGGCAGGCGCTCCTGGCGTTGACCTTCGAACTGTTCGACGGCAGCGCGGCGGCGGCGCTGGAGGCGGCCTTTTTCGACTGGCTGGGCGCCCTGCGCGACGATGCCGCCAGCCTGCTGGCGGCGCGCCGGCCGTTGCTGGCGGAGCCCACTGCACCGCTGGAGCGACTACGCCAGCGCGTTCTTGGCCTGCCAGCGGAGATTCGCCCGGCCTGCCTGGACGCGCTGCGCGCCGACCGTTGCCTGCGGCTGCACCTGGACAGCGAACTCGACGGTGCCGAAGCGCGCTGGTCGGCGGGCTTCCGCCTGAGTGTGGCGCCGGTTGCCGCAGCGCCGCCGCTGGCCGCGCAGCGGCATGCCTGGCGCTTCGAACTGCCGTTGCCGCCCAGTGCCGCCGCCGAGGGCGCGCTGTTCCTGCGCTGGCGCTTTCCCGGTGTGCCCGCACGATCACGCTTCCTGGCGCTGCGCCAGGCGTTGCGTCCGCTGTGCGGCCAGGCGCGCCTGGGGGGAGTGGAGATGGGCCTGGAGGCGCTCGGCGAAGACTGGTCGCTGAGCCTGCGCGGTCCGCGCGATCGCCTCGAGGCCGCCGTGCGCCCGGCCCTGGCCCGGCTCCTCGCGGCGCCGCCCGACTGGCGCGCGAGCGGCGAGCGTCTGTCCTCCGCCGAGCGGCGCCGCAGCGCCACTGGCCTGCCGATCCGGCAGTTGCTGGACGCCTTGCCCGGCCTACTCGGCGAGCCGCTGGCGGAGGTCGACGATTGGCGGCGGACCCGCTGGGACGCCTTGGTCATGCAGGCCGCGATGCCAGATCCCCGATGGATGCCCGGCCAGGCTGCCGGCGAGCGCCTGGAGCCTCTGCCGCCGAGGCCCGGACGGCATCGCCGCGAACTGGCCGTGGACGGCGAGTCGGCGTTGCTGCTGTTCTGTCCGCTGCCCACGCAGGAGGTGCCGATGGAGGCGGCCTGGCGCTTGCTGGCGCGCCTGCACGAACCGGCCTTCCAGCGGCGCCTGCGCGACGAGCTGCAACTGGGCTACGCGTTGTTCTGCGGCTTCCGCGAGGTCGGCGCCCGGCGCGGCCTGCTGTTCGCCGCGCAATCTCCGCGTGCCTGCCCGGAACGCCTGCTGGAGCATATGGAGACCTTCCTCCAGCGCTCCGCCGAGGCGCTCGCGCAACTGCCGGCGCGACGCCTGGCCGGCCTGCGCGAAGCCCTCGCCGACGACCTGCGCCGAGCACCGGGTAGCTTCGCCGAGCGAGCACGGCGCGCCTGGGCGGAGCACCTTGGCGGTGGCGCCGGTCGCTCCCGGCTGCTCGCCGAGGCCGCCCTCGGCCTGAGCGGCGACGACCTGCTCGCGGCCCAGGCCCGGTTGCTGGAGGCGCGTGGCGGCTGGTGGGTGCTTTCCAGCCGGCGCTGAAGCGAGCCACGCGGTAACTCGACGACAGCCTTGCCGGCGTTACTGCGGCGTTAGGTCGAAAGCCGCGCTGCTTCGGTGGCGCTCCCGCCGCGACCAAGGTTGCGCTACCGCCGGAGGAGCGCTGCCCGCGCCTTGCGCAGCGGCACCCATGCCCACCATGAAGAAGCGTCGAAGCAGGCCCAAGGAAGCGTATGGCAGGGCTTTCCCGGTTTCGATAATCGGCTCCGCCACGACCGGCCCGGTCGTTTCACCTCGCGGAGTGCGCCATGAACAAGAACAACACCGCCGTTCGCCGAATCCTGCCGCTGACCCTGGCCTCGCTGGGTGCCCTGGGCGGCCTGCAACCGGCCGCCGCCGATATCCTGCTGTACGACAAGGACGAGACCACATTTTCCACCGACGGCTACTTCAATGCCTTCTACGTCAACAGCGACGTCGACCGCCAGGGCGAGACCTACGATCGCCGCCAGTCGCGGGTGAAGATGGGATTCCTGCCGAACTACATCGGCTTCAACTTCGGCAGGAAGGTCGACGAGCTGAGCCTCGGTGGTCGCGCTTCCTTCTGGGTGACCATCAACGACAGCGAGACCGACGGCACCGATACCGCCATCGACGTCCGTCAGTTCTATGGCACGGTCGCCGGCGACTGGGGCGAGGTGCTGATCGGCAAGGACTTCGGCCTGTTCTCGCGCTCGAACATCTTCCTCGACGAACTGCTGGCCGGTTTCGGCAACCCCAGCGACACCCTCGGCCTGGTGGACGGCAAGGGCGTCTCCTTCGGCAACATCGGCACCGGCTATCCGTATCCGTTCCCCACCTCGCAGATCACCTACCGCAACAACAACCTGCTGCCCGGCCTGCGCATCGCCGTGGGCATCCTCGACCCGATCGACTCCAACCAGATCGACAAAGATGCCAGCGACGGCCTCGACGACAAGGCCTACCAGGACAACCCGCGCTACGAGAGCGAGGTCAGCTACCAGTTCGACCTGGCCGGGGCGCAGGTCTACAGCTGGATCAACGGCGGCTACCAGACTTCGAAGAACACCAGCGACAGCGTCGACAGCGTGACTTCCAAGGGGGTCGGCTATGGCTTGCAGGTGAAGATGGGCGGCTTCTCCGTGACCGGTTCGGGGTTCACCGCCAAGGGCATCAATCCCTTCTTCACCAACAACGCCGGCGAAGCCGCGCTGCGCGAGGTGGACAGCCGCGGCGCATTGCTGCAGGGCTCGTATTCATGGGGCAAGAACCGCCTGGCGCTGTCCTACGGCAAGACCGTCGACGACGGCAACGGCCTGGGTTCCGCGGCCGACTACGAGAGTCGCGGCATCGCCTATTTCCGTACGATCAACGACAACCTCAAGCTGGTCGCCGAGCTGAACCGCTACCGGATCGACGGGCGCGACGGTGCCGCGCTCGACGAGGACACCGACACCGTGGCCCTCGGCGCCGTACTGAACTGGTGATACCGCTACTTTCGAAGGACCCCGCCGCGACCCAAGTAGGATAGGGGCCGCGGCGGCGCCCTTCGTAGAATGCTGGCGAGGCGGAACGACGGGGGAGCGGGCATGTACGAAGGGCAGGGGGAAGGGGTCTGCAGGGGCATGTCCAGCGCGCGCGACGTCGAAGTGGTGGCCCAGGACCTGGCGCGCCAGCTTATCCATCCGCACCTGGGCTTCGTGCTGTTCTTCTGTTCCGCGGAATACGACCTGCCGGCCCTTGCCGAGATGCTCGAACGCTACTTCGGCGGCATCGACCTGGTCGGCTGCACCACAGCCGGCGAGATCACTCCGGCGGGCTACGGACGCGGCTGCGTCAGCGCGGTGGGCTTCGACGTGCGCAGCTTCGCCATCAGCAGCGCGCTGATCGACGAAATGGAGCGCTTCAGCCTGCTGGACGCGCAGCAGATGGTCGAGACCCTGGTGGCCGGCTGTCGCCGCGGCGGCCTGGCGCCGATCAAGGACCACAGCTTCGCCCTGACCTTGCTCGACGGCCTGTCCAGCCGCGAAGAGGTGGTGCTCGCCGCGCTTGGCGCGGCGCTCGGCGCGATCCCGCACTTCGGTGGCTCGGCCGGCGACGACCGCCACCTGACCCACACCCATGTCTACCACCAGGGCCAGTTCCATACCGGGGCGGCAGTGGTGGTGCTGGTCAACACCTGGCTGGACTTCGAGGTCTTCACCACCCATCACGTGGTGCCGCGCGCCGAAAAGTTGGTGGTGACCCGCGCCGACAGCGGCAGCCGGCGGGTCCACGAACTCAACGCCGAGCCGGCGGCGCTGGAATACGCCCGGCTGGTCGGGGTGCCACCGCAGGCGCTGGATTTCGCCCTGTTCTCTGCGCATCCGCTGGCGGTGCGGGTCGACGAACGCTATTACGTGCGCTCGATCCAGCAGGCCAACGAGGACCTGAGCCTGACGTTCTACTGTGCGGTGGAGAACGGCATCGTTCTCACCGCGATGAGCACCGGTCCGCTGTTGCCCAACCTGGAGGCGCAGTTCCGCCGCCTCCACGAGCGCCTCGGACCGCCGTTGCTGACCATCGGTTGCGACTGCTTCCTGCGGCGCCTGGAGCTGGAGGTCGGCGGTGACACGCAAGCTACCGCCGCGTTTCTCCGCAGCCAGCAGGTGATCGGCTTCAACACCTACGGAGAGCAATTCAATGGCATGCATATCAACCAGACCTTCACCGGGGTCGCCATTGGCCGACCCCGCGGAGGTGTCCGTCGCTGAGCTGCAGGCGCGGGTCGTCGCCCTCGAAGAAGAGCGGCACAAGTTGCAGCGGATCAACCAGGCGCTGATCGGACGCATCGAGTCGAGCGCCGCGCAGAGCGACGAGGCCTACGGCGCCTTCCAGTACTCCGTGGTGCTGGCCGAGCAGGTCCGCGAGCGCACCGACGCGCTGAGCCAGACGATGCTCGAACTGAAGGCCAGCAACCAGTTGCTCAGCGACGCTCGCCTGCGTGCCGAGACCGCCCACCAGCATCTGCTCGACGCTATCGAAAGCATCTCCGACGCCTTCGTCCTGTTCGATCCGCAGCAACGCATCGTGTTGTTCAACGAGCGCTTCCGCGCGCTGTGGATCGACAGCCGGGCGCGGATCGGTCCTGGCATGCGTCGCGCCGAACTGCACCGGCTGGCGCGTAGCGGCGGGCTGATCGTCGAGGAGCAGCGTGGCGGCGACCAGCAGACCCTGTACCGCCTGCGCGACGAGCGCTGGCTGCGGATGAGCGAGCGACCGACCCGCGACGGCGGGCTGGCGGTGCTCTACAGCGACGTCACCGAGATCAAGCTCAGCGAGACCGCGCGCCGCGAGCAGGCGCTGGCGCAGAAGTCGCACCTGTTGCAGCGGGCGGTGGACAATCTCTCCCAGGGCGTGGCGATGGTCGGTGCCGACGGCGTGCTGGAGTTGTGGAACCGGCGCTTCCTGGAGCTCTGCGGGCTGGCCCCGATCGCCGGGCACCGGGCCTTCGCCGAAGTCATGGCGGAGAGCGAATTGCCGTTGCTCACGCCGCGCAGCCAGGACTCCCAGGGGAGTCCGCTGAGCGCCCGCGAGCAGCGCCTGTTCGATGGCCGGGTGCTGGAGATCCGTACCCATGCGCTGCCCACCGGCGGCTTCGTCAACACCTTCACCGACATCACCGAACGCTATCGCCACGCCGAGGCGTTGCGTGCCAGCGAGCGCTGGATCCGCCTGATCACCGACCAGGTGCCGGCGCTGATCGCCTATCTCAGCGACGAACTGGTCTACGAATTCACCAACAAGGTCTACGAGGAGTGGTACCGCTGGCCCAGCGGCTCGATGCTCGGCCGCTGCCTGCGCGACGTGCATGGCGCCGAGCACTGCCGGCGCCTGGAGCCGTACTTCGAGCGGGCCCTGGCCGGCGAAAGCGTGACCTTCGAGATCGCCGAGACCGCGTTGTCCGGCGAGGAGCGCTACATGCAGCGCTCCTACGTGCCGAACCGCCAGGCCGACGGCCGGGTCGCCGGGCTGTTCGTGCTGATTCGGGATATCACCGAGCGCCGGCGGACCGCCGAGGCGCTGCACCAGGCCTACCAGAACCTCGAACAGCGGGTGCGCGAGCGGACCGCCGAGCTGACCACCCTCAACGACCAGTTCAAGCGCGAGATCCACGAGCGCAGCCAGGTCGAGGCGCGCCTGCGCGAGGCCAAGCGCGAGGCGGAACAGGCCAACCTGTCGAAGACCAAGTTCCTCGCGGCGGTCAGCCACGACCTGTTGCAACCGCTGAACGCCGCGCGGCTGTTCACCAGCGCCTTGCAGGAGCGCGGCAGCGCGGCGCGGGACAACGAGGCGCTGGTGAACAACATCAGCCATTCGCTGGAGGACGTGGAGAACCTGCTCGGCACCCTGGTGGACATTTCCAAGCTGGACGCCGGCGTGATCACCCCGGACATCGCCCCGTTCGAGCTTGGCGAACTGCTCGGCAACCTGGCCGCGGAGTACCGCCAGGTAGCCGCCAGCGAAGGGCTACGCCTGGACTTCGTGGCCTGCGGGGCGCTGGTCCGCAGCGACCAGCAACTGCTCGCGCGAATCCTCCGCAACCTGCTTTCCAACGCCATCCGCTATACCCCGCGAGGGCGCGTGCTGCTGGGTTGCCGCCGGCATCGGCAGCGCCTGTCGATCGAGGTCTGGGACACCGGGGTGGGCATCGCCGCCGACAAGCTCGGCGAGATTTTCCAGGAATTCAAGCGCGGCGAGTCACAGCGTTGTCACCAGGACCGCGGGCTCGGCCTGGGATTGGCGATCGTCGACAAGATCGCCCGCATGCTCGGCCACCGGGTCCGGGTCGGCTCGCTGCCGGGCAAGGGCTCATGCTTCGCCATCGAGGTACCGCTGGCCCGCCATGCCCCGCGCAGTCGCGCCGAGCCGCTGGCCAGCGCGGACGACCTGCGCGAGCGCCTGCGTGGTTCGCGGGTGTGGGTGCTGGACAACGATGCGGCGATCTGCGCAGGCATGCGCACGTTGCTCGAAGCCTGGGGCTGCCGGGTAGTGACGGCGCTGTCGGAGGAAGACCTGGCGCGACAGGTCGACAACTACCATGCCGAGGCCGACCTGCTGATCGTCGACTATCACCTCGACGACCAGCGCAACGGCGTCGACGCGGTCGCCGCGATCAACGCCCGGCGCGGCTCGCCGCTGCCGGCGCTGATGATCACCGCCAACTACAGCAACGAGCTCAAGCAGCAGGTCCGCGAGCTTGGCCATACCCTGATGCACAAGCCGGTGCGGCCGATGAAGCTGAAGACCGCGCTCTGCCACTTGCTGGAGCGCGAAGCCTCGGTCTGATTCAGGCGCCTTCGCGCGCCGCGCGGCCCAGGCGCGGGGCGAGGATCAGGGCGATCCCGCCGAGCACCGCCAGGGTCGCCGGCGGCAATCGCGGGGCGAGCGGCTCGCCGAGCAGCAGGGCGCCGCAGAGGGCGGCGAGCACCGGCACGCTGAGCTGCACCGAGGCGCCCTGGATCGCCGTCAGCCCCGGCAGTGCGCTGTACCAGACGGCGTAGCCGAGGCCGGAGGCGAGGGCGCCGGAAAGCAGGGCATAGGCCAGCCCGGCGCCGTCCAGCCGCAACTGTCCGTGGAATGCCAGGAGCAGCAGGGCGGCGAAGGCAAGGGCACGCAGGAAGTTGCCCGCGCTGACCGCCAGCGGATCGCCGCCGCCGCGGCCGAGCAGGGTATAGAGGCCCCAGGCGAGGCCGGACAGGAGCATCAGCAGGGCACCGCCCAGCGGCGGCGCGCTGGCTCCGGGGAGCAACAGGAACAGCAGGCCGCCCAGGGCCAGCAGGAAACCGAGCAGCGCCTGTCCGCCCAGCCGTTCGCCGCGCAGCAGGCCGGCCAGCAGCAGGGTGACCTGTACCGCGCCGAATAGCAGCAGCGCGCCGGTGCCGGCGTCCAGCTGCACGTAGGCGTAGGAGAACGCGGCCGCGTAGACGAACAGCGCCGCCGCCCCGCGCCAGCCGCCGCGCGCGGGCGTGGCCGGGCCCCGGCGCAGATGCAGCAGGATGGCGAGCATGAGGGCGCCGGAGAAGAGACGCAGGGCGGTGAAACTGACCGCGTCGATGGCGGTGTCCTTCAGCGCCGCGCGGCAGAGCAGCGAATTGCCGGCGAAGGCCAGCATCGCCAGGACAGTGAGCAGCAGGGTACGGCGGTCGGGCATCGGCGGGTCTCAGCGGCGCAGGTAGGCGGCGAAGTCGATGTCGCCGGCGCTGAGGATCGCCTGGACCCGGTTGTGTACCTTGAGCTTGCGCAGGATCGCCGAGACGTGCGCCTTCACCGTGGTCTCGGCGATGTCCAGGTTGTAGGCGATCTGCTTGTTCGACTCGCCCTTGGTCATCCGCTCCAGCACCAGCAGCTGCTTGCGGGTCAGGGCCTGGAGCAGTTCCGGGGAGATGCCGTGTTCTTCGTGGCCGCTGCGTCGCGGCGAACTCTTCTGGGTGCGGATCACGTCCGAGGGCAGGTAGACGTTGCCGTTGAGGATCTGCTCGATGGCTTCGGTCATCTGCGCGCGTGGCGAGGACTTGGTGATGAAGCCCACCGCGCCGTAGGTGATGGCCTGTAGCACCACCTGCTTGTCCTGCTCGGCGGAGACGATAACCACGGGAATGGTCGGGGCCTCGTTGCGCAGGTTCATCAGGCCGTTGAGGCCGTGCATGCCGGGCATGTTCAGGTCGAGCAGGATCAGGTCGAGGTCGTCGTGTTCCTGGGTCAGGCCCAGGGCGCTGTCGAGGTCGGCGGTTTCCATCACTTCGCTGCCGGGGAATCCGTCGGCGATGACATTGTGGATGGCCTCGCGGAACAGCGGGTGGTCGTCGGCGATCAGGATCTTGTACATGGCCTGCACCTCGTTATTGTCGTTATGGGCGGCTGGTGGCGGCTCGGGGCACGCGGGCGGATGCGAATGCGCTCACGGTAGCAGTCGTGGGCGCGATAGCCCAGCGGGCGGGCGTTCCGCCGCGCGCTGCCGGGGACGCGTCGCGGAGCGTCGGCGGCCGGGTAGGCGGAGAAGGCAAACTCGGTACTGCGGCGGGACCGCCGCAGGGTAGTCGGGCGCTACGCGGGGCAAGGCAAGGCGGGGCATGGCGGCTTCTCGTCGTTTCTTCTTGTATGCGTCATTACAGGGCAGGCGCGCTGCTTTGGAAATTCGACGTCCGGAGGGGTGAACCAGTACCAAAGTAGCAGGACCAGGCGCTTGCGCAGCGCTCCTGCTGCATCGGCGGCGCCCGCAAGGGCGGCTGGAGGCGGGTGGCCGCGCAAAAGTAGCGGCCCGGCAGTACCAAGGTAGTAGCACGCCGTGGCTCCGCGCGTCCTAGCATGTCTCGACAACGACAATGGACAGGAGTCGCCGCCATGCGCATCGCCGTCACCCTGGTGTTGCCCATCCTGCTGATCCTCAGCCTGCTCGGGTTCGATTTCCTCTATTCCCGCCACCTCGGCCAGGAAAGACCTGCCGCCTGCGCCGTCGGACAGGCCTGTCGGATCGCCCCCTGAGCCACGCCATGGATGACCTGCGACCCGCCGGCCCGGCGGAGTACCGCTGGCTGCTCGCCGTGCAGGAGCGCGAGCGGCGCTTGCTGGCCCAGGCGGTGCATGACGATATCGGCCAGTACCTGACGGGCATCCGCACCCAACTGTTGTTGCTGCGCTGCACGGCAGGCGACGGGCAGCCGGCGCTGGCACGCCTGGAGCGCTACTGCCAGGGGCTGGACGACAGCTTCCGCGCGCTGCTGCGCGGTCTACCGCCGCCGGCCCTGCAACGCCAGTCGCTGGACGAGGCGCTGCGCGCCTGCGTGGCGGACTGGCAGGAAGGCCAGGGCATCGCCTGCGAGCTGCGCCTGGGCGGTCCGCTGCCGCCCCTGGATGCGGCGGCCGGGACCCATCTCTACCGCCTGTTGCAGGAGGCGCTGAACAACGTCGCCCGGCATGCCGGCGCCAGCCGCGTGCGGATCCGCCTGCAATGCCGTGGCGGCTTTCTCTACCTGAGCGTACGCGACGACGGTCGCGGCTGCGCGGCGGACCCGGCACCCGGCTTCGGCCTGGACTCGATGCGCCAGCGCGCGCGCTGCCTGGGCGCTGAACTGAGCCTGCGCAGCCGTCCCGGACAGGGCCTGGCGTTGCGCCTGCGGATGCCGCTGGAACGCGACGACTGAGAGGAGAGGACGATGAAGATCCTGCTGGTGGACGATCATTTCGTGGTCCGCGAAGGGCTGGCCGCGCTGTTGCGCGGGCTGCTCCCCGACGTGGAGGTGAACGAGGCCGGCGACGGCGAAGAAGCCTTGCAGGCGGTGCAGCGGGAAATTCCTTCGCTGGTCATCGTCGATCTCGGCCTGCCGGGCATCAGCGGCCTGGAACTGACTCGCCGGCTGCGCCAGCGCCTGCCGCAGTTGCGCGTGCTGTTCTTCAGCCTCCACGACGAACTGGCCCTGGTGCGCCAGGCGCTGGATGCCGGTGCCCGCGGCTACGTGACCAAGCGCGCGGCGCCGACGGTGCTGCTGGAGGCGATACGGCGAGTGCTCGCCGGCCAGCTCTATCTGGAGCAGCCCCTGGCCACGCGCCTGGCCTGCCAGTCGTGGGAAGAGCAGGGCGGGGCAGCGTTGCGCGGGCTGACCCGTCGCGAGTTCGAGATCTTCCGCCTGCTCGCGCGTGGCCTGGCCCTGCGCGAGGTGGCCGAGCACCTGGGGGTAAGCGCCAAGACCGTGTCCAACCATGTCAGCCTGCTCAAGCAGAAGTTGCAGGTGAGTACCCAGGCGGAACTGGTGCACCGGGCCATCGACAGCGGCGTGCTGCGGCTGGGCCTGCCGCTGCCGCTCGCCGAGGAGGCTCGCGGCAGCCTCGGCTAGGGGGCCGTCGCTGCTGTCCGGCGCTTCACTGCCAGCCCGCGGGGCAATCCTTGCAACCCTGCATGTTGCTGCCCTGGAAGTTGCCGAAGCGCACCTTGCTGCCGCGCAGGTCGGCATCTTCCAGGTTGGCCTCGGCCAGCTTGACTTCCTGCAGGTTGGCGTCGCGCAGGTCGGCGCCCTTGAGATCGGCGCGGGACAGCCAGGTCATCTCCAGGTCGGCGGCGCGCAACGTGGCCTGGTGCAGGCGGCCGCCGCTGAGACGGGCGAACTCCAGGTAGGCGGCGGTGAGGTCGGCGCCTTGCCACTGGGCGCCCTGGGCGAACAGGCCCCAGGCCTGGATCGCCACCGCCCTGGCGCCGGAGAGGTCGGCGCCGCGCAGGTTGGCTTGCTGCAGGCTAGCGCGGGTGAGGTCGGCGCCACGCAGGTTGGCTTTTTCCAGGTTGGCCAGGTCGAGCCTGGCGTGACGCAGGTCGGCGCCGGAGAGATCGGCGCCGGCCAGGTCGATGCGGCCGAGGTCGAGGTTGCGCAGGTCGGCGCCGCGCAGGTCGGCCTTGGCGCAGCGCGCGCCGGGCTCCAGGCGGCAGCCGGCGATGACGCGGACGTCGTCGATGTCGTCGGCGGCCTGGGCCAGGCCGGCGCCGAGCAGGGCGGCGCAGAGGAGGAAGGTCTTCATCGGGATACTCCGCAGGCGGGGAAAGCCGCGCCTCGCAGGGCGCGGCGCGGGGATCAGCGGCTGGCGGTGCGGTTGTCCCAGCTGGGCAGCTTGAATACCCAGAAGGAACCGCCCTGGGCCACCGGCCGGGTCAGGTCGGCCATGTCGCCGCCCCACAGCGGCACGGCGCCGCCGTAGCCGACGGTCACGCCGAGGTACTGCTCGCCGTCCTGTTCCCAGGTGATCGGTGGCGAGACGATGCCGCTGCCGGTCTGGAATTTCCACAGCTCCTTGCCGCTCTTCGCGTCGAAGGCCTTGAAGTAGCCGTCGCCGGTGCCGGTGAACACCAGGTTGCCGGCGGTGGCCAGCACCCCGGCCCAGAGCGGCAGGTGTTCCTTGTGTTCCCAGACCACCTTGCCGCTGACCGGGTCCATGGCGCGCAGGCTGCCGACGTGGTCGTCGTACATGCGCTTGATCCGGAAGCCCATGCCAAGGTAGGCGCTGCCCTTCGTATAGCTGACCTCCTCGGTCCAGTAGTCTTCCTTCCAGTGGTTGGCCGGCACGTAGAACAGGCCGGTGTCCTGGCTGTAGGCCATCGGGTTCCAGTTCTTGCCGCCGAGGAACGGCGGCGATACTTCCACCGCCTTGCCATGCTTCTGCCCCGGTTCCGGCAGCGGCGGGCGCTGGCCCTCGCGCTCCACCGGGCGGCCGGTCTTCAGGTCGATGTGGCTGGCCCAGGTGATGTTGTCGACGAAGGGGAAGGCGTTCTGCAACTTGCCGTTGCTGCGGTCGACCACATAGAAGAAGCCGTTGCGGTCGGCGTGGGCGGTGGCCTTGACGATCTTGCCGTCCTTGGCCTTGTAGTCGAACAGCACCAGTTCGTTGTTGCCGGAGAAGTCCCAGGCGTCGTTGGGGGTGTGCTGGTAGAACCACTTCACCTCGCCGCTGCTCGGGTCCACCCCGACCTGGCCGGAGGTGTAGAGGCTGTCGTAGTCGTGCGGGTTGCCGCCCTTGGCGGTGCGCGCCCAGGTGTTCCACGGGCCGGGGTTGCCGGCGCCGACGATGATGGTGTTGGTCTCGGCGTCGAAGCTGGCGCTCTGCCAGGGAGCGCCGCCGCCGTGGCTCCACGACTCGACCTTGCCGGTCGGCGAGTTGCGATCGTCCGGCCAGGAGGGCGCCTTGACGTCGCCGGTCACCGTGCTGTCCTTGCCGTTCAGGCGGCCCATGTGGCCTTCGACGAAGGGACGCATCCAGATTTCCTCGCCGGTATCCGGATCGCGGGCGAACAGGCGGCCGACCACGCCGAACTCGTCGCCCGAACTGCCGTGGATCAGCAGGACCTTGCCGGTCTTGCCGTCCTTCACGATGGTCGGCGCGCCAGTCATGGTGTAGCCGGCGCCGTGATCGGCGAACTTCTTCTTCCACACCACCTTGCCGGTGTTCTTGTTCAGCGCCACCACCGAGGCGTCGAGGGTGCCGAAGAACACCTTGTCGCCATAGATCGCGGCGCCGCGGTTGACCACGTCGCAGCACGGGCGGATGTCGTCGGGCAGGCGGTGGTTGTAGGTCCACAGGCGCTTGCCGGTCTTCGCGTCGAGGGCGAACAGCCGCGAGTAGGATGCGGTCACGTAGATCACGCCGTCGCTGACGATGGCCTGGGACTCCTGGCCGCGCTGTTTCTCGTCGCCGAAGGAGTACGACCAGGCCGGGGTCAGCTTGAACACGTTGTCGGCGTTGACCTGCTTGAGCGGGCTCCAGCGCTGGGCGTGGGTGCCCATGCCGTACTGCAGCACGTCGCCGGTGGTCTTGTCGTCGTTGGCGATGTCCTCCCAGGTCACATCCTTGGCCAGCGCGGCGCCAGCGCTGCCCAGGGCGACGGCGAAGGCGAGGCAGTGCAGGCTCGGGCGCAGGAGGCCGGCAGGGGCGGGTGAGGTTCTTGTTGTCATGATCGGGTTCCCGTTTGGAGTGAGGGTCGAGAAACGGCAGGCCGCTGCTCGGGCCGCGGCGGCTTCATGGTGGAAGCGGGGCGCGCCGACGGGAACGGAAGATCGCCCGATTCGTCCGGGAAGACTTCCCGGACGGGGCATGACTTGGACTTGCTGCCAAAGCCCCGCGTAAGGCCTTCCGAGGCTCTACTCCGAAGGGAGTAGGCGAGGACGCCCAAAGCAGGATTCGGGCGCGCGGCGGAGCTTCCTAGGATGGCGATGAGCGCCGTTTGGCGCCCGTGCCTTGTCCTGTCTCCCCGGAGGAATGAAGTGATGAACAAGAACAACGCCTTGCGCGGCCTGCTGGTGCTGGCCGGTCTCAGCCTCTCGAGCCTGGCGCTGGCCCACGGCGATGTGACCCCCCAGGCAGTGGACACCAAGGGACTCGAGCCGCTGGGCAAGGAATGGCGCGACACCAACCCCTACCGCAAGCCCTACGCCAAGCACGACCTCGCCGTCGAGATCGGCGCCTCCGCCTACAACCAGAACTGCGCGCGCTGCCACGGCCTGGAAGCCAAGTCCGGCGGCATCGCCCCGGACCTGCGCCTGCTGGAGACCGGCGCCGAGGGCGACGAATGGTTCAAGGAGCGGGTCATCAACGGCGCGGTGCGCGATGGCGCGGTGTACATGCCGAAGATGGCCGACTTCATCAGCCAGGAAGGCCTCTGGGCGATCCGCAGCTATCTGGAAAGCGTGCACGTCGACGAGTGACGCGCCCGACCCTTCGCCGCCGACCGCGGCGCCCTTGCACGAGTCCGCCGCGCCACGGCGGAACGACCACACAGGAGAGCTTCGCCATGATCTACGCAGCGCCCGGAACCCCCGGTGCCGTCGTCACCTTCAAGCCTCGCTACGGCAACTACATCGGCGGCGAGTTCGTGCCTCCGGTCAAGGGCCAGTACTTCACCAACACCTCGCCGGTGAACGGCCAGCCGATCGCCGAGTTCCCCCGTTCCACCGCCGAGGACATCGACAAGGCCCTCGACGCCGCCCACGCCGCCGCCGACGCCTGGGGCCGCACCTCGGTGCAGGAGCGCTCGAACATCCTGCTGAAGATCGCCGACCGCATCGAGCAGAACCTGGAACTGCTCGCCGTCACCGAGACCTGGGACAACGGCAAGGCCGTGCGCGAGACCCTCAACGCCGACATCCCCCTGGCCGCCGACCACTTCCGCTACTTCGCCGGCTGCATCCGCGCCCAGGAAGGCTCCGCCGCCGAGATCAACGACAGGACCGTGGCCTACCACATCCATGAGCCGCTGGGCGTGGTCGGGCAGATCATCCCGTGGAACTTCCCGCTGCTGATGGCCGCCTGGAAGCTGGCCCCGGCGCTGGCCGCCGGCAACTGCGTGGTGCTCAAGCCGGCCGAGCAGACCCCGCTGGGTATCTGCGTGCTGCTGGAACTCATCGGCGACCTGCTGCCGCCGGGCGTGCTCAACGTCGTCCAGGGCTTCGGCAGGGAGGCCGGCGAGGCCCTGGCCACCAGCAAGCGCATCGCCAAGATCGCCTTCACCGGTTCCACCCCGGTCGGCTCGCACATCCTCAAGTGCGCGGCGGAGAACATCATTCCCTCCACCGTCGAGCTGGGCGGCAAGAGCCCGAACATCTATTTCGAAGACATCATGCAGGCCGAGCCGGCGTTCATCGAGAAGGCCGCCGAGGGCCTGGTGCTGGCCTTCTTCAACCAGGGCGAGGTGTGCACCTGCCCGTCCCGCGCGCTGGTCCAGGAGTCGATCTACCCGGCATTCATGGAAGAGGTGCTGAAAAAGGTCAGGGCGATCAAGCGCGGCGACCCGCTGGACACCGAGACCATGGTCGGCGCCCAGGCTTCCCAGCAGCAGTACGAGAAGATCCTCTCCTACCTCGACATCGCCCAGCAGGAAGGCGCCGAGCTGCTCGCCGGCGGCAGCGTCGAGAAGCTCGAAGGCAACCTGGCCAGCGGCTACTACATCCAGCCGACCCTGCTCAAGGGGCACAACGGCATGCGCGTGTTCCAGGAGGAAATCTTCGGCCCGGTGGTCGGCGTCACCACCTTCAAGGACGAAGCCGAGGCCCTGGCCATCGCCAACGACACCGAGTACGGCCTCGGCGCCGGCCTCTGGACCCGCGACATCAACCGCGCCTACCGCATGGGCCGCGGGATCAAGGCCGGTCGCGTGTGGACCAACTGCTACCACCTGTACCCGGCCCACGCCGCGTTCGGCGGCTACAAGAAGTCCGGCGTCGGTCGCGAGACGCACAAGATGATGCTCGACCACTACCAGCAGACCAAGAACCTGCTGGTGAGCTACGACATCAACCCGCTGGGCTTCTTCT